>QCSJ01000079.1 GCA_003211535.1 Synechococcus sp. AG-670-A05 | reverse complement strand
GGTAAATGAACAACGCAGCAGCCATTCCCGATGCCTGGAAGGAGTGGCTATTGCACAACCGTGATCGTGGTTGTGCTCGGCAGGGTTTGATGGATCGCGCCCTCGCCCAGGGTTTTGATCGCGAGGCCATTGACGCTGTTCTCGACGAGGGAACTCCACCCGATGCGGCTCCTGTGCAGTTGTTTGACAGCAAACCATCGGTTCAAGCGATGAACTGGCTTCGCTGGTTTGAGGCACCCCTGACGCGCCCGGATCATCAGCCCAGAGCATGGCGTCTCGATACTCCGCTGGCACAGGTTTATGAGCTGCCGGCCTTTCTTGGCCCAGAGCAGTGCGACGAGGTGATTGAAGCGATTAACAGTTCGCTCAAACCGTCTACCGTTACGAGGGGCAGCAACGATTACCGCACCAGCCGCACCTGCCATTTGCGCCAGAACAGCCCTGAATTGGCAGCGCAATTGGATCAACGCTTCTCTGAGCTTTTCGGAGTTGATTCGAGATTTTCGGAACCGATCCAGGGTCAGCGATATGACCCTGGCGAGTACTTCAAACAGCACACCGACTGGTTTTCCCCCGGCACCAAGGAATTCACAACGCACACCACCAACGGCGGGCAGCGCACCTGGACGGTGATGATCTACTTGAATGTGGTTGAGCGCGGCGGGGAAACCTGTTTCAAACGCCTGGGGCGTTGTTTCACTCCTGTGCCTGGCTTTGGATTGGCTTGGAATAACTTGCAGGCCGATGGCACGCCCAACCCGTTCACCCTGCATGAAGCGATGCCGGTGGAAGCCGGTCACAAATGGGTGATCACCAAGTGGTTCCGTGAGAGAGCTGGACGCAATGGTTGACCGCTGAAACCAAGTCGTTGAGTTCTCCGCCGTTGTCGATCACCTGGTCCGCTCGGTCGTGCTTACGGGCAAGCGGCCACTGCGACTGCAGTCGCGCTTGGGCCTCTGCCTTGCTCAATCCATCCCGTTGCATCATTCGTGCTAGCTGCTGTTCGGGTGTGCAGTTCACCAGCCAGATTTCGCTGCACAGGGAATCCAATCCCGCTTCGAACAGCAAGGGGATCATCAACACCACGACTGGCTCACTCCCGAGTACATCGAGTTCCTGATCAAAGCGTTTCCGCACGATGGGATGGATGAGTTCCTCGAGCCAGCGGCGTTCGACGGAATCGCTGAACACGATCCGGCCGAGGGCTTTGCGGTCCAGATCTGATGCGCTGCCCACCGTTGCGCCGAAACGCTTAGCCACTGCTTCTGATGCAGGCGTGTTCGGAGAAAGGGCCTCGCGGGCATAGCGATCGGCATCGAGCACGGGCCAGCCCCGTGCTTCGAGCAAACGGCCGACGCTGCTTTTACCGCTGGCGATGCCACCGGTGAGACCGATGCGGCGCTGCATACTGCCGAAGGAGGATGGTTCAAGTTTCCCTCGGCTGTGCCATGCAATCCCCCTGGCAGATGGTCACTGGAGGTGTCACCGCTCCCCAGGGCTTTCAGGCGTCGGGGGTTGCGGCGGGGATGAAGCCCTCCGGTAAGCCTGACCTAGCCCTGCTGCTGGCGCCGGAGCAGGCGGTCTGCGCCGGCAGTTTCACCACCTCCGTCGTCCGGGCTGCCTGTGTCGATCTGTGTGCCGAACGACTGGCAGCCAGTGGGGGGAAGGCAAGGGCTGTCCTGATCAATTCGGGACAGGCCAATGCCTGCACCGGTGACCGTGGTCTGATCGACAGTCAGCGCTCTACCCAGGCGCTCGCCGACCGCCTGGGGCTTGATGCAGAGGCGGTATTGATCTGTTCGACCGGTGTGATAGGCGTGCCGATCCCGATGCCGACACTGTTGGCGGGGTTGGACCCCTTGGTGGAGAGGATGTCACCACAAGCCGGCGCGGCTGCAGCCAACGCCATCCTCACCACTGATCTGGTGGACAAGCAGGTGGCGCTGCAGGCTGATCTTGGCGGGCAGAAGGTGTCCATTGGCGGGATGGCCAAGGGGTCGGGAATGATCCACCCGGATATGGCCACGATGCTGGGTTTCTTCAGTTGCGACGTCGCCGTTGAACTATCGCTCTGGAAGGCCATGGTGAGTCGGGCGGTGCAGCGTTCCTTCAACGCCATCACCGTGGATGGCGACACCAGTACCAACGACACGGTGCTGGCCTTTGCTGCTGGTGCAACGTTGGATGCAGCGCATCATTTGGCCCTGGAGCAGGGGCTGACTGAGGCGATGCAGCACTTAGCTCAGGCCATCGCTCGGGATGGCGAGGGGGCCACCTGTCTGATGGAGGTGCAAGTTGTGGGTACTCGGGACGACCAAGTGGCGCGGCAGGTGGCACGGACCATCGTCGGCTCCTCCTTGGTGAAGACGGCCGTCCATGGGCGGGATCCCAATTGGGGCCGGATCGTTGCGGCCGCTGGCCGGTCTGGAGTGGCCTTCGATCCTGATGCCGTCGCTCTCTGGATTGGTCCGCATCAACTGATGCAGTTCGGTCAGCCGCTTACCTTTGACCGGGATGCTGCCAGTGCCGTACTCCGAGGGGAGACAGTGGTGATCCGGATCCGGCTGGGTGATGGCCCTGGCCAAGGGCGCGCTTGGGGCTGCGACCTATCCGATCAATACGTCCGAATCAATGCCGATTACACAACTTAGGCAAAAGTCTTCTTCTACAACTGAATTTCTGCTGTCCTAGCAGAGCTGGTACCGCTTTGGTACCGGCATTTAAGCCGTGTCATTGTGAAGTACTGCAGCTACTCCAGGAAGCTGAATTAGCCGTGCAAGCGACTGAGTTCGAGACCACAGCAGCACTGACGACCGATTGCTCGGCTGCGGCTGCTTTGTCCTCTTGGTCTTCTTTAATCCAGCTTTCGAGTGATGCGAAGGAACCTCCGATAGCGAGGCTGTCCTTCATGCCGTCTGCGTACTCGATACCCAGGTCGACAAAGCGATAGGGCGTGTTGGTTTGGACTACTCGAACAAGCGGACACACGTGTCACGTCCAGGGATCTTGAATCGCATTGGATGCGGGGGGTAGTGGGTTGGTTGGCCGGAGTTGTTGGCGCCTCGAGATCTTGGTTGCAACTATTCACCTTTTTCATTCCGACCAGCCCCAAATACAGCCGGCGTTAGCCGGCAATAAAGCCATAAAAAAAGCCCTTAGAGCTCAGCTCAAAGGACCGGGTGATGGGGGACATCGAAAAGGTAACGTCAGCAAAATTCGGTTCCAAGGGGTGCCAGCAGTTAAACCGGGCACCTGCAGCACCAGATTTCATTAAGTATTCAGAAATACAAAGACACAAGATTTAGCGTCATTTTGTGGACTTTTTTCCAATTAAACGCTTAATCTGCGAGTGTTGGCCGGGTGATGGGGATCAATCCGGAACTTACAGCCGCCGTAATTGGCGGCTTTTCAATTCTCGATTTGTAGCGCCTCTTGAAAGAGACACAAGGGGAGGCCCCGCCAGGGAAGCGAGGCCGAGCATTCAGAGGCAACAATCTTCAGCGGGTGTAGGAAACACCGCGGTAAGTAAGTTGCACGCCGGTGAGAGCGGCATCGTTCTGGCGCCTCTGGTAAACGTTGCGGCGGTAGGTCAGTTGCACTGGGGTTTGTTCAGCAGCTTTGTCCTGCTGGACGTACTCGTTGCCGCGATACAGAAGGGTTGTCATTGGGTGTTCCTCGAAGAAATCCAGGTCCCCGTTCCATGGCCTGGCTTGTCTGCGCTCCGTTGAGACGAAGTGAACGTTTAGTAGCAGTCGCTACCCAATTAAGTTAGGAGCCTTGAGGGATCGATGCGAGTTTTCTGCGATACAGAGTGAAGTGGCTTTTGGTGTTTCGACTGCTCAAGTGCTTGAAAACAGTCAGAGCTAATCAATGAAAGAGGGCCCCGCCGGAGCAGGCCATTGGATCAGGCAGCAGTCTTGGCAAGTGCTTTGGACTTGCGCCTAGGTCGCTTGGGCTTGGCGATTGCCTCAACGACTTCATCCTCGACAGGCGTTGGCTCAGGCTCCGCTGGAACTGCAGGAGAAGGAGATGCAGTCAGAGCAGCTTGGGCGTTGGTCTGTGAGAGATTGAAGTAGGAAATGATGTCGAGTTGCTCTGTGTAGCCCAGCTTTCTCCCGACATCGGCATCAGTTACTCGCACACAGATTTAGCCCGTTTGGTCTGGAGCGATGGTCGAGACGTTGAAGTTGTTGCTCGGCCCTTCGGCACTAGAATCAGCTTTGCATATTCCGCAAGCTGCGCAGGAGACATTGCCTTGATGCAGCTCAGGAGAGAACTTGCAGCGTGGCTGTCGAACCCCTGTGCGGTAGCTCCATCAGTCACCGTTGATGGAGGTGGCGTGAACGATGAGCATCTCCCGAGGGTCAAAGTTCTCGTACTGCTGGGTAGTTATGTCGATCCGGTTGAGGAAGCAAGTCAGGCAGTTGGGCAGCCAGACACGCTCGCCGTCATCGCCCAGGCAGAAGGCAGCTTGACCTTGGGAGGAAGCGCTTGCACCTGCGATGAAAATCGTTTTGCGATCCTCACGGGTTAGGCGGTCTTCTTCGTCAGAAAAACCAGCGAAGTCAGTTGCCAGCTTTTCGAACTGTTGGTTCGGCAGGATTGGAACAGGGGTGATTGTCATCTGGTTTGATTCCAGAAAGAACATTCCTCCACACACTCGGTGTTAGCCGAGCTGCTGTTGGCTGTTGGTAAGTGCGGCAGGCGCAGTCATCTCAGCCAGACACACAAGCAGACGCCAGCCAGATGTCAGCACTGCTGCGTCTGGCGGCTGAAAGCCAGCGCTCCAACGAAGCAGGAAACTTCAGTACAGGTTTATTTTTTTGTTCGACCGGCAGGTCGCGTACTGAGGGTATTAAACCTGACAAAAATTTTTCACTATATTTAGGGCTCTATAGGACCGTTTTTTCGATAGTTCTCCTGAAGAAAGGGATAACAAAATCGATGTAGAATCTTTTTTAATAAAAAGCAGCTAATTGTAGGTTAGGCAGCCACAGGATCCTTCACGCCTAGATGCCAGCCAGCATTCGTCATGGGTTCGGCATCTGTGCTCCACTGAGAACCAACAAAGCCAACAGCAGTAGATGCTTCTTTCTCAGCAGCTACAGGAAGCATTGCTAGACGCCATTCAAGTTCGCTGAGGGTTTTGTCGCACTGATCAGCGCGAGCAGGTTGCCCGTGGGCTCTGAAGTATGAGGACCTCAGATTCTCCCACTTGATCGCATACTCGAAATCGTGTTTTGTCGAAATTCTTGAGCGTGTAAGACGCATAACCACCAATTAGTTGAAGCCAAGCTATGAAGCGCAAAGTGCCTAGATGCTGTGTTTTGTAACAAATGATTTTCGTATAAACCGTACAGCAGCTATGAAGCAGCCTTCATTTTCCAATAGTCGTTCATATCTAGGACCAAATACAGCTTTTCAATCACCACTTCATCACCTTCTGTATTGATAGTGATATTGGTATTATCAATATTAATTCGTGAATCACGGCCTGAATCTTGAGCTTTCGATAAGTCGTAGTTATCGCCAGGTGCATCACTGCGAGCGTTATGACCGATCTGATGGATACGCGCACAATCGCGAGCTCTTAGTCGTGCATCACCGTCTGCAATGAACTAATCCACCACGCCTGAAGATATCCTGATTCTTCTTAAATTTTATCAATTTCCCAGACATAGTTGTGGGGACAACAGGCCAAGCGGAGGAAGTGTGTGATAGCAAAGCAGAAGGCAAAGTCTATGAGTGAAAACTTTGCCAACTTGAACGCCGAAGTATCGCTTGAGCCGTCGCCTTGCCGATATTCTAATAAATACGTCATATTTCCGTGGGATATCTTTGCTTGTGGGCAGGCCTGCTTGCCTTGCGTAGAAATTCGCAACCCTTCTGAGAAATGGAGCGAGGAGTCTTGATGTGAGGGAATCACGTAGCCCTCACAGTCGTTTCAAGCCGCAACCCCCTCTGCTGGCCTGGGTTTAGAGAATTTCTCTCATCCTCACTCTAGAAGTTGCGTAACCGCTCGTGCAGCTTGGAGAAGCACAGCTACGTCAGGTATCGGCTTCGGGAGTCAGACGTCAGCGATCGACCAGGTGCTTCAGCACGCCTCCTATCTCATTGATGTAATCGATCCAGACGATGCTGCGACAGCGAAGGCAACGATGCATCTGCCTGCAGGATCAATCGATATTAGTTACGCGATTAACCGAACTCTCCAATCGCGGCATGTCACCCAGGCCATTTGCTGCGCCGTGAAGATGTCGGGTCAGAACTGGCGATACGACACACGCCGGGAAATGCTCGAAGTAGATGGTGAACCCTTAGATGCCGACATCCTCAAGACGATTTCCGAGAGGTTCAGCAAACAGCTTCAGCTCAACTTCCCGCGTAACGCTAACGATCTATTGGTCAACCACGTGAAGCAGAACCACTCCTATGACAGCGCTCTCGAAATCATCAAGAGCCACGTCGAGAACGATGCAGTGGTGCCCGTGCCTCCAGAGACCATCACTGGATTACTGAATTACAACCACGAGTTCGCGGCTGAGATCCTTGGAGTGACGGTGGTGACAGCTATTGAGCGAGTGCGCAACCCTGGTTGCATTGCCAGATACGTGCCGATCTTCGTTGGTCAGCAGGGCATAGGGAAGACAACGTGGTGGAAGATCTACGGTGGTTTAGGGGTCACCTCGGGCTATTGCTATCAAGTCACAGCCGGAAACGGTGTGAACTTTATGGATAAGCACCTGCCCATCGAGCACCAGGGGGCGGTCATCGTCAACTTCGATGAGTTCGACGCTTTCAAGTCTCAAGAGCAGCTAAACGACTTCAAGAGACACGTCACCTAAAACAAAGACGAGGTACGGGTGCTTTACACCCAAACCAAGAAGGTCCTCCGAAGCTCATGCATGCTCGTGGGCTGCTCAAACCACCACGACTTCGCCACCGACAACACGGGAACCAGCCGTTACCTACCACTTCTGTCTGATCAACCCGCCGACACTCCGTTCGACTTCGAGGCCCTGGAGGCTGCCATGCCGGGTTTCATCAAGTGGGGTTGGCAGCAGCTTGAAAAGGATCCCAACTCCAGGTTCTTGACCAAGGAGCAGGCTGACGCGATCAGCCTTTTTACCAGCAACTTCAGTGCTCAGAGTGCCTACCAGACAGATGCCGACATCTACCTAGAGGACAAGGATGGAGTCGCACGGGATGAACTGATCGAGAAGCTGCACCTGCGAGGGCAGCTCAAGACGGAGGAGCGTGAGGACGTTGCACGTGCTCTGTTCAACGCTGCCTTCGAGCAGATGAGCAAGACACACTGGATCCCCATCAAGGGACACCCCAAAGGTGGAAAGTCGCTACGTCGCTACTGGGTACGTAAAGGACTCACCGACAACCCCAACACCAGCAACACGTCTGCGTGGATTGGGAGGCGAATGGGATATGAACGAGGGGACTCAGGATTCTCTGACTATTGACCCTACGGGGCTTGTAGGTCATCCAATTC
>QCSJ01000078.1 GCA_003211535.1 Synechococcus sp. AG-670-A05 | reverse complement strand
AAATAGATTTTTCTGATCTCAGCAGACTGTTGACATGAGTTGCCGCTAGCACGGCTTCTAATGCCAACAGCACTGGTGCAGGTATCCCCTCGCTATCCAAGACCAGCTCACATGTTGGTCGGCCTATTGGTGCTTTCATTGGTCCAAACCATAACGACGGCGGTTTCGAGCGATCTGTTCAGGAGTTAGTGGTGCGTGGGTCATGCGCTTGAGCAGGCTCATCTCCTGCCAAACAGCAGTGCGCTTCATGGCCTGTTAGTAAACAGCGGGCTATGAACAGACTGATCCGCCATCTGTTGGCTTTGTTGCGCGTCCCTTAGTCGCTCACATTGTTGAGCCTGTGATTGATACCCAGCAGCTCTCATTGCCCCTGCATCTCCTGGTTGTAGTTCTCCGTCGCATAGACGAACAGAAACATAAGCATGCAGTCTCACATCGTTTCTAGCGGCAAACATCGCCGTATAGAGGACAGGAACTGTTAATTTCATCGCCATCTGTTGAGTTAAACCCGACTCATCAAGCTGCCGAGGAACGGGGGGACAAGAATAATCTGGGAATTCTCTTGCCCACCAGTTGGCAAAAGAGACTTCGTTGCTCATCGGAATTATGGAAATTTGGGTGGACGACGTTGGTGAAATTCTTTTATCCCTGGACAGCGAACATCTCTAAGTGGTTCAGGGCCTCAACCCGTAAGCCAATATTGCTTATAAGCCCAAAGAGACCAGGCATCCGCCTGCTTTCTGCTGTACGGGAACAGCATCTCAGCAGCGCTTTTGCATCAGCCAATCAGACCCCATTCTTCCTTAATGAGATTACATTCGCTGTCAAAGCATAGTAAAAAACTCATACCACTACGTAAGGGTGTGTTGTGTAATTATTTCTATGGTGCATCGTAAGGGGTGCTCCAGCTGGCAGCCATGTTTCCAGCCCTTCACCATGTCTATCAACACCACCCAATGTAGCACTTGACGATTACCAACTACTATATCTATAATGTCTAATCAAGTTGCCTGCGCGTCGTTTTAAGCTCCGAAGACTGCGAGACCACAACCTGTATCTAACAAGTATACATTAGATAGGCCAACAGCAAGCACTCAAATAATTAGCATCAGCCAACTTAACAATACCAAGCATTATAGCGATTATCACTAAAAGATTCTAACGTTGCTTTAGGTGCAGTCGTTGTTCAAGAACAGATCTCTTCCTCTACGGTAAGGAAGATGACATCGCAGTCTCTGACTTGCATATCAATAGCTTGGCAATCAAAAATAAAGATCAATCGTTTCAACCGAACGAGGGCCACGACCACTACAGAACTCGATACGCTGCACGATCATCTGTCTGATCCACGTGCTGTCTTGGCCTCGTTGCCTAGAAGCACTGGTGCCAGAGTTTCAGAAGGACTGCAACTTCGATAGAAGTACGTGACACCTAGTTCGATTGTTCTGATCGCATCGACCATCAAAGGAAAAACTAAGGAGGGAGCGATCCCACTTCATCCATTGCTTTCAGAAGAGCTAGATGCATGGAAGCTGGTTGCAAATCCAACTAATCCAGTGCAATGGGTATTCCCTGGCAGAAATGTAGCGGAGCACCTGACTGGTCATGGGTTTGAACATACACTGCGGAAGGCTGTCGAAAAGCATGGATTGCAGGAAACTTCAACTCAAGCCTTAGAAGAAGCATATTGACAGGTTGCAGAAAGAACGGCGTGCCGCTGCGGAACATCCAATCAATCTCAGGACATTCCAATATTCAGGTCCTGGCTAATTATGTTGAAGTCTCAGACTCCGACAAGAGCGCGTGCATTCTTGCCGGTGCATGAATGGCAAATCAACGAGACAAGAGAACGGTCGTTACCTAACTACATGAATTGGTGTAGTTAGGTAACACTTCTTCGCGCTTATTGTTGAGAGCAGTTTTTAATGTCTTGACAGCTAGCCACTTAATCCCAATGTCTTCTGTGTCTTCGCGTCAACAAAAGCGCTTAAATGCTCATCTTGAACATTTGGCACATGAAGTAGAAATTGAAACAAATAGAAGACGTCTAGAAATCATGGAATTAAGGTTGCTTGATAATCACTGGATCAGGAAAGAGGCTTCTCAGTCTCGATCTTGATACAAAGCTGCCACGACAGCGATGGCAATTTAGATTGTGGTGTGACCTGTTCCATTAAAGTCATGAACGATCAAGAGATCCCATACCGAACAGAGCAGCAGTGACTTCATCACCGACAAAACATCGTTTGATCATATTCATCCTTAATATGCTGAGTGGTTACGCTCTTCTGCTGAGCAGCGACCTAGCTGCTGCACAGACCGGTTTTACGAAAGCACCGACGGAAGTCAGCATTCACAATCCTGAGAAAACCGAAGGACTACGCAACCGAACCACCATCAGTGTTCGTGTACCAAAGGATGCTGGGGCGGAGCTGGAATTCCTGGTTCTTTCGCAGCTCACCAATACCCATCACTGGGATTGGGGGGGAAGGGAACCCGAGATGTATTTGGGTCAATACGGCCTGAGACGTCGCGGCGAGCCTGGGCTCGTACAGACTATTTTGTCGGAAAGCGGCGACAAGCTAAGAATTCGCTTCAATCCAGCGATTGAACCAGGGCAGCAAGCCAATGTCGTCTTCCATAGTTTCAACCCAGATGAAGACATCTACGACTGGGCCACAAGCTTGATTCCAGCTGGCGACGATCCAATAACCAGTGATGGACCGATGTTGAGAATTTCGATTTGGCCCAAAGGACATTTTAAATAGAGGTAACGTATTTGTACTAGCGAGCTACGTACTGTCTAGTGATGCGCTTAAGCGGGTGAATCCTTATTCGATTGCTCAGATACTCCTCATTAAGGATCAGCCTCTAGATCAAGATGCTTGGCATGAAGAAAAGAAGTTAGACCTGCGGTATGCTTCTGACTGCGATGTAATTTTGCCTGAGCCGTCTATTTAATGATTAGCCGCTTTCAGAGGTGTTTCTCAGCTCTAATTAGCAGTCTTGTACTTACCACCGTAGGGTACCCATTACAGGCATTAGAGAGACTCGAATTTCTGATACCTTCCTTGGGAACAAGTATCAGTATCAATCTCGGTGATAGCCATTCAGTTGAGAAATTGATTGATCGCAGTCCGGATCTAATTGAAATGCGACAGGTAAGCAAAAGCGGAGTGCCTAGTCTGCTGAGAACACTTTTCCTCGCCCCTCTGACACTGCAAACCAAGGACTTTCTCCAAGCTGCAACAAAGCAGACCCTTTTGGAACAAGCTCTCGCGGCCGCCACTTATTTCGTCGATCTCAAAGGAGCTAAGCCCGACACTGGTGATCGCATGCTGACCGATGCCATGACCAGGGCCGAAAGAAACGGCTAATCCAACGTTATTGATTTTCTACGCGAGCTTCCCGGAGAGGAAGCATCCATCGACCTTTCTCGAGTATTTGATGCAGCCAACCGGCTCAGGACCAATCTGGAAGAAGGAATTTCATTAGTGGCCGCGGGTCCACCGGCATCTGTTAATCGAGGCCTCAAGAGGCCGCTCTCTGGTGGCTGGGCCTGTGAAGTCCTGCAGCTCACGGTACCGCATCGAAGGAAACCGATAAGGCTTATAAGTCTGGTTCCAGCAGAAGGCAATGGACTTACTGTATCAACTTCACTTTAGCCAAGAAGCTTATTAGCATTCTTGCAACTTGCATCAGCTCTAAACATCTAGCTGTCATAACTGACACCGTAATGGGCAAATAAGATATAATCATAACAGCTTAATCCGGTTATTTTCCCGGTATATGCATAATAGCTGCCTAAGTAATTTGTCCTGATTTCTCTCGCATTATTTAAATATACGTCAAGTTTGTTTTTTGAAGACTGACCCTCCTTGAATCACTTGTCTTTTGCTTTCGGACTTCATCTGTCAATGATGGGAGATCTCGAGAATTCGAAATGGGCCGATAGCGACCATGCCGACCACAGCAAACAATAAACAGGCTCCTACAAGCCATAATTGAAGCAGTTGTATTACTGGGGCTAGCGTCTATGTATTTGCTCCCACATCTAGGGCGGTACGACTGCTGTCGGGATTAGGCACCACAGCAACCAAGGCAATATCTACTAGTAGGTTCCCCGAGAGCAATGGTGCCAAGCTGGTCCAGATGACGCAATATTTGCCCACCACCCCATCTACTAAACTACGTTGAAGTTCTAACCGATGCGCGCCAACTCCTGCGTGGGTCGGGCTGGAAGGGACCCGGCGTACTTCACTCACCCTCCTCGAGCCATTGAACGTCAATTCCTGAGACGGGAACTTCCAAACAATTTTCTATGCTTTCATCTTCATCACCAACATTGTAGCCAATAGTATTTTTCTCGATATCAAAGATGTATGTGATTTCATTAACGATGACCGGCTGCTCGAGATCACCATCCACCCCAAACATATCGTTGATGGCTGTGGTTTCGGCCTTAGGTAGATCAATCTTAGACTTTTGAACGGTTTTAATCCTTAATTTCCTACCATCTTTAGACAATCCACTTGAAAATTCCATCCAATTACGTATATTAGGAACACCATTTGAAGATAAATCATAATCTTTTATGGGAAGAAGTGCTTCTTCGAAATCATCGTATTTATAAAGACTTCCAGTCTGCCTGTCATAAGACCAAGGAAATTCCTCTTTGTGGAATGCGGCTGACGATTCGGAATTATCTAGTTTGCTTTGGTATTTATCAAGAGATGCTCTCTCTCCGCAAATAAACGAGGCCAGTCTCTCCGCTTTGGCTGCGCCACAAATAGTGAGAACAAGAGCAGAAGCACAGAGCAGAGCAAACCGACGCATCGCCATCAAACGGTTACCTACTCATTCTGATTCGTCCGAGCGATGGTGCAAGGTGCTCAAGATACCGTTACTACTGCCGACCACCCCATCCTCCTAGGCGCCGGTGCAAATCCATTGCATCTGCTTCGAAACGCGCTATTTAATGAAAAAGCTGCCCCACTACGCGCGTGCTCGCCCTGGACGACTACCGCCAAGCAGTGCTACTGGATCAACCGCTAACGACCATAAACTCCCAAGAACTGCTGGACCCCCCAAAAAAACATCTACTGACGGTGAAGCTGCTATCAGATTTCAGTGGTTCAGCAACCGCAGAATATTTGAGAGCCGAGCCAGAGAAAGCTCGTAGAGCCCTTTATGCGCTGATGATCCAGGCTCGACCGTTTCAGTTCAGTAACGCAGACCTGGTTAAAGTAGACTTACTTCTAGCAAGCGAGAGGCGTAACGAATCCATCCATTATATCGAAAATAACATAGATCAAGTGAAGCGCACTGGGTTGAAATTGTGGCATGGAGATATCACGACCCTCGCCTGTGACGCTATCGTTAATGCAGCAAACAGTGAACTGCTGGGATGTTTTCGACCGGATCATCCCTGTATCGATAATGCTATCCATGCGAAAGCAGGGCCTCGCATGCGAGACGACTGCGCCCGAATCATGCAGCTGCAAGGCCACCGAGAAGGCACTGGCGAAGCTAAAATAACGCGGGGTTATCATCTCCCTGCACGTTTTGTTCTGCACACCGTCGGACCGATCCACAAAGGAGATGATCACCTAGGAATAGAAAGCAAAATGCTAGCCAAAAGTTATGTATCGTGCCTCAACCTGGCATCACAGGTTTTAGCCATTAAAACTATTGCTTTTTGCTGCATTTCGACTGGGATTTATGGCTTTCCCGCAGCAGTAGCAACCAAAATTGCAGTAGAAACAGTAACCGAGTGGATAAACAAACACCCCGACAGACTTAACACAATTGTGTTTAACGTATTTTGCTTACGAGACCAGTTGCTTTACGAACAAGCTCTTGGGACCTATCACCATGCCTGAGCTGATAGGGGATCCACGAATTGCGTCTGCTGCCGAAGCAATTCGCTCAGCCGAAGTGCTGGTCATTGGTGCTGGTGCTGGACTTTCTGCAGCCGCTGGATACGACTTCACCAGTCCGGAACAATTTGCCAATGATTATCCAGGAATGCTTCAGTATGGCTTCAGCAAGAAGATACAAATGATGGCCAATTTCTCGGTGGGCGAGAACATTCTCTGGGGCTATTACTTACAGAACGTCGCGGAAACGCGCTTTGATACCAATAAACCTCATCCTGTATACCAGGCATTAAGAGAACTAAGCAAGCTGTTCGAAGATTGGTTTGTCATTACCACGAATGTTGATGCCTTGTTCCAACGCAATGGGTTTGATCAGCGTCGTTTATACACGCCACAGGGTGATTATGGACTAGGCCAGTGCCGAAGGGCCTGCACCCCAGACACGTGGTCAAGCAAGCCCTGGATAGACGATCTACTAAACCAAGTAGATCGCGGTACGCAACGATTGGCTGACGAACTCATACCGCGGTGCCCCAACTGCGGTGGACCTACATTTTTCAATGTGCGCTGTGCCTCCTGGTTCGTAGACCAACCTTGGCTGGAAGGGAGACTGCGTTGGGAAACATGGCTCAAGCGAAACAAAACCCGGAAAGTCCTCTCCATCGATGTTGGATCTGGCTTCAACACTCCAATGTGGGTGCGGTGGCCCTTGGAGAAAATCACAAGTCGAAATCCAAAAAGCACACTTATCCGGCTGAACCGTGACCATCCCGATATACCTAAACAGATAGAAGCACAATCAATATCCTTTCAGGAAGATCCATTGAATGTACTGAATAGCATACTTCATTATCTTCAATAAATAGAAAACAACGATTACCTCAGTTGAGAATGAATAGCAAAGTTGCGTTAATCCCAAACCATCACATAAATGGTATCCTCACAGAAAGAGCACGGACGGCGAGCGCTTGTCGCGATCTGCGGCTTCATCCAGCCCATCAAGCTTCGACATCGAATCAACGGTGAAGACGATGATGGTCGTTATACCCACTTTATGCAGATCGGACTGCCGAAAGGAGTGGTTCATTATCGACGCTATTCTATGAATACTGCTAGCGAAATAGTCTGATAGCTGCACATGCTGCCGCCGAAGACTTACTTGCTTTGAGTTGAAGACGGTTCTCAGGAAGCTTTCTGTGACTGAGCAGAGACTTAATCGCAGAAAACCGATCAACCATCAAAAGATCCGCTGCTGGCAGGGCTCTACACAAAGCTGCCCGACCATGCAGCGAAGCACAGCGGGATTCTGTAATGGTCCATAAGTACGCTCCGGGAGGCAGAACGTGGCAGCCAAGGTCAACAATCTCGCCGTCGGTAATACAACTTGCGCAGGCGATCATCAATTGTCTAGTCTTCGAAACTGAGGGATTCCACGCCAACACTGACGAATTAGAGGCTTAGGAGATTGACAAGTTCAAAAAACACCCGCCGACCGTAGGGATGTATATCACGTTTAAGAGCAAAGGTATTGACCCATTCCGCCAGAACAAAAAGGAGCTATACACCAACATCGTCACGATGGTTCGTGCTGCAGGAATCGACGAGGTAACCAAGCCGAAACCACTCAAGTTTTGCAGAAAAACGTACACCGATAGACATCACAAGATGGTCGACTAGATCCCAATCATGCACAGCAAATGGAGCACACGGACA
>QCSJ01000077.1 GCA_003211535.1 Synechococcus sp. AG-670-A05 | reverse complement strand
AGAGCTGCGGGTCCAGCCGGTTCTGAGTTTCGGCTGTTCGTCCTATGGCTACGACCTGCGCTTGTCTGCTCAAGAATTCATGATTTTTCGCCACGTGCCGGGCACGGTGATGAATCCCAAGCGCTTCAATCCGGCCAACCTCGAGCCGACACCGTTGCATGAGGACGAGGACGGTTGTTATTTCATCCTCCCGGCCCATTCCTATGGCCTTGGTGTTGCGCTGGAGAAAATGCGTGTTCCACCCAACATCACGGTGATCTGCCTTGGTAAGAGCACTTATGCACGTTTGGGAATCATCGTGAACACCACGCCTGCCGAAGCGAGCTGGGAGGGACACCTAACCCTTGAGTTCAGCAACAGCTCAGGAGCTGACTGCCGTATCTACGCAGAGGAGGGCATTTGTCAGCTGTTGTTTTTTGAAGGTGATCCGTGTGACACCACCTACAGCGACCGTCAGGGCAAATACCAGCATCAGCCGGAGCGGGTCACCCTGGCGCGTGTCTAAGGGGCCAGTCTGGCGCGGTGAAGTCGGCTTTTCTGGTACCAGCCGGCGAATTCAGGGGCCCAGGCCAACATGTGCGGCCACATCAGATCGCAGAGCTGACGGATTTCCAGCTGGGCGTCGAGTTTGGCTCTTAGATCCATGAAGTGCAAAAAGGCCCGCAGGCTGAAGCTCACCACAAAGTGCTGGCGGTAGTCGAAGGGGAGGATTCCCCGGGCATGTTCCTCAGCGAAGCCTGCTCGAAGCAGGTCGCGATATCGCTCTGCCGCGGATCGACAGTGATCAAGATCCAGGACCCGCTGTCCTTCGGTGTAGGCGTATTTCTTGCCTTGTCGATCGCTGTAGTCGCCGACCGGCCGTAAGTAGAACACCTCTTCAAGATCCAGCTCCCCTTCAGCCGCCCGGCAGATGCGCTCGCCGGTATATCGCATCGACTGCACATCGAAACTCACACCGACACGGTGGGTGCGGGCCTGTTGCATCACGGAATGGGGAAACCAGCCCACGTTCAGCACGATCTGGGCATGCTCCATAGGGCCGTAGTGACCGCGTTCCCCGGCCAGCAGGCGTTTGACGCAGATCTCTCCCGCCCGTCGTTCATCCGGCCAGTTCTCACGATCGGCTGCGACGAAGCCTTCGCTGTAGTCCTGGTGCATGGCCGCATACACACAGAGCTGAGGGTTGGGTGTGGCAGCGATCAGATCAACCCGGAAGCGATCCATGACGATGTCGGCGGCTCAGTTTTGTGATCATGCCGCTGATGTCGGCGGGTTGCTCGCGTGAATCCTTCACATCATGATCAACCGTGGCTGCGGGGACCAGCCATCAGGGATGCCTGTTGATTAGCGTCATTCGCGCGTTTACTAACACGCCCCAGCCCCTGTAGAGATGGCAGGGGAGAGCCCTGGATGAGGGCGTCGGCCAGAAGAGAGAGTTCCTGTTCCTGTCGTAGACCGATGGAGCGGCCGACAGCATCACCCTCGGCATTAAAGAGATTGAGCTGGGGGATGCCGTTGACGTCGTAGCGGTCCACCAGGCCCTGCCAGCGGGGATTGTCGACGTTCACCATCACTACATCCAGCTGTTGTTGTGTGCTTCGCTCAAGCCTGAGCATCGCCGGCGCCATCTCCCGGCAGACCTGACACCATTCGGCATAGAACTCCAGCAGCGTTGGACGGCCATTGCTGAGGGCCACATCAGGAGTCAGGGAGCGCCGAGCCAGTTGCTCGAGAGGCGATGCGCTCTGAAGTCCTCCGCGCATCATGGTGAGCACCAAGGCCAGAACAAGGGCAGCCACCACAAGGACGACCCGTTGAACAGGGCCCAGCAGTGATTGTGAGGAACTGCCGGTCATGACCTTATCGAGTAATCAAACCAATCTGGCAGTCGCCTCTGATCCCTGTGGTTAGCGTAAGAGCATGGTCCGTTTTGAGCTGCTGAAACTGCCGCTGCGGGCGCCGATGATTAGCGTGCTTTTTGCCGTTGCTGTGGTGATGGGTCACCACTGGTCGATGGCCCAGATGCAGCTCCTTCACTCCCCCAAAATCTCTCTGGAACTGCTGATTGCAGCTGAGCTGTTTCAACTGATGGCGGTATTGGTGCTCTGCACCATGCCGGAATTTCTGATGCAGAGAATCACTTTGGTGATGGCGTCCAGTCGGGTGATGACGCTGCTGGTCACCCTGCTCACAGTGATTGTTCTCGGAATCTATTTGTTGAGGCTGAATCTTCTGTCCGATCTGTTGATCCTGTCATCAGCGCTGTTGTTGGCGCGTCTCGATCTGATCCGTCTTGGGGTGATGACGTCCCCCCAGCGCTCACTCCTCTTGCTGGGGTTTGTTCTTGTCGCTGGCATTGGCCTCGGCCACTGTTTGCCCCATCCCATGGGAACGGTCATTGCAGCCGGGCCAATCGCCGCCTGAATAACTCAACACATTGTCGAGAACTTTCTTGGTGTAGAAGCGCGTCTCCTCGTAGGGAATGCGCTCCACCCAGAGCTCGATCGATGGGTATTTACTTAGTGGTGGCCATGAGCTCACGGTGCCAGGGCCAGCGTTGTAACTGGCAACGCTGAGGAAGGCATCTCCCCCCCCAAAGCTTAAGTAGTGAACTTATGTACGCAGCACCTAGAGAGATGTTGGTGGATGGCTGCATGAGCTCCAGCTCTGCGAGCGGTTCCCCAGCGATGGAGCTGCCCGTTGCGGGCATGAGTTGCATCACACCGACAGCGCCGGCGATGGATCGCACGCCTGGCGAAAAGCGCGACTCCTGTTTGGCGATGGCCAGCAGCAAGGCTGGGTTTACCCCATACTTTGCTGACGCTGATTGAATGGCTGCTTCGTAGAACACCGGGCTCTGACTCCGGTGGAGCAGCTGGAGCTGCTCACAGCTGGGTGGGACCCAGCGGACGTTCAGTCGCCAGAGCTGATCCAGGCCGTGCCAGGGGTCGTCCACGCTGAGACGCAGGCGTCCCTCCACCAGTTGCTCCTCCGGTGGCAGCGGGTCCCGGGGATCACGCTGCGACAGCCAGGCATCCCATGCCTGTTGGGAGAGTCCCAGCCTCCAGAGGGTGTTCACCTCCGCAAAGCGACTGTTGAGTGGCGTCCAATCCGGGACGGGCAGGTCTTTTGATGGCTGGTCCAGTTGGAGGGGCTTGGCTACACCCAGGCGGGTCTCCGCTCGCCAGCGGTAGTAGCCAGGTGGGTGATTGTTTACCAATTGATACCAATGGCTTCTGGCGGCGGTGGCGTCTCCGATCCGTTCTTCGCTCAGCCCAAGCCAGAACAACCGGCGTGCTTCGAGTGGGGGCGGTAGGACGCCATTAGGGAGAGCTGTCAACAGGTCCCGGGCCCGCTCCCAGAGCTCGTTGAGCAGGGCCGCCCGAGCCTCATCCCACTGCAGCTGCCAGCTGTCGCGATCGTCAGGCCAGCGTTGGATCACGTCGATTGTGCCGATGCCCCCGTTCAGTCGAACCCGGGCCGCGGCCACAGCGGCGGATCGCTCCGCCAGGGATGGGGGGATGGCCTCCACCAGTGCGGGGTCCGGCAGCAGGGGTTCCATCAGCAGGCGAACAGCCTCATCACTGGCTGTGGTTTCAGGCTGCCGCCGGGTGAGCTCCAGCAGCATCTGCTCTCCCTGTGTTGGCTGCTCTGCAGCACCTCTCAACAGTGCACGCCCCACGGCGAGAGCCGTTTCCGCTTCAGCGGCTTGCCCCTGAAGACAATCCAGAGCGGATGATCCGTCCCCGAGCATGGCCAGGGCCCGGGCGAGGTTCTGACGCTCTGTCGGGGTTAGCTCCTCTGCTGTGCAGGCTGATTGCATCCGCTCCATGGCTCCTGGCCAGCGCCAACCCCACCGCGCTAGGTGGAGGGCCCCTTGATGACCCCGTTCCGGGGTCGGCTCCATGGCTGCGGCGGTGGCAAGGGCTGCTGGGTGGGATGGGTCCTGCTCCAGAAGCTCCTCATGCAGGCCGGGCTGGCGCTGCCGGGCCCTGGCACTCACCGTCGCTGCCGGGAAGCGGCTCAGCAGTTGTTTCCAGAGGACGTCAGCCGCTGCTTGATCCCCGCGTTGCTGCTCCTTCTCGGCAGCCATGGCCAGAACGACGGCGGCCAGGGGGGCGTCTCCCCAACCCTGTCCCGCCAGGGTCGGACTGGTGGTGCCCATCAACAGAGCTGCTTCACGTCGGCGCAGCGGATCGATGGACCACCGATAGGTCCGCCACAACTGCAGCGGTGCAGTCCCGGGAGTCAGCGTAGGTCGATGGTCTTTCAGCAGGCGCTGCCCCACGACTGTTGCCGCCAGGCTCAATCCGGCCGTGGTGAGCAGCAGAAGGACAAGGTGCCTGGGTCCTGCGGGCACGCTGCTGCCGGAACTGGTCACATTCTGCGGCCCGTTGAGGGCGGCAGGCCACCTGTCACCTGGAATGCGGAGGGTTCGGGGCCCGGTTTGTAATCTTCGATTCACGATTGAGACCCATGCTTCAAAGCGCCGTCCCGTCGATCGGGCCCTCGCTCGGGTCGTCAGCGCCGGGCTTCGGCACCGATGGCATCCGGGGCCGTGCCGGTACGGAGTTGTCACCGGCCCTTTGTCTTCAGGTCGGGTACTGGATTGGTCGCGTTCTCAAGGCCGACGGTCCGGTGCTGATCGGGATGGATTCACGCACCAGCGGCAGCATGCTGGTGGCGGCGTTGACGGCGGGACTGACGGCGGCGGGCCGTGATGTCTGGGATCTTGGGCTCTGTGCCACGCCGGCGGTGCCCTTGCTGATCCGTGAGGTGGGCGCCGCAGGCGGCCTGATGGTCTCGGCAAGCCATAACCCTCCCGGCGATAACGGAATCAAGGTGTTCGGTGCCGATGGCACAAAATTGAGCTCCGAGCGTCAAGGCCGATTGGAAGTCGGTCTGCGGGGTGACGTCGAAAGCGAGGCTCCGAGCCGGTGCGGTCGTTCGTTTCAGAGGCAGGATCTGCTGACGACATACAAGGACAAGCTGCTGCATTCGGTTGGGGATCGGAGGCTGAATGGCGTCCCGATCGTCTTGGATCTCTGCTGGGGGTCTGCAACGGCCTGTGCGGCCGAGGTGTTTCAGTCCCTCGGCGCTGACCTGACTGTGCTGCATGGCCAGCCGGATGGGGAACGGATCAATGTTGCTTGCGGTTCAACCCAGCTGAACCCCCTTCGTCAGGCGGTGGTGGCTCAGGGGGCCGTTATGGGCTTCGCCTTTGACGGCGATGCAGACAGGATGCTGGCGGTGGATGCCCAGGGTCGAGTGGTGGATGGTGATCATGTGCTGTATCTCTGGGGATCGGTCCTTCAGGACCAGAAGGCACTTCCTGGCGAGCGTCTGGTCGCCACGGTGATGTCCAACCTTGGCTTTGAACGGGCCTGGGAGCGTCGCAGTGGTGTGCTGGAGCGCACACCTGTAGGCGACCAACATGTTCATGCCGCAATGGTGGCCAGTGGAGCAGCTCTTGGAGGTGAACAGTCAGGTCATATCCTCGCTGCTTCCCATGGACTTTGCGGTGATGGCGTCCTGACGGCACTTCAACTGGCGACGCTGTGCCATGGCCAGGACATTGCTTTGAGCGATTGGCTGGATCGCAGCTTCAAGGCCTATCCCCAGAAGCTTGTGAACGTGACGGTCCCGGACCCAGCCCGCCGCAAGGGATGGTTCAGCTGCATTCCGCTTCAGGAGGCGGTGCTCGAGGCTGAAGCGACTTTGGGTGATGTAGGGCGCGTGTTGGTAAGGGCCAGTGGCACCGAGCCGGTACTGCGGGTGATGGTGGAAGCGGAGGAGCAGTCGCTGGTGGACCACTGGACCCAGCATTTGGCCGCATTTGCCGACGAGCATCTCAACGCTGCTTGAGCACTAGCTCACGGGCCATGGTGAGCGCGCCCCAGCAGGCATCCGACGCAGCCTGTGCCCAGCGTGCCCCGGGGATCTTGGCGCTGATCCCCTGCACAACGGCCCGTTGTACACTGCCCTGGTGCTGCAGCACGCCGCCAAGCCCTGCAACCGCTGGTTGCTGCAGCGCGAGTTCCCGAGCGACGGTGGCAGCGCAGCAAACCAAAGCGGCAGCTGATCTTTGAAGGATCTCCTGAGCTGCTGGGAGTTCTGCATCAGCGGTTGCAACCAGCAGCGGTGCCAGGGCAGCCAGGTCAGCGGCAGTTCGAGACGGGTGCACAACCCAGGCTTTGACCTCGGCATGGCTGTGGCAGCCCAGTTGCTCCCACATCCGCTGTCGCAGGGGGTGGTCCGGCAGCCTCCCATCAGCCATCCGCAGGGTCAGTTGCAAACCCTGATGCCCCAGATCAAAGGCGGAGCCGGCGCCATCAAGCATCCAGCCCCACCCCCCGCAGCGGTGTTCCCTCCCATGGGGGTCCCGGCCGAGGCAGATCATGCCGGTTCCGCTGATCAGGATGATCCCACCACCATCCGGGAACGCCCCCCGTAGAGCGGTGCGTTCATCGCCGGTCGCCAGGGCTGCGCTCTGGGGGAGAGATAAAGCGTCCGCCAGCAAGGCTGTGGCTCTCGGCTGCAGGGGTGTGCCCTGTTCGATTCCGCTGGCACCGATCACAGCAGCATCCAGCTTCAGGTGCTCTCGACATTTAAAGGCAGCCCTAAGGCTGGTCCGCAAGGCCTGGCGGAATCGCTCGTCACCGCCGGTGGCATCGAGGTGGGACACGCCAGGCCCTGATCCTTCGCCAAGGGTCTGCCAGCGATCTCCTTGCCAGCGGCTGACCCGGCAACGGGTGCTGGTCTGGCCGGCATCAAACCCTGCAAGAAGCATTAGTCCCGCAGCCAGCTGGAGCCAAGGCTTGCCAGCGCGAACCAGCCGATCAGCTGCACCTCTGGGCGGAAGAATATCGTGTCAGTGATGCCTTGGGTGAGCAGTCCGCCGATGGCGGCGAGGCTGCCGATTGCTATCAACCCCTGCTGGCCGTGGATGCGAAGACCGCGCTGCAGGCTGCCCAGCAGCAGTCCCAGGCAGGCCAGCAGCCCTGGAAAACCCGTTTCCACCAGAATTTCGAGCGGCACGGAGTAAGCGCTGAGGGCATTGAACTTCGGCTGCTGATATAGCGGATAGACGCTGTTGAAGGCGGCATTGCCGGGCCCGATCCCCAGCCAGGGGCGGTCCTGAACCATGTCGAGAGCTGCCAGCCACACGTTGATGCGGAAGTTGTTGGAGCTGTCACCGCGACCGGCCAGCAGACTCAGCGCCCGGGTGCGGATCGGTTCCAGCTGGGTGATCGCCAAGGCGAGAACAATGCTTCCGATCAGCAGGATGCCGAGGGGCAGCAGGCGTCGCCACAGAGGAGGCCAGTGGGCTGTGCCGCGGAGCAGGAGCAGCATTCCCGCAAGGGCCAGGCCCGCCAGCAGACCCAGCCAGCCCCCGCGGCTGTAGGTGAACAGGATGGCGATCCCTGCCAGCAGCGCGGTCACTGCCGCTAGCAATCGATAGCTCAGCCGCCTCCAGCGCAGCACGGCGATGCACGCCAGCGGCACCAGGGGCAGGAGGTAGCCGGCCAGGAGGTTGGGATTGCCCAGTGGTCCGTAAATGCGAATCGTGCCGGCACTCACCGAGTTGGGATCGGCCCAGCCGGCGAGTTCCTCGGT
>QCSJ01000076.1 GCA_003211535.1 Synechococcus sp. AG-670-A05 | reverse complement strand
TTGTATTCGTCAAGCATTAAGAAATTGCTTAGGAAGAGCATCCATTATGTAAAGCAGAATATTGGCACTGTGTGTTTACTACCCATCTGCCATGAAAGTCAATCACCTTTCTTCTTAAGCCTTAAAAATCATAATATGATCACAATCGATTATAAACCAACTACAAATTGCGAATTTCAATATTCTACAAATTCACTTGCTGAATTTACCTTTAATCGCTATGATAAGTGCATTAATATGTCCCTGATGAGCTTTTTTTTGGTCTAGGTCTCCCTGAACTGTTAATTATATTTGTTATTTTCTTATTGGTTTTAGGCCCTAAGCGTTTACCCAGGGCAGGTAAATATCTGGCTAAATATTTGGGTGAAGTTAGATACGCCTCCAATGAATTTAAGAGAGAAATTGACTTAGTTGTTATGGAGGACAATGAATCTGAAGAGGATATTTCTCAATCAAAAACCAAATAACGCATTAAATATGTTATATCGAGACAATTTTTAAAAGCTAGGTCATGATAATGCTGCTTCAATTAATATTATTGTCCCGCTATTTATATTTTGCGAATTTACGGTTCTTTGGTGATCTCTGATAAAGAAATACTTTAAAAAATATCCCTTAGCTTATATACCAAGGAGGGAATGGAAATTTACAAGATTGTAGCGATCGAAACAGTTGCAATGAATTTGGCGTCGAGTATCTCTTGATACAGCATTGTTGAACTATTAGAATCTATAGTATATTTATTATGGGTTTGAAAAGTGCAAAATCTGTTTACATCGCATGCTTCCACATCTTCGCAATCTGCTGCTGAAATATTAAAAGCTCAGCTGAAATGTACAAGTTCATCTGATTCCAGTCAAGTTTCTACTGCGTCTCAGCCGAATACTGGTCATGGACTCTTTTGCTTTTGCATAGAATGCCGTCCGTTCAGTCCTGACCATCAAGATTTTACAGAAGATATGCCATCAGATCCTGAGGATCTGATGAATGACTTTTTAGAAATGGGCCTCATTAAGTCCGAAGCAGTCGAAGTGGCTGAAGCTGTGTCCTCTGCAGAGCTTAGAGAAATTCTTTTTTACAAAAATGCATCACAAGGTGATCCTGCCAAGGAAAAGCTTCTACGAGCTCTAGCAGAAGAAGCCGGTGGCCTGGATCAGGCGATGTCAGCTGCTTTTGGTCCACAAGCGGGTGATTTCTTTGCTTCAGTTCATGCGAGCTCCCCTTTCGGTAGGAGATCTTTTCTCAAAGGTCTAGCTGCGGGTGCTGCTATGGTCACAATCGCGAATAGCGCTGGCCTCGACACACAAGATGCTCATGCAGCAGGCCACACAGGTGGAAAATTAGAAAAAACTAACTTGAGGATTGGGTTTATTCCTATTACATGTGCAACCCCAATTATTATGTCTGAACCTATGGGTTTTTATAAATCCAATGGTTTGAAATGCAAAGTCGTCAAGATGCCTAGTTGGGGAGCTGTTCGCGATTCAGCTATTGCAGGCGAGCTGGATGCTTATCATATGTTAGCTCCAATGCCGATATCTATGACATTAGGCTTAGGAACATCTCCTTTTAGTGTAAAATTAGCAAGTATTGAAAATATTAACGGTCAGGCTATAACTGTAGCTAACCGCCACAAAAACAAGGTTAGATCTGCTGCAGATATGAAAGGGTTTGTATTCGGTGTTCCTTTTCCATATTCTATGCACAATTTATTGCTTAGATATTACCTTGCTAAAGGTGGTGTTGATCCTGATAAAGATGTTCAAATCCGCCCTGTTCCACCACCGGATAGTGTCGCTCAAATGGTAGCAGGCGACATTGATGCTTACCTAATGCCTGATCCATTTAATCAAAGAGCCGTATTTGAAGGTGTTGGCTACATTCATCTTTTAACTAAGGAACTTTGGGTTGGTCATCCTTGCTGCGCTTTCGCTGCTGGTGAGCCTTGGATAAATGAACATCCTAATACTTTCAAGGCTATTAATAAATCTATTATTGAGGCTGCAGATTATGCAACCAAACCCAAGAATAGATCCGAGATTGCTAAATATATCTCTGGTCGCGCATTCTTAAATCAACCTACCAAAGTTGTTGAAGCAGTTTTAACAGGAAAGTTTGATGATGGTTTAGGCAATAAGAGAAATGTCCCTGACAGAATTGATTTTAAAACTTATCCATGGCTAAGTTTTTCAAATTGGATTCAGTCTCAACTTGTACGATGGGATTTGGGTGGTGCTGCTGATGCGATTAAGGCTGGCAACTTTAATTCAAATAGTGCTGCAATATTCTTAACTAAGGAAGCTCAAGCTTTGGAAAAAGAACTTGGCTTTAATCCTCCTTCTCGTTCTTATAAAACTGAGAATCTTGCTTATGACAGCTTCGATCCTAATGATCCATTAGGATATGTTAGTAAGCAAATAGAAAGGGATGGTGTATAAAATTATATGTCAGCAAAGTTTGCAGTCCTGAGATCTTTCCTGGTCTCAGGACTTAGTATATCGCTATTTTGCGTTGTTTGGGAGCTTATAGCCAATGCAAATGTAATTCCAAATTTTCCAGGTTCCTTGCAGACCTTTGGAGAATTAATATGGTGGATTTCTGATCCATTTTTTGATAATGGTCCTAATGATTTAGGAATTGGTTTTAATTTACTTATAAGTTTGAGAAGAGTTCTTATTGGTTACACTTTGGCAATGATAGTTGCCATTCCAGTAGGACTTTTTGTTGGAGTCTCTAAAACTGTAAAATCTTCCGTTGATCCTTATGTCCAATTACTAAAGCCTGTCTCACCACTCGCTTGGTTGCCCATTGGTCTATTTGTATTTAGAAATTCAGAAATAACAGGTATATTTGTTATTTTTATTACAAGTATATGGCCAACTTTAATTAATACTTCGATTGGCGTACAGTCTGTAGATTCCGATGTCTTAAAAGTCGCGAGGTCACTTGGTGCTTCAAGATCTAACACTATTATTAAAGTCATTTTACCAGCAGTTATGCCAAATATTTTAGCTGGCATGAGAATTTCAATGGGAACAGCATGGCTAGTTATAGTTGCTGCCGAAATGTTACTTGGTACGGGTATTGGTTATTTTATCTGGAATGAGTGGAATAATTTGTATGTTGCGAATATATTTGTTGCTATCATAATAATTGGTATTACAGGCTTTATATTGGATCAACTATTTGAATTTCTGCAATTGCAATTTAATTACGATTCATGAACGCAAATCCTATTGTCTCCGACGAAACTTTTTCTGAGAAGGAAGAAGATTCTCATGTCAAAATTGTAAATTTACAAAAAGTTTTTCCTGTTTCACGTGCTACCCTTTTCAATAAGAAAATTGAGAATTATATTGCTCTCGATGGTATAAATCTCGACATCAAAAAGAATACATTCGTCTCCCTTATAGGTCCTTCAGGATGTGGCAAATCGACGCTTCTAAATCTTTTAGCTGGATTAGATAGCTTTACCTCTGGAGAAATTTTCATTGAAGGTAAACATCTGACGGGTCCTGGTCCAGATAGAGGTGTTATTTTTCAGAACTATGCACTGATGCCCTGGCTTACCGCCGCAGGCAATATCGATTATGCCTTAGAGACTGCTTGTCCTGAGCTAAGCCCCTCTCAGAGGCGTGAAAAATCGAGATACTTTTTAAATATGGTTGGTTTAGAACGCTCAATGGATAAGTTTCCTAGGCAAATTTCAGGTGGCATGAAGCAGAGAGTTGCTATCGCACGAGCTCTGTCCATCAATCCAACCATGTTGCTAATGGATGAGCCGTTTGGAGCACTTGATGCCCTCACAAGGTCTTACTTACAAGAGGAAGTTTTAAAGATATGGGAGAAAAATAGAGTTACCGCACTACTAATCACACACAGTATCGAAGAGGCATTATTAATGTCTGATAAAATTGTTCTTATGTCAAGCGGTCCATCAGCTAACATAGCCGATATTATTGATGTACCTTTACCTAGACCAAGAATCCGCAAAATTATAGAAAAAAATTCCCTCTTCATTGATATTAAACTTAAGCTTGAAGAGCATTTGCTTCGCGAAACAAGAGCAGTTGAAGAGTCTTCCTAGTCTATTATTACATACTTAATTGATAATAGTATCTTAGTTATTGATTAAATATTTAGTGATTTCACTTAGCTCAATATCACCCGGCCTAAAGTATCTTACATATACAGCATTAAACTCGGAGTAATAATCTCTTATAAAATTTTGAAATTCGTGTTCATTTCTTATATTACAATATTGCGGCTTTGTAATTTTCTTTTCTTGAAGTTCTCCATCTTTTTCGACTCCTACGATAATTACTAGTATTTTCCCTTCAACTATACTAGCCCCCGATTCTTTCAATAACGCATGTGTGCTTACTTCCTTCATCAATTCAGTGAAAATATCCTTATTTTTGTTATTTTGCGCTGGTTCTTCCCTCATCGTATGTAGAATCGATCTTTAATATTAATTATAAACATTTCTATTATCCTTTAGGTCTTTACTGGCTACCAATTAAAATTCTTAATCAAAACTGCGAATATCAATGCCTAGGTAAACAGCTTCCTTAAACAATTCCGTAATAGCTTTTCTGTCATCCTCTCTTAGGGACTTTTGATAGCGTTTCCGTAGTGAGTCAGTGACTGAAGTAATCCAACGAGCATGAGCCATAGAATGTATTCATTTATACTATTATACAGCTTGCTCACGCGAGTTCGAGGTTATTTCTAATTTCTTTATCAGAGCTTTTTCCGATTCTTAAGGGTTATACTAATGTGCACTAATTGTTGAATCCAATACCCGGTATCTTTTTTGCTGTTATATTCCAACAAAATACTTTCCCTGAATCGCTAGCAGCTAGCAAGGCGCTGTCATCATTCCTCCAAATAAGGCAAGTTGGCGTCGAATTGATGAATACTTTGTCAATAGGTTCACCATCTCCATTTTTATCTAATTTCCACATTGCAATTGATCCATCTTTTGCACCTGATACCAATAATGAGCTTCTATTTGCAAAGGTGAGGCAACTTACTGGCTCATTATGAAGTACAAGTTGGCCTGGGATTGTTCCTTCAGGGCCATTACCTTTGAAATTCCATACCGTAACTTGCGGGCTTCCTCCTGTAGCCAGATATTGACCAGTAATATCGAAGGCAATATTTTTTGGTTTCCCAGGATAACCAGTCATGTCTGCATCATCGTTATTAGATCGACGCCAAAAATGTACCGAATTATCTTGGCTGCCACATGCTACAATGTCTTTGTTTGGGCTTAATGCTAACGAAATTAGTGAACCTTTCCATTCCAATAATTGCCGAACCTTGTTTGTCTTTATATCATAAAAAATAACTTGGCCATAGCTTGCAATTGCTAATTCACTGTTACTTGACCAATATATTGCAGCCACAGTGCTTGTCAGTTCGTCAGAACGCCACAACTGATTACCTGACGAATCAATCACATGTACGAACCTTCCTATGCTCCCAGCTAACAATTTACCGTTAGGTGTCCATTGTATGTTGTCTATCCAACCGCTGCCTAATGAGCTTGAGCTCAACAAGCATCCATCTGATGCTGTATGTATATCGATTTTTCCATTTTGACCACAAGAAGCATATATTTTCCCATTAGGATTTACTGAAAGACCTAAGAGTGAATTATTATGAGTATTTTTATGTATCCATGCTACTTGCCCTTCTACTGCATCGAATGAGTAGATATTACCTGTTATATCTGCAGCAATTATATTTTGATTTTCTAATATCCAGTCACAAGCTACTACATATTCATTAATCTCACTGTACCATCCTCCCTGAAAGATACTGTTAGATTTAATCATGCTAGGCATTTTTGAAAATCAGCCCTTATTGCATACTCGTCTAGATTGCGGCCAATGAATACTAATTGATTCTTCCTTGGCTCCTCCCCCCATTCGCTTCCAGGTTCTGCTGTAAATAGCATGTGGACCCCTTGAAATACAATTCTTCTCGGTTCCTCATCATAGCTGATGAAACCTTTCGTCCTGAATATATCTACTCCTTTTTCTCGTAAAAGTTTTGTGATCCAGCTGTTCAATTTGTCTGGGTCGATATTACCCAAACTTTCTATAGCAATGGATCCTACTTCATCATCATGCTCGTGTTCTGCTACCCAGGTCCTTTCGGTAATTGCATCTATTCCTTGTATGATTTTGTTAAATCCTTCTTCTTTGAGTTGATCGTCGTGATTTTTATATTCGTCGATTATTACGTTAAATTCTTCTGCTGTGTGTTGAGTGAAGAGACCTATAGTCGTCGTGGTAGTAATATGCAGATCAAAGAATTTTTGACCTTCAGCTTGTAACTGTAATTCAATAGCCTCATTCATTTTTATTTTCTCGCCTGGCATAAGTTCTATAGCTTCTTTTGAAAATATTCTTACACAGTCTTCAGCGTAACTCTCAAGTTTCTTCGCGTTTTGACTATCTAATTCAATTAATGTTATGAGCATTGTTGGATCAGGTCCATCATCAAGGTATAACCTGTAGTCCCCTTTTTTAAGTTCATAAACCCCCGTCCACTCGAACGGATATTCAGGTTCAAGAAATGTAGGGCGCCTATCTAAAGTTTGTTGAAGATCAAATGCGGAAAGATTTAAGACATCTTCAACATCAACTTCGGCCTTGTTTGTACGCAGAATGCGGGCCATCTTATTCATATCTCTTAGCCGTGATTCAAGAATATTGATTTCATTATCTGATACTAAGTCGGTTTTATTAAGTATGAGCACATCCGCGAAGGCGACTTGCTCCGAACTTTCAGAGCTGTGCTCTAGTTGTTGATTAATATGAGCGGAGTCAACCAATGTTACGATTCCATCAAGAGTAAATTCATCTCTAACTTCGTCATCCATAAAAAAAGTTTGTGCAACTGGTCCTGGGTCAGCAAGCCCAGTTGTCTCAACTAAAACATAATCGAATTTATCTCTACGTTTCATTAGATTACTCAGTACTCTTATAAGATCGCCTCTTACTGTGCAACAAATACACCCATTAGACATTTCAAATACTTCTTCATCTGCGTTAATGACGAGTCCTTGATCTATTCCAACTTCTCCGTATTCATTTTCTATAACTGCAATCTTTTTTCCGTGCTCTTCCTTCAGTATCTTGTTTAACAACGTAGTTTTGCCTGCACCGAGGTAACCAGTAAGTATTGTCACTGGTACTTTTTGCTTCTCTTTCATTGTTCAATCAATATAATAATACTATATTAATCCCTTTCTGGTCGCATTGGGCTAGTTTTAAACTGATACAGAAAGGTTTTAATTTCTTGTATCGTATTTTACATTGCTTCCCCCTTCTTATGCGCTTTGGTAGTTGGGTTACTGGTTCATTAGCCTCCGTTCTTCTAGTTCCCTTCGGCTCGCTAACAACGCCCCCTACTAGTCCTGAGAAGCTCTCCATAATGACCTCGTTTCTTCCGATAACACTCTTTGCAACTGCAGTAGCTGGTGAATGTGGTGATGTCAGGGCGTTAATTCCTACAAATATCGGGCCACATGATTTTCAATCAAATCCTAAGGACTTGGTCTCTCTTGGCAAAGCAGATATCTTTTTTATTAATGGTTTGGGTATGGAGACTTTTTTAAACAAA
>QCSJ01000075.1 GCA_003211535.1 Synechococcus sp. AG-670-A05 | reverse complement strand
TTGAAAGCCGAGCAGGACAAGCAGTACGGCGCAGCGGTCGGTGCACAGAAGATGTTGTACGAGCTGCTGCTACGGCGATGGCTTGATGACGAGGCTGAGAAGGCGAAGAAACCAGGTTGGGGTTACGGCCAACGGCACGGCAACACCAGGCGTTAAGCGCACAGTTGGCAGCTTTGGCGCACTAATTGGCGCACATTTGTGGAAAAGTATATGTAGAAGTCCAGCTGGTGCAACTCGACTTGATTGAGTGACCGACTGCATTCTCTGCAGCAGATCAATCTGCATCATGAGAAGTCAGAAGTGTGTGAAAGTTGGTTAGAAGCGCAGTTTGCGCCTGGCTTTTGACCCGTTTTCAGAGGGTGTAGAAGATGTGTGGAAGCCTGACTTTTCCACTTCTCCACCCAGAACGCTGAAGTAGGCGTAACGCCGTCTCCCACCAGTGCTGGGCGTTGCTACGCGATCAACGCCACAACGCTGCTCGTAGAGCTTTGCCAAAACGTTATCGGCGTAACCAGCACCATTCCAACCAAAGTGCTCACTGACGGCAGCACCTGACCATTTGCGGCTGCGATCCTGATGCAACAAGGCTGCTACCTTGTCGCGTTTGGTTTTCAGCTCATCAATGCTGACCACCCGATCACCAAAGCCTTTGAAGGTCAGTCGATGGTCTTCGGCGTTGCCGCTAAAGACGTAGGTGGTGTTCAGCTCCACTGTGTTGGAGCGAGCCTTCAGCATCCGCATTTTGAACTGCGTGTTGCCTTCGTCATCACAACGCCAATAGCCCCAGCAATCGGCTGTGGCGGAGTAGATGAAGGCGCTGCCAAAGATGGCTTCTTTGGTGACCTCTTGCCGTTTGCTTTCCTTGGTGAGGTGGTGAATCAGAAGGATCGACACACCTAGTTCCGATGCCAACTTGTTTAGGCGGTAGAGCAGCAGCGCAAACTCAGCGTCTTTTGGCGAGATAGTTCCGCCAGCAATGCTGACGAGCGCATCCATTACTACAGCTTTTGCTTTGGTGGCTTTGATTTTGGCTTTCAGCTCCGGCAGCATCATCGGAGTGAACGACCACATCATGTGCAGCCGTTTGCCGTTGGGGTTTAACCCCATACGTCGCCATTTCACCGATGCATCAGAGGGTGACTCGTCTTCCTGCATGAACACCACATCGCCAACCTGTGCTTGAAACTGACCAGCGAACTTGCCGCCGGTGGTGATTGCTTCGGCGATTTCGTAGGCAGCAGAGCTTTTGCCAGAAGAGCCCTCAGCTGCAAAAAGGGTCAAGCAGTTGGACCCCAGTAGGTCTTCAACAACTGGCGGTTGCCGTCGCTGTGATGTCCACTCAACGAGTTCATCGAAGTCTTCTGGTGGCTGTTCCCCTTTGAATTTGGACAGCAGCTCCACCAGGCGCAGGAACTCATTGGCTCTAAGGCCCAGTTCCTCTCTGAGCTTGATCAGTGCTACTGACCGTAAAGTTGGGTCGTCGATGGCATCAACGCGCTTCAACCCGTCATCGAGTTGCTCCTTCAGCTCATGTGCCCGGTCAATGAAGTCTTTGGCCTTCAGTGATGGGTTGTCCGCTTCTGCAGCATCGACGAGCTTCTCTAGATCAGCGTTTTGCATGACGACTCCATCCGTATTGCTTGGCGTAGTGGAAAAGTGTTCCTGCACCGATCTGCTCGCCACCAGATCGAGCAACCTGCTCAACATCCCAATCGCATTGTGCTGAGGGACTGTGCGCTTCCATCAGCTGAATGGCCAAGGTTTCGGCTGCACCGGCATCAGCAAGCGCAGCCTTCAACCCCCACAACACATCGCGGTACATGGAATAGGTGCCAGTGCCACCAACACGACGTGGGATGTGATCGAGAGCTTCAGCTATCTGCCTGACTGACAACGTGCAGTTGCCTGAACGTGCTGCTGGGCAGGCTGTTCGCACAGTTGCTGCGGGTTGTGCCGTCTTGCATTTCTTGCGCGGGTTGTGCAAATGAGGCAGCAGCTCTTCAAACAGTTCCGCTGGGTAGCGATCACCTGTGACATCAATCAGTTGTGACTTGCCAACTGGCGTTCCATTGCTGTCGATGTACCAAGCTCCAGCCATACGCATCATTCGCGGCAGACCTTTGCAGCTGGTGTCGCAACCAACGGCAAGCAAGTGCAGTCGTTCCATCAGCTGTTCCCAACGTGCTGGCGCTATTGGGGTTTGGAGCGTCCAGTAGTGGTGAATTGATCGTCCGAGGGTTTTCAGCTGAAAAGTGGGTTTAGGCAGACCAAGGTCATCCCAAATTCCGAGTTGTTCCAGCTCTGGCCGGTCGTCGTATTCCAGAAACAGCGCCATGCACTCAGTGACCTGAGCTTTCTTGGTGCCACCACGGTTGACCTGTAGATAAAGGCCACACCCTTGGCGATGCCACTTCTCAGCACGGTGAATGTCAGCAGCGAAGATGCCGTTGATGGCAGTCCGCTTTGCCATCCCCTTGTGCCCGATGGCTCTGATGTTGGTCACGTCTGGATCCAGACTGAGCAACTTCAGATGTCTGCGTGCCTCCTGTTCGTTGATGGTGAGCCGTGTAGCACTGTTTGGCGCACTATCTGGCGAACTTTGAGCCCAGTCGGGCAGATTTTCTTCAGATACTGCAATGGGTTTCCGTGCTGTGACGCACTGCTCAGTAGGCAGAAGGTCGCCTAGGTTGACCACTTCCTTGGCAGGGAGTGGCCCGCGACCATTTGGTCGTTGGGTCATTTTTTTGCACCCAACAGTTGATCGCCTTTGATGCGATTCATGCCGTGGTATCGCATCGCTTCCAGCACCAATGGCACGTGCCAGCGGATTGATGACGTTGGTGTGATGCCAGGCATCCAGTGCTTGTCGATCACAAGAAAGCCACCGCTGATGTCGCCGTTTTCCTTCAGCCAGTAACTAGAAACGCCGCAGAGCCTTGCAGCTTCAGACGTCTTGAACCATTCGTGTTGCATTGTTCGGGAGCGGTGTCCCGAACGACCTCATGGCTTCTCTGAAATAGCGCGGAGTTGTCAGAAAGTTGGATTCATCGCAAGTCTCAGCCCACTGTTCTGCAGTCATATCGCTGCATAACGTGGACATCCATTCCGCCTGCTTCAGCAACGCTGCACGATTTTTTGCAGTGTGCCGCTTTGGCGGGCGAACGATGCGACCATTTACTTTTCGATTGTCTGCGCTACGAGCCATTCCGTCGTATCGGGGTGTTCTTAGCTCCGTCCCCGCAGACACATATAGGTGTCGCAGTCGCTAGGAGGGGAACCCTGCGAGTTACCGACAGGGGCAGCCTCTGAGTTGCTCAACTTATACACGGAACTTGCGGGAACTTGCAACCACAATGCTAAATTTGAGGAACATCGAACATGGATCATGGCCTTAAGCGAATTTGAAATTGCGATAGGCGGTATTACTTCTATCCCAGTAGTGGGGGGACTAATCTTTTTAGGATTTAAGTCGTTTGGCGAAAAGTCTTTAGATACAAGCAAGCTGAAACCCAAGAAAAAGCCAGTAGTTAAAAAGGAAACACCAGCAGTTGAGGTTAAAAAGGAAACACCAGCAGTTGAGGTTAAAAAGGAAACACCAGCAATTGAGGTCAAAAAAGAGACACCTGCATCCGAAGAAAAAGTGTCTGCAACAAAGATTAAAAATTCAGAAACAAGCAATAATCCTCCCGGCACTGCTAATGAGAAATCATCTCCAAGGGAACAACCAACCGCAGTTAGCGAGGAAGCTCCAACACCAAGTAAGAAGCCGCCTGAAGACAAATCAAAAGCGTCAGAACCAAATCAAAAGACTTAACAAGAAAAGTAGTTGGCAATCTTGTAAACGCAGTTCAAGCGACGGAAGCGTTGTGCATGCCAACTGCTTCTTCAATGGCTGCTTCATCAACCCAAGCGCCATAATGCCTGTGGTGGACTTGCATTGTGTGCCCCATCAATGCTGCAGCAGTTCGCACAGGAAGCTTGTGTTGGCCAACTGTTGCCCGCCAAGCAAATCCATGGCGCAAGCTGTACGGCGTGATGCGCGGGTCCGCTTTGACCATGGCTCGCCAATGCTTACAGCGCGAAAGTTGTTGGGCAAATTCAGCACCAACGTCTTGAAAACGGCCTTTTTCCTCAACCAAATCAATCTGCTTGCGTAGTGCTTTCGGCAACTTCACCAGCCCACTAGCGAACTGTGCAACGGCACGAGCACCTTCGTTGTTTCTGCCGTCAATCTCAAGCGGCATCACCAACCTTGGTGACTTGTCTGCCTGCTGCATCGTTTGGATGTTGCGCTTGATGCTGCCGATCCTTGCTTTGCTGTCATCACCAACTCGCAGCACTGCCAGCTCTGCAGGGCGCAAACCGAGATAGCCAACCAATGCCACTGCCAGCTTTAGATCATGACGACCATCAGCTTCCAAGGCATCCAATAGAGCAGTGAATTGATCTGCCTTGATTGGTGGTGTGAGTCGTTCCGTTGTTGATGTCGGACTGGTGCCGATCAATTCATTGATGCGGTCTTTGGGTGGTGGCAAGAACCGATCTGGTGCACCGCAACGATCAACAGCGAATTGGAGGAATGCCACGACGTCATTCAGATTTCGTTTACGCCCCTGACCACCGGGTGCCATTTCATTGAAGTATGCGGCTGCATATGCCTCCAACACGCTCATGCTGTCTCTTGGCTTGGGCTTTTGGTTGATTACCGCAACGGCACGTTCAACCCGCAGCTTGAGGTCTCTGAGAGTGCTGCTGCGCCTGTCACCACGGCTCTTGAGGAAGTCGGCGGCAACTGCATCCCAACCTTTGTCAGCCACCTTCTTGGCGCTGGTAGCTGGCTCTGCCAATGCCTGAGTGTTCAACCTGGCAGCTTCTTTCAGGCTGACTTTGCGCGAATCCATCAGGTCGTGGATTGCAGCAACTGTGTTAAGGATCGCTGTGGCGTTATCGGCTGTCCAAGTCAGTGGCAGGTAAACGGCACTGCGTGAGCGGTCTTCAAAAATCCGCGTCAGCTGTACCCGGCCACGGTGGTCTCTGACTGACCAACCTTTGCCGTGCTCACGCTTGAGCACCTGCCGCAAGTTGTCGGACCAGATGACTTTGGTCAAGAGATGCAGATGGTCAGTGCTTGTGCGCCAAATTGTGCGCCAAAACCTTGCAATAAGCAATAAGAACCCACAAGTCTTGTGCGCCTGCTTTGCCTTGCTCTAGTGCTGAAACGGCTTCTGGTCTAGTATTTCCGGGGATTGACCGCTGTTATCGAGCCAGCAACCTACTGCATGGCATGCAGGGGGTCAGGAGTTCGAGTCTCCTTGGCTCCATTCTTCAAAACACTGTCCTAGACGGGGTTCTTGGCGGTTATTAGACCGCTTTTTTAGTGCCCTTCTGCGCATCGTGTCCTACCTGGGTAGTCCCATGTCTGCCCATTTCTGCGCATGATTCTGCGCATAGGAATTTTTCTGCGCACATGCCTCAGCAGAAGTGGTTCGCCCGCCTTCGTGGGCAGATAAAAGACAGGTGTGGACTGGGTTGGGGTCTCGCTAATCGCAACGGTGACACCCAGCTCACCCGACGCATCAATGATGGAAAGCAGCACCAGAACCCCAGACAATCGGTGCAGCTGGGGGTGCCATGGAACCCGGCCTGCAGCGGGGACATTTTTCTGAAGGTCTGCCAGCTCAAGCAGCTGGTGGACGAGCGCCACTGCTCGCTGGCTGAGGCCAAAAAGAAACTAGATGCCAAGGACAGCGCCACCCCCACCATCACCCGCTCGGTAGAGGACGAGGACAGCGGCTGGGAGGCCGTCATCGATGACTTCATCGACAGGCGACGGCAGGTGAACCGCGCCACCACCATGCGCGATCTGAGCTGCCACATGAAGCGGGTGCTGAAGACCCTGGAGAAGAAGCCACGCCCCCAGAGCGGAGCGGACTTGATGAAGGCTTATGCCCGGCAGCATTTCAAGCATTGCCGCCCCGGTGGATCAGGTCGGGTGGTGCAGCTCAATAACGTCCGTGCGCTGCTTCGCTACGCGATCAAGGAATACGGCTACGACGCCCGCTGGAAGCCGCTGGATAACGATGACGTGCGGGAGTTGATCGGCACTGACGACAGGCCCACTGAGGACAAACTGACGCCGCCCGTGCTGCCCAATGACCTGGGCAACCTGCTGGATGCGCTGAGGGATGCCGACCGACTAAGCCTGATGTTGCTGGTGGGGATTATTGGCATTTATGGTCTGCGCCCCCATGAAGTCAGTCAGCTGATTTGGGAGGACGGGCATCTGAAAGTCCGACCCGGTGGCAAACGGAATAAAGCCACCCGCGGGAAGAAACAGAAGAACAGGCTGGTGTTGCCATTCGACGTTCCCGGTCGAGAAGGCGAAGGAGAGAGTCTGGTGAAGATGTGGCGCACCGGGATGATTCGCTTCCCTCAGGCCGTGCTGAACCGCATCAACGAGGTTGAGGAGAAAGGCTTCAAGCCTGTTGGTGATGAGATCCGGCAGCAGCTCGAACGCTTCAAGTTCTGGGAGGGGCTGCAGCTCGCTAATCCCGGTTTGACGCCGTACAGCCTGCGGCACGGTTGTGCGTATCGGATGCACAAGTCCTATGACCGCCCGTTGTCGATTCGGGATGCTGCTGCGCTGCTCGGGCACACTCCACAGGAGCATCACGCCAGTTATGGGCAGTGGATTGATGAGGCTGGCTTGATTGAGGCTGTCGAACGGATTACTGGAGCAGGTAGGACAACTTTGGAGGGGGGTACCTTGTCACCCCTTGACCTACACGCCGAAGCCGCCTAGAAATTAATTACGGAGCAAAATTTGCTCTATCTCTTGTCCCTATACGTGTAAGCCTCGGCGACTGCCGTGCATCATGAAATGGGTTCAATGCGGCCACTCTTCCCGTAACGATTGCGGATTGCAGCTGAGTGGGTGATTGTTCCTTGAAATAAAGGAACCCGATAAAGGCCCTGGCAGCAGGAACCGCCCTAAGCGACTGCAAGAGATCAGCAGAGAACACAATTGCTGATCTTGTTGTGCCTGATCATGAATGGCTGCCAACCCCGGCAGCAACAACAGCCTTGGGCTATAGCGCCCGAACGCTGAAGCGTTATCGCGACCGTAACGGCGGCTTTCTGATCGCTGGTGAGGATTGGTGCTTCGGACCAACAGGTGCCAGCTCAATCAGCTGGAACATCACCACCTGCCGTCAGAAATTCCACGAGCGCGGCAAGTTGATGATCGGCATCGACTCCGTGCGTAGAGAGCTTGCGGAGGTCAGATGAAATACGAACTCCAAGTTATTAGCGAGCGCCTCCATTACGCATTCCTCTGTATTGCGTGGCGTCAGTCAATAGACCACACCTGCCGTGTCCACATCTGGTCCAGGCGTGCCCACATCGCGCAGCAGCGCAACCATAAATTTGCCCAAGAAAAATGACCTCGAACCGAATAACTGCCCAAGGTCACACCCTGCCAAGGAGTGACCACAGGCTAAGTGAGCCCCTGCTCAGTGAGCAGGTGGTCAATCGCCGAGATCGACCGCCAGCACTTAAGTAGTTACGGCCGTTCGGTCTTAGGTGCGCAGAACGATGCGCAGAACTGACCGTTGACTTCACACCCCTGGCCGTCTTAATACATATGTA
>QCSJ01000074.1 GCA_003211535.1 Synechococcus sp. AG-670-A05 | reverse complement strand
AGCAGACGCATCATTAGCAATGCAAAGCCCGCCACCACAAGCAGCGTGCCGATGAATCCGGTTTCCTCGCCGAGGGCGCTGAAAATGAAATCGGTGTGCTGTTCGGGAATGAAGCGCAGTTTGGTCAATTGACCCTGCAGCAGTCCGGTGCCGAAAAGCCCGCCGGAACCGATGCCGACGCTGCTCTGCAGCAGGTGATATCCACCGCCAAGAGGATCCTGGGACGGGTCTAGGAACAGCACCAGGCGATCGCGCTGGTATTCCTTGAGACCGTTCATCCACAGCCAGGGAGTCACCACAGCCATCAGGGAGTGAATGCCAACGGTGACGGCGGCGGCCAGCCGCCGCCAGGGCAGGCTCCAGAAGGCCAGGACCGCCATCAGAGGGATCCAGATCGCCATCCCCCAAGGCAGCAGTCCCGACAGAAGTGCCGTGAGCAGGGGCGACAGGAGCAGAACAACCCACTCGATCGGCATACCCGACCAATAGAGCATCGTCAGCATCAGGGCTCCAAAGACCAGGGATGTGCCCAGATCCGGCTGGATGAACACAAGCAGCCAAGGGATGGAGATCACTCCCAGCGGTCGCAGCAGATCTACGGGGCGTTCCACCGGGTGACGAGCAAGAACGGCCCCAAGCAGCAGAATGACAGCGATCTTGGCGAATTCGGACGGCTGAACATTGACGGGACCGATGCTGATCCAGCGCTGCGCCCCCAGGGCGGTGGTGCCCACGACACGTACTGCGATCAGGCTTAGAACCGTCAGGCCGTAAACCGGGATCAGGAGCGGCTGGAGCCTTCTCAGCGGAAGGCGTTCCAGGGCCAGGGCGATCAAGGCCCCAACACCGGCCGTGATCCAGTGGTGATACCAATCGGCGTAGTCGGCCTGGCGTTGGGTGCTGGCAATCAGCGCGCCAGCGACGGCCACCAAGGCCAGCGGGACGCCCCAGAGGATCCACTCCCTGGTTCGCTGGCGTCGTCCGCGGCTGGTCGTCATCTTTATGCCGTTGCGGTGACCTGCTGCAGCACCCGTTGCGCCAGTCCCTGAAATTCCATCGCACTGGCGGAGTCCGGTCGGCTGATCACGATGGGTCGTCCGCTGTCGCCCCCTTCCTGAACGGGCATTTCCATGGGGATCTGAGCCAGAAGCGGCACGTCATAGTCCGCCGCGAGGGTGGCCCCGCCCCCACTGCCGAAAAGGGCATAGCGCTGATCGGGCCGGTCCGGCGGAATGAAGGCGCTCATGTTCTCCGCGACGCCGAGCACGGGAATCCCCAGTTGCAGGAACATGGCCAAGCCCCGGCGTGCGTCCTGCAGTGAGACCTGTTGCGGTGTGGTCACGATGACGACGCCGGCCATGGGCACGGCCTGGGCCAGGGACAGCTGAGCGTCTCCTGTGCCGGGGGGAAGATCCACCACCAGGACATCTCGCTCACCCCAATCGGCCTGATAGAGGAACTGCCGGATGATGCCGTTCAGCATCGGACCACGCCAGATCACAGGCTGGTGTTCATCGATCAGCAATCCCATCGAGACCATGGCGACGCCGCAGCTTTTGATCGGCACCATGCGCTGCGTGGCACCACTGCCGTGCACCTCCGGAGTGCGATCAGCCACTCCGAGCATCGTCGGTGCATTAGGGCCGTAGATGTCAGCGTCGAGTAGACCCACCCTCAGACCTTGTTGCGCCAGGGCGCAAGCCAGATTCACGGCCACCGTACTTTTGCCGACACCCCCCTTGCCGCTGCTGATGGCGATCACCTGGCGAACGCCTGGGATCGACTGTCGCTCAGCCGGTTGTCCATGGCCGGCCTGACCGATTCCCCCCTGGCTGGGGGGTTGCCCCAGTTCAATCTGAACGTCGTCGATCCCGTCCAAAGTCAGCAATGCTTCACGGGCCTCGCCGGCGATCCGTTCGCGCTGGCCCTGCGCAAAACCGGGCAGATCGAGCCGGAAGACAACGCGGGGAGCCTCCACCCGGATCTGTGCAATCCATCCGAGTTCCGTTGCGGCACGACCGCTTCCCGCGTCCTGGATCTGAGCAAGAACGTTGTTGACCTGCTCGACCGAAACCATCTGATAGTTCTGCTGCGGGCTGGATCCTAGGGGCGTCTTCCCGTGACAGTCCCTGACGGAGTGTTGTCTTGGGCTTGCATCACCTGTTTAGGTTCTTCGATCGACTGGTCTGGCTTCATGGTTCGCTCCCTGGTTCGACGCCTGCTTGGCCGCCCACAAGACAACGGTTCTGCTGGGCCTGCGTTGGAGCTGCCTCCTGAGGATTCCCGGCGCCGGGCTCGGGCCATGGTTATGGGATTGCAGGACGAGATCTGTGCCGGTCTGGAGTCCCTCGATGGGGAAGGGACATTCGTCGAGGAGAGCTGGGAGAGGCCTGAGGGAGGTGGCGGCCGATCCAGGGTGATGCGTGAGGGCCGGGTCTTCGAGCAAGGCGGAGTGAACTTCTCAGAAGTGCAAGGCCAGGAGCTGCCACCTTCGATCCTGAAGCAGCGTCCTGAAGCCAAGGGGCATCCCTGGTTTGCCACCGGCACCTCGATGGTTCTGCATCCGCGGAACCCCTACATCCCCACGGTTCATCTCAACTATCGCTATTTCGAGGCCGGCCCGGTTTGGTGGTTTGGTGGCGGGGCTGACCTCACGCCTTACTACCCCTTTCTGGAGGATGCCCGCCACTTCCATCGCACCCACCAGGCGGCTTGTGATTCAATCCATCCAGACCTGCACAAGGTGTTCAAGCCCTGGTGCGATGAATACTTCTTTTTGAAGCACCGCAGCGAGACCCGCGGGGTTGGTGGAATCTTCTACGATTATCTTGACTCCAGCGGTGTGCTCTACAAGGGGCAGGACCCCTCAAGTCCCGCTGCTGCTGTGTCGGCTCAGCTGGGTACACGCCCCCTGGACTGGGAGCAACTCTTCGCCCTTGGTCAGGCCAACGGCCGTGCCTTTCTTCCGTCATATGCGCCGATCGTTGGGAAGCGGCATTCAATGGACTATGGCGATCGCGAGCGTCAGTTCCAGCTCTATCGCCGAGGGCGATACGTGGAGTTCAACCTCGTCTGGGACCGAGGTACGATCTTTGGATTGCAGACCAACGGGCGCACCGAGTCGATTTTGATGTCACTGCCGCCCTTAGTGCGCTGGGAATACGGCTATGTGGCCGATGCCGGATCCAGAGAAGCTCTACTGACGGAGTTGTTCACCAAACCCCAGGACTGGCTGGGTGATGCATCCCTGGAGGATCGCTGTCGCCCCCATGGCGCAATCAACTGATCCCCTGAACCAGGGCATTCACCACCCGCTCGCCAATGCAATCAAGGGTCTGAGAGCGGGTGTTGGGGTTGCGAAGCTTGTTCTCGAGCGGTGGCTCGAGCATCGCGATCTCGAGAATGCCGATGCCACGACGGGGACCGCCGAGTCCGCCACGGAAGAGACGTGGAAACCGACCGAAGGCCTGGGCAAGGCTTTCGTCCACAGCATTGAGAGGTCGATTGATAGCCGGGATTAGGCCCGATCCGAACCCGCTGGGCCGGTAGGCATCGAAGTGGATCTCCAGGATGTAGTCGCCGCGGGCTGAACGCTTCTTGGCCTGGGACCAGTTGGTTCGTGGGTCGTCGTCGTTGAGGATGGTGAGGGCTGGCGGTGTGTAGGCGCTGATGTTGAGCCTTTCGGCTCGCCCCAGCCGCACCACAGCCTTCTGCACCTGCAGATTCCAGTACAGCTCGTCCCGCATCCGGGGATCCATCGGGGGCTGACGCTGCTTGTCCACGGCGAAACCTGGCGTTCCTGCACTGGCCATGGCCTGGGAATCGGCGTGGCCGGCCATCACCACGATGGGCAGGTCGGGTTTGACAGCACCCCGCCCGATCCAGCGACCCGGCATACGGGTGCGGGGGCCCAGAAGGGGATCAGGGTTGTCGGGGGCGGGGCATTGCGTCGTTGGGATGGCCTGGAACTGCTCGGCCGTCGTGACGGGGCAGAGCAGCAGCATCAACGTCAGCCCCCCGAGGGCGACAAGGCTGGTGCGCCGTCCACGAAGGTTGCCGACTTGCCGGGGCATGCGTCTGATCAGATCGGAGAGGACAGCAAAGAGCCGTCACTGGAGAGCTGGAATTTGTCGGCCAGTTCCAGCTCGATGGCAATCAACTCATCGCGGTGAGCGCGGAGACGAACAGTGATGCCGTCATCATTATGTTCCTGCAGGAGTTGCAGTTCCAGCGCTTCGGTGCGGGCAGCCCGCCTGCTGTAGACAACCCCGGCCAAAGGGCCGAGCAGGATCAGCATCAGCGGCCACCAGCTGAGCTGGGAAGCCAGCTGGCGAAGCACTAGGCCGAAACAGGTTCCACCGATGGCGGCCAGAAAGGACAACAACACGGCCAGCGGTTGGCTGGCGGCAACGACCCCCCGGAAGCGCAAGACCTGCCGATCAGCGTCACCTCCATCCCGGATCCAGCCTCGCTGCTCTAGCCAGTCGCTGAGGCCGCTCAACACCTCCAGGGCTGGCTTGGGGGAGTGCACATCCACAACGGTTGTTCTGTCCTTGCTCGCGGCGCGCAGAAAAAACACCAGGCCAATCGCCAGCAGGATGGTCAGCAGCAGGGTGGATTGAAAGCTCGCAGGCATGAACTAGCTCTCGGATTGAACTGTTCTAAGCCGTCTTTGATCGCGTCAGTTCAACACCAGCCTGTGAGATTCCAGCCAGCTGTGCCATGGGGACATCAGCTGTTCGGCCTGACTCCTGGCATCCGGCATCAGATGCAGCATCCGGCGGGGACGACCACGGCTCGGGCAGCGCTGGGTGTAAGTGCTAATTGAGCCCTGTTGCTCCAAAAAGTCCAAGGCCTGCTGGAGCACTGTCTCGGAAAGCCGCAGCTGGGGCTCCTCGCGCATCAGTTTCTGCAGCAGCCCGGAGGGATAGCTGTCGTCTTTCAGCAGGCATTCGAGCACCCAGCACACCGCCAGTTCCAGATCCAGGAACTGTGGTGGTGGCTGGCGGAAGTAATGTTCGATGTCGGCCAGGCAGGTCCTGGAAGGCTTGCGGCGGGAGAACACAGCAACAGAAGCGCTGGTTCTATCAAAGTCGATCTCATTTTGAGATTCAAGAGGAAATTTCTGATGCTCTTCGGCGCTTGCTTCTCGCTGTCGCCAGCCAGAGTGGAGCTCAAGACTCCGTATCCCCATGGCCGACCCGCTTCCTTCGCCCGCTGAATTCGCCGTCTTTGACGGCGATCTGGATGCGGTGTGGGCCGATCGATACCTTCGCATGCCCGCTCTGGCAGTGGATACCGAAGCGATGGGGTTGATCCATGGCCGCGATCGTCTCTGCCTCGTTCAGATTGCTGATGCCGACGATCGGGTCTCCTGCGTTCGGATCGGCCTTGGTCAGACCTCGGCGCCGAACCTGAAGCGGCTCCTGGAGGCGGCCTCCGTGGAGAAAGTCTTCCACTTCGCCCGATTCGATGTGGCAGCTCTGGCAAGTGGACTCGGCATTGCCGTCAGCCCTATCTTTTGCACCAAGGTGGGAAGCCGGCTCGGCCGCACCTACACGCCTCGCCATGGTTTGAAGGACCTGGTGATGGAGCTCGTCGGCATTGAGCTGGACAAAGGTGCCCAGAGCAGTGACTGGGGCCGTGTGGATGAGCTCAGTGACGCTCAGCTCGCCTACGCCGCCAACGACGTGCGCTATCTGCTGCCGGCACGCCAGAAGCTGGAAGGCATGCTTCGTCGTGAGGGGCGCTGGGATCTGGCGAAGCGCTGCTTCGGATGCATACCTGTGATCGCGGATCTGGATCGGATGCGCTTCAACCAGACCTTCGAGCACTGAGAGGCAAGTTCAGTCCTCGAGCATGAAGTTGCAGTCTTCTTCACTCGCACTCAGAAGTGAAGTTAAGCGGTTTGCACTGTCCTCGTCACCGCCTTCAAGGGAATCGAGCATGGATTGGGCCATTGCTCGACGCCCCTCCAGATCACGCTTGCCTTCCTGGGCTGCCGCCTGATCCACCTGGCGCCGGGCACTAGCCAGGCTGATGCTCAGTCGGCTGGCCAGTTGGGCGCAAAGCTTGACGAATGTTGAGTCCTGAATTGCTGCCATGGTTCCCAGCGGCGGTCCTTCAGTATCCGTGCAGCCGTCCCAGGATCAGCCTGGCAAGGCGGGCACTACCGCCCGGAGGCCCCATCCGTCGTTGGCCGATCCTGCCGAGGCGTTCGCGCAGCTGCGGATTGTCCAGCAGCTGTTGCAGCCGAAGCTGGAGCTCAGCCGGGGAGCTGCAGGGGTGCACGGCTCCCCCCAGCAGGCGGCTCTGTCGCCGTGCGAAAGACCATTGGAACTGCGGCCCGAGCCCTGGCAGTGAGAGGGCCGGAATCCCCAGCCCCACCAGTTGCTCCGTAGCGGTGCCGGCGGTGGCCACGCCAGCTTCCGCCCAGCCGGCCCAGCTGTGGAAACATTTCACGCCGACCAGCACCAGCAGAGGGCCCTTCACCCAGCAGGCCGCTGCATTGAGCTGGTCGGAGGGAGGCAGGCCGCGGCGGAACTGTTGATCGCGAAGGATCGGTTCAAGTTGATCCAGGCTTGGTTGACTGCCGACGGCAACCAGAACTGCAATCGGCTGGTCGGCCTGCAGCCGGCAGACGCCGTCCAGCAGCCGGTGAAAGTTTCGGACAGCCTCCGGCACGCGGCTTCCGCAAAGCAACAGGACCCGCCTGCAGCGTCTGAGGCTGGCGGGAACATCATCTTTCGCCAGGCCATCCATCATCGGATTGCCGGGCGCCAGGGCTTGTACGCCATGGCGTTGCAGTCCGCGGGCCGTCAAGCCGTCGCGCATGGCCACCAGCTGGCAGCGTGCTGCTCGCATCAGCATCCATTCCCATGGATCCCATTCGCTGCCTTTGAGCCGGTGGTATCGATCGCTGAGGCTCCGACCCGGGCGGCTGCACCAGGTGTAGTCGCTTTTCGGTGTGCCAATGAACCCGTATTGGGATCCGCTGCTCCAGACCATCAGTAGCGGTAGGAGATCGCCGATCGCCAGCAGCTTTAGACCAGCGCGGGCCCGTTGACCGATCAAGCACCACTGTTGCCAGCTGAGTAAAGGGAGGCCGGCTTTGAGATCCGTAAGTAGTCCGTTGATGCTCTGGTTGCTGAAACCTCCACTGGGAAGAGTTGCCGCCGGACCGATTCGTTGCAGCCAGCCGTTCTGAACCGCATCGTCAAAGACGCGCCCCTGACCGACAAGGGGCAGCACTTCCAGCTTCAGGGCAGGGCACTGGGCATGCAGTTGTTCGAGCACCCGCAGAGCGATCAGATCCTCTCCATGGCCGTTGCAGACCACCAGAAGTCCCTCATCGTTGTGGCTGATACGATTTCCTGATGGGAACGGCCGTTCCCGATCGGCGGCATGGCCAAGTGGTAAGGCAGAGGATTGCAAATCCTTTATCCCCAGTTCGAATCTGGGTGCCGCCTTGTTTTTAGCGAGACGACGGAGAACGTTATTTAGAGTTGAACGTATCGTCACGCTAAGTAGAGAAACTAGATATCGCGTTCAAAATACGGCTCATCTGAGATTTGATTTCACTCCTTGCGGTAGGTCAGCGGTAGGTAAGTTAAGGATTGATTCCTGGTAACGAGAATCTTCTCAGAACTGCCCTACCAGTCTCCTCTAAAACGATCCCAATCAAGGTTCAGCGGCAGCCCCCCAGGGAGGGCATGAAAAAAAGCGGCAGGGAATGCCACCAGTAAAAAAAGGTACTGATGCGTCGAAAGTGCTGGCTTGGCATCAGTGGAACAACTCTCTCCAAGCAGAAGCAGTTGCTGTGAGTGGCGTTTACGAATGCCAAAAAAAGGTAGGTCCCACCCACCCCCGCTTTGAAGCATCACTCTCTCTCACTAAGAGACAGCATCTAAATGATCCTGTCTGTAGTTTATGTCGAAGGTCGCAAGAAATACAAACTATTGCTGGTG
>QCSJ01000073.1 GCA_003211535.1 Synechococcus sp. AG-670-A05 | reverse complement strand
CGATCTATTTAAAAGAACAATGGCATTCCTATCAAGGTCTTGGTTGGACACTGTTTCGTACAAATAACTATTCAGCAGCAATTGACGCATTAAATAAGTCGATCGCTTTAAACGAACACTGGGAGTCTTACCAAGGTCTTGGTTCGGCACTCTTTCTCACAAAAAACTATCCAGCAGCAATTGACGCATTTAACAAGTCGATCGCTATGAAAGAAAACTGGCAATCCTACCAAGGTCTTGGAATAGCACTTTTTCAAACAAAAAACTACCCAGCAGCAATTGGTGCAATTATAAATTCCTACGCTTTAAATCAATCGGAAGTGTTAAAAAAACAGTATCTTGAGATTTATTTGAAGGCAGATAACAAAAGATATTCTGATAGAACATTCGCATCTTTTCTCGAATACAGCATTTCGAAAAAGAATCATCTAGCAGAAACTTGCCTTAAGGAATATATCCTCAAAAACAGCAAAACCAAACAGATTGATAGCACGTTATTGCAACATGCAGCTTTAATACTCAGGGGCCAGATCAAACAACCAATAAAACCTTTAGATCAACAACTGCTCAACAATCTAAGCGTACCAAATATACAAAAAGAAAGAGATTTGGCGGAAATCTCCACATTTCACAGATACGTGTTCGGAGTCAGTCATTCAAGACTACATCTTGCATCACCTAATACGACTGTCATAGTGTGTGGAGCGGGAACAATGTTCAGTATTGGAGATCCAAATTCGAGGACAAAACACTTCCAAACGATTAATTCAGCACTTGAAACTATTAACCCACAAAATAGTGTTCTGATTTTTGAATTTGGCGAGGTAGATATTCGCAATCACATCTTTCAGATTGCCAAGAGGAAATCTCAAAGCATAAAAAGCACAGCTGATGCTTCAATTGCTAGGTATATAGAATTTTTAAAGGCTCTTAAAAGCAAGGGGTATCATGTGATGGTTTCTGGACCACACTGCGGTGGAGGAGAGTTACCTTCAATAATATCGGCAGTTGAGCGTAACGATTTGTGCGCCTACATTAATGATTCTTTGAACCAAGAATGTCGCACTAATGGTTTTTACTTTTTCACTTTATTTGATAAAGTGGTAAACCAAAAAACTTTGAAAGAAATACCTGGTATTTATTACGACCATCATCATCTCTGCTTGCCGCCATCAAAAATAGGAAATGCGTTAAACGCCTTTCTTAATCAACAAGTTGACGGAGCATTTTCTCGCATAAGATCGCACTACCAATTGCTACAGCAGGAGCAGGTAAGTTCTGAATGTAATATAGTAGTCAGTGACATTCCCAACTGGCATACAGGTACAGCTTTTAATCCGGGGGAAGAGATTGCCTGTAAAGATGAACCTTTTCAAATAGGTCATTATATTCTGCTTATTGAACTTCCATTCTTGATGCATCCCAAACAGATCACTCTTGAATTTGAGCAACCGGCGCTGAACATCAAGACCGCAGTTCAAGGTGTACTGGCGTCTTGGGATATTTACAGAGAAACACAACCAGTCAACATAATCCATGGGTTATGCGAGCACAATGACGGATCCTCTAAAAATACGTCAGTAAATCACTCGTTTACTTCGCAAAATTCTCAAGCTGAAATGTGTAGATTCCTAATAGCAAGAATATCTGCAAATACCATTGGGAATCACCTTACGACAATTAGTATTAAGCGATGGACCCATCAGTTTCAACAAGAAAGACTGCAGACTATATCTTGATAATTAATCTAAATTTTTTTGGTTGAATATCTTGAACCAATAGCATTTTCACTTTGCCGTGTAGGGTTCTGGTCCTTCTTGCCACTTTGACGCTTCCCTGCGGGTGCTTTTACGAATTGCCAAAAAAGGATAGTCTCTCAGGAGATCCTTCTTGACGCATCGCCAGTCTTTCTTTTGGCGTATCCTCAACGGGTATCAAGTGCTCCGGGAGTCAGGGACTAAGTTGATCTAGCGCATCCACGATTTGGTGATGATTCTCCCTACATCGATGCATTAGGGAATAAATCTACTGGTGACGCTGCGTTTCGAAAACAGTTTTCAGAGGTTGTCGATATCGGTTCGACACTGACACCAAAACAGAAGGTCACTGCGGAATATTGGGCGGATGGACCTCAAACAAGTACTCCGCCAGGGCACTGGAATGAGATTGCTTTAGACCTCTGTGCCCGCGATGGAAACTCATTGAAGGAGGACATCAAACTCTTTCATGCTTTAAACGCAGCAATGTTTGATGTCGGTATTGCTGTATGGGATGCCAAATACACCCACAACTTCGTCCGACCTCAGAGTGCGATACGAGAACTCTTCAGGAACGACCAGATCACTGCATGGGCAGGACCCAATCAAGGGTCAAAACTGATTCCAGGGAGTGAGTGGCGTCCATACCAAGACGTGACCTTCGTCACTCCTGCATTTCCCGAATACACCTCAGGACACAGCGGGTTCGCCTATGCCGCAGCAACAGTCCTGGAAGAGTTCTTCGGGTCTGAACAGTTCCTTGATGGAGTCAGTCGGGGAATGCATGACCTGGATGGTGACGGTGAGAGAGACCTGATCGGACAGCACACCACCTCACAGATGGAATTCGAGGACTACAACGGCAAACCCATCACTCTTCAGTGGGAGACCTTGTGGGATGCAGCAGCAGACGCAGGTAGGTCTCGTCTCTATGGAGGAATCCATATTCAGGACGGAGACCTCAGGGGTCGAGAGATTGGTTCAGCGGTTGGTCAGGTCGTGGTGCAAGACCTGCTCTGACCAATCAAATAGGTGCTCATCGGGGAAGGGCGTTCACGCGTCCTGCCTTTTTTGTGCCTACTCGTCAGGGTTCTGCTGAGGCACCCCATAGCGGTTCTGATCGCTTCCATCCCATGGACTTGAGGTTCCGCCAGATCGTCTCGGCGTCCTCCTGAGGGACGTGTCTGCGTTCCTTAAGCAGGGGTGGTTCTCCGTTGGGCATCGCCATTCCACGGTCCATGAACACCTTCGGGTCACGGACCCATGCCTTGTCATCCCGATGAAACCGCCATACCAAGTTGGTGCCAGGGTCGACTAACCATCCTTCACGCATGATCCAGAACTGATAGTACGTCTGTTCTAATTGCGTCTTGTTCTTCTGCGCAATGGGCATGAGTAAAAAAAGACCCCTGAGGTGCCCTCTCCTCAGAGGTCCAGTGCCCTCTCGTGACTTGTCGCCCTTACTAGCGTCCTCCTGGTGCTGGGCTCTGAGGAGTAGGGGAACCGTCAGAACAGGTCGTGAGGACCGCCTTGGGATACAAAGATCGCCTGCAGGCACACGGGATGCGATCAACCGTCAGGACGCTGGGTCAGGAGGTCTGTCGTTTCCCTGATCTGATTTGTGGTCTGAACGGGGGGTGGAAGATGCGGGACAAGATCCGGGGGATCTATGACCGCCACGACCACATGGAGGAGAGGCGAGCGTTCATGACTGCTTGGTCGAATGCTCTGCTGGAAGCAGGGATGGAAATCGCTTCTGTCTGATGGGTAGTCGCCAGGACCTTCAGACCAACCAGAGAAACCGGATGGTGACCCTGGTTTCCCTGCTGGCGATTGCTGCTCTATGCCGTCTGGTGCTGTTGCCGCACCTCTAGAAGAGTTCTCTACGGGGAAAGGTCGAGGGTCTGTTTGGTGAAGTGCGACTACTGCGGCAAAGAGGGACCAATCCAATACCGGATCAGAACTGCTGCCTCACCGGTGTGGAGGTTCGCCTGCCCCGAGTGCTGGAAGGTCCAGTCAAAGAAACCCGACTACCAATACGGGGGAACCAGAAAAGCGAACCGGAGGAAGCGTTGAGCGGCAAATCCCTCCACACCAATCAACGGAACCGCCTGCTGTTCCTGTTTTCCCTGCTAGCGGTCGCCGATCTATTTCGTTCGTTGCTGCTGCCTGTGATGCCTGTGAAGGCAGAGGAACCAGAGATCGAGTGCCCTGGTCTGACGACTTATGAGATGAGGTTCTGTGCCTCTCAAAAGTGGGAGGAGTCGAACCAGGCACTCAAGGAGCAACTCAACCCAGCAACCTTGAAGAAATGGAAAGCAGCAACCCGGGAGGTCTGTGCTGCTGCTTATGCCCCATACCGACAAGGAACCATTTATCCCCAGATGGTCGTCGGATGCGGTGACCGACTCAACAGGGTCCTGCTGGAAGAACTGAAGGGTCTTGGCGAACGAAATCTCTAATCGCTTCTACCTTCGGCGATTTTTGATCGGCAACTAGTCCTCCGAATAGGCCTTTTTCCAGCGTGCCTTCCTCCATTCCTCAAACAAGGCAGGAGTTCCACAACGCTTGATGAGGTCATGAAGGGTCAGGACCTTTAGAGAGAAGGTATCGACGGGACAAAGGAGCAGGAAAGCGTCGTTGCGCCTGCTCCTTTTCATGACTGCCTTGGACTTCCCATAGGAGGGGTAGCGGCACCCGTCGAAATAGACCTTTCTGGAGAAGAGGTCTGTTTTCTGACGACCACCTTTCTCCTGACCCATTTGTAGAAATAATAGATATTCGATTGATTCGTCTTCATAAAACTCGTATCCTAATAAATGTTATTTCGCTTTTATATTTTATCTTGATGATTTTATTCAGTCAAATGTTTCTGAATGGAAATATTTAGTCAGGATCAAATATGAAACTGGTATAGATAGAGTGGAGATGATTTTTGAGTTTCCAGAGTTCATGGAGACCCAAAGGAACCAAGTCAAAAAAGATTCCACATAAATTAGTATTGAAACAATATGGAGTAAGTATTGCCTTATGTTTAAACAAATATGAATCGCCTCTTCACGTAAGACCGATTACTAAAAGAATAAAATCAAAAAACAAACAACCTTTTACAAGAACTTTATACACACCAAAGAAAGATGTTTTATCCAGAATCAAAAACAAAACAAGACAAGAGATCAGTCAGTTATGGCGGATATGAGAATTAGACACTATTTGATATGGAATCTGCACTTATGGATCACCAAGGATGCAACTACTCGCAACTGACAAAAACACTTATAGGAAAAAACTACTATGAACTCAAAGCAGTCCTAAAAAATGAAATAAGGATCCTATGCGAAAAGATCAAATATCTTGATGAGTTGATAGATGATCTGATGGAGGATACAGAAAAGGAGATTCAGAAAAAGTATCTACAGGGTGAAATAAAAAAGCATAGATTAGATCTTCTCAAAATCGAAGTCCAAGAACAATACCAGGCAATAGAAAACAACTCAACCAAAAATACCTGAAGTCCATAAGCAAATGGCGAAAGAGGTTATGAAAAAGATGAGGATCAGATCTATTAATGAACTTGTCGAAATCTTGATCCAAGAAAAATACAACGTAAAGAGGTGAGATGAATAACTTCGATATGGGAATCTACTAAGGTCAGTTCCCTCAAAAACAATACTCATATATCAATCCTGATAATCCAAAAGAATATAAGACCCCTTTCTACAAAGAGATCAAATAGCAATGAAGATCAGAATCAGAGGAGAAACAAACTTCGTTCATTGTGAAGTCCCTCCTCATATTCAGATTATCAATCCAGTTCATTATCACAAGATTACAAGCGGAACAGCATACTAAACAAACAGAACGATGAAAACATTTTCCCAATACAGACGAGAAGCACAGGAAGCAATCAAAAGAGTTGGTGTATCAACTTCACTTCCAAAACGATCAGCAAAGAAAACGATAATGGCGGGAGTTGATTGTAATGCGACAAGAGTTTCCGTTCATTCAGATCCAGAACCAGACACTAGTGGAGAGAATGGTATTCATATTGGAGGGAACCAACTCTACTATGAGGATTCTGAAAATACCTACTACCTATTTCATAAGAAAACTAATCGGGTATTAGCAATAGGAATCCGTGGATATGAAAACACAAAAGCAAAGGCAAATGAATTGCGAAAAGATGTAATCTAAAATGGGACGAAGTAAAGTTCAGGGTAGAGAGAAATAATAACAATGCAAGAGAGGAAGAATCGATTTATCAAAAAACTATAATCCCAGTACAAGAACCTATATGCGTGGAGTCCATTATTCGGACGGATCCTACGCAGATCTTGACTAAGTAAAAAGTGAGAGGTCAGTCCTTTCCCTTGATTCTTTACTCTCAAGGTTGTTTCTCTATTTGACCGGACTTCTGACCCGGTTTTTTGATGCCTGCTTTTGCGATTCCAGGAGACGCTCTTCAGTCCCTCTTGGTCCCCCTCTACGGCAAAGTATCAAATAGAAGAATGTTTATATCCCCCTCAAAATTACTCACCTTTTGATCGTATCAATATTCTAAGCAGCACTCACCCCAACTGACCCATGGATCGCCCTCCCCACCCACTTTAGAAGCATGGAAACGGGGAAAAGTTCCTCTTCTGCCGTCAACTGAATAAATCCCCGACCGAAAGGTCCAATATCTGATCCAGAAAACCCCTCTGGATCCCGGTATATCCCACCGCTGACGGGACAAATAAAAATCAAATATCGAAGGGTCGACATACCGACTTAAAACCCTATTGGTAAATACACCATAGGCATATTTTCTTTATTTGGATTCAAAATGCCTTTCGCTACGCCTCGTCTAATTGCACCCGTACTTATTCATGGAAAAAGTTCCGATCAGCCACTAATTTAGCAAAAGAGTTTCCCTTCCGCCTTATCAAATAAGGGGAAAACTGCGATATCCAACTCAATGGAAGGCAATACGAAGACCTTCATCTTTCTAAGTTTCTCAACGCTTGTGCTGTAATCGGTTGGGATCTTGATTTCAGCGCGAAGGGGTTTGATTTACTGAAAGGCGAAGGCAAATGGGGAATGTGCCTTTCTAAAACGGAATGCGAAAATGTAGAAAATCTTTTTGACTACATTTTGACGACAACCTTTGGGAAAAGACAAACCCTAAGCGTAGAAGTGGAAAAGGTTTCTGGGAGTTATGACCCATGAGGCGAGAAGCAAGGTTCTTACGCCATCCAAAGGGCAAGGAAATGACCGCCCTGTCCCGCTCCAGCATCTATCGCCAGGTCGCTGCTGGGACCTTCCCACGACAGATCCAGATCGGATCCAACCAAGTGGTCTGGGTCAAGCACCAGATCGAGGACTGGATTGATTCCAAGATTGCTGCTGCCTCTTGAGGGGCAGCATTTTTTTGGAACCACCTCCATCAGGACTGCTCCCTTCTTGTCCAACACTCGGGTTCGCCTTCCGATCTTTCTGGCGATCTCCCTCGCTGATTCAGAGGCAATCTCCAGGGACGCTGCTGTCGCATGGAGGTGCCATTCCTTAAATAGATTCAGTTCTTCAATGCGGAAATGACCTTGACTCATGCGATCAGTAGATCGAATTACTCCTCTTCGCCCTTGAGGGGGAAAGGAAGACGACCGATTAGTTGATCCAAGGTCCCCTGAATCTTCTGTCGCTCTTTGTCGGCGTCTTCCGGTTCGAGGAGGTCTGCCGTTGAGCGGAGTAGATCAACGCCCATGACCCTTGCGAGCGGACTGGTCCAAAACAGCAATCCTGCTGCCACAAGAAGGATCAATCTCAACATGTTGCCCTCCCTGTGAGCGCACCAGCAGCAGCACCGATTGAGGACCCCAGGATCGTCTTGTTCGGCTTCCTGCCTCCCACGGCGTAGCGACCAGCAACTCCACCAAGGATCCCGCTCAGTCCCATTCGCGCAAGGGTCCCACCGCAACGCTGTGGAGCATGACTATTCACCACGATCGGTTGCCCTGCCTGCAGCTGCTGGGGGTAGGGAACTGGTTACGCAGAAGGGTGCCCGTAGTGGTGTGGAGCATGAGCGACTCCATACCCACCAGGGGCACAAGCGATCCGCTCCTTCCTCAAACGGATTCCGCCTTTGACCCAGTGTCCATTTCCGTTGGCGTATCCGGGGACATATGTCTCCTTACATCGGAAGGCACGAGAGGTCTCGGCGATCGTCGGTTGGTGGTGGGCGAGTGCTGCAGTCGGACTGAAGAGCAGAGCAGCAGCAAC
>QCSJ01000072.1 GCA_003211535.1 Synechococcus sp. AG-670-A05 | reverse complement strand
CCATTAACAAGCTTCTGTTGACCATTAAAGAAGTGGTAAAAAACCATTAAGGAAGCTTGAGTAATAATTGAAAAATAGACGCCCTTGATTCTATTCCTGAAGATTAGATAACCAACCAAACCCGCCACAATTGACGGCACGATGAAAATGGCGATGATAGAAACAGGGAAAGACCAGAAGGGTTCCCAGAAGAATGGTAGTTGATCTACTCCATAGTTCTCAAAAAACTTTGGAAGACCATTTGCACCCGTCGTAAAATCATTCTTTGTCACCAACAAGAGGTGCATAGCGATAGCATAACCACCAAGTGAAAAGAAAATACCCTGGCCAAGACTTAGTAAGCCGGTATAACCCCAAATCAGGTCAATACCGAGTGCAACGAAAGCAAGGGAGAAATAACGACCAAACAGATTTAGTCTGAATTGAGAAAATCCAAATAGATCATTCTCAGCCATGGCTGGCAGAATGAAGAATGCGAAAGCCAAAAGGATCCAAGGGATCAGCCGCTTAAAGAGTTTCATAGTAAATTCGTAAGATCGTTAAGCATCAACTGAGCGTCCCTTTTGAGGGAACATGCCGGTTGGCTTAAACTGAAGGAAGGCAATGATAAAGATAAATACGAGTACCAAAGACATACTTGTTGTAGCAAAAAACTCAGTTACAGCTTGCAAGCCTGAAGGCATGCCGGGGAACGCAAGTAGCAACGAACCAGAGCCAATAATGGACTGAATAATTCCCAGCATCATTGAAGAGATCACTGTTCCAACGAGATTTCCAACACCGCCGAGAACGATCACCATGAAGCAGGAAACGATATAGGATCCTCCGAGATTGGGGCCAACAGACCCCAGAAGGGTGATGGCACAACCAGCAACGCCAGCCAAACCTGATCCGATCCCAAAGGTGATGCTGTCAACGCTGTCGGTCGGTATGCCCAAACAATTACTCATTTCACGGTTCTGGGTCACCGAACGGATTCGGACTCCCCAGACGCTTTTTGTCAGGAACCATGCAACGGCCGCGAGCAAAAGTGCCGACAACACAATGATGAAAATCCTGATCCCTGGCAGCTCGATTCCAGCGATTGATCCCCAACTACCTTGAAGCCACTTCGGGGGAGTGACGTCAAGATTTCGAGGTCCGAACCAGGGATTTTTGAAGAAACGACCAAAAGAAACAAAAATATTAATCGAGAAAATCCCCAGCACCCCTGCCACAGCCCAAACAGCACCTCCGAGATAACCTGAAAACGATGCTTGTTTCAATGACATAGGCATAAAGCGTTGAGCCACCAAACCAATTAATGCAGCCACAGCGATTCCAAGCACCATGGCCAAAGAAACACTGCGGACGAACTGAATAAGGATCAGGCTGACGCCCCATGTGGCCAGAAGGGTTTCAAGGGGTCGCCCGTACAATCGCCGGATTAATGTGCGTTCTAACAAGACACCGACAAGTGCAGTCACAACAAAAGATGCGACGAGCGCCACGATGTAATAGAGCTCGAAACCAATGCCACCAAGTGGGCGGAATAGATTCTGAACCACAAACGTGACATAAGCACCAAGCATCATGAATTCACCGTGGGCGAGATTGATCACACCCATCAACCCAAAAACGATTGCTAAGCCAGTCGCTGCGAGCAAAAGCACTGAACCGATGCTTAAGCCGTCAAGAATCTGCGAAAAAACTAGCTCCATAGTTTCATCATAAAAAAAAGGTGGATCAAACTTAGTTTGATCCACCTAGGAATAAATTTCTGAATCAAGAATCACATCTTGAACTTGCCGGCGTCAGGACGATCAAGAGTCCAGTCGCATGCAAAGCCTTTGGTTTCAGGTACGTATTGGTTCCAGGTGATCGGAGCAACGGGAGTCATGCTATCCCAGAGGATTTCAAACTGGCCGTCGGCCTTAGCTTCCCCAATACGAACAGTCTGCGAGATGTGGTGATTGGGATACATCTCGATGGGACCCTGAGGAGCATCCATTTTGATACCGATCAAGGCATCACGAACAGCATCCAAATCCTCGTAGGTACCAGCCTTCTCAACAGCAGCCTTCCAGAGGTAGACCATGTTGTAAGCAGATTCCATCGGGTCATTGGTCACCCGATCATCGCCATACATTTCAATGAAGGCCTCATTGAAGGCATTGGAAGCAGGTGTTCCAAGGGACATAAAGTAGTTCCATGCCGCATAGGTGCCGCCGACAAAGTCAGGACCAATCTGACGAATCTCTTCTTCCGCGATGGAGAAGGACATGATCGGATATTTGTCGGGGGTGATGCCAGCTGCTTTGAACTGCTTGAACAGAGCAACGTTGGAGTCACCATTCAAAGTGTTGATGATAATTCCACCGTCAGGGAACTCCGTCTTGATCTTGGCGATAATCGGTGCAACTTCAGTGTTGCCAAGGGGGATGTAGTCCTCACCCACGGTTACGCCACCCAGGCTCTTGACCTGCTCTTTAATAATGGTGTTCGCCGTACGAGGATAGACGTAGTCAGAACCGACGAGATACACTTTTTTACCGTACTTGTCGGCAAAGTTGTCGAACAGCCAGTCAACAGCTGGTTCCGCCTGCTGGTTAGGAACAGCGCCGGTATAGAAAATGTTCTTGGAACACTCCTGGCCCTCGTATTGAATGGGGTAGAACAGGAAGTGATCCTTGGCTTCATATACGGGAAGCATGGCCTTACGGCTGGCTGAGGTCCAGCCACCGAACACAACAGCAACTTTGTCTGCGTCGATCAGCTTCTGAGACTTCTCAGCGAAGGTGGGCCAATCAGAAGCTCCGTCTTCAGAGACGTAGGTAATTTTGTACGACTTGCCGTCGACTGTGACGCCACCAGCGTCGTTTATCTCCTGGATTGCCATCTCCTCAACCTCTTTGAGGGTTGTTTCGGAGATAGCCATGGTCCCACTCAGGGAGTGGAGAATGCCAACTTTGATTGTGCCGTCGAAACCGTCACCGGCAGAATCACCACCGCCGCCGCAGGCCGTCATGGTGACGCCGACAGCCGTGGCAGCGAAGCCAGTGAGGACCCGCTTTGAGAGTGAACTGATCATTTCCCGAAAGACACGCGAAGAAACAAAGACCGCCAATGGGCGTCTACTGAAGGTATGGATAGCAACAAGCGCATCAATGTATTCATTCGCACCTTTTGTTGATTCCAAAGTTTTTGACAGCTAGTTCGGTAGCTGTTGTAACAAAAAGTCCACCACCTGGGCCAGGCCTTCACCGCTGTGGAGGTTGGTGAAGCACCAGGGCCGATCTCCACGCATCCGCCTGGTGTCCTGTTCCATCACCGCAAGGTCAGCGCCGACCTTTGAAGCAAGATCAATTTTGTTGATCACCAATAGATCAGAGCGGGTAATGCCAGGCCCTCCTTTGCGGGGGATCTTGTCACCGGCCGCCACGTCGATCACATAGATGCATAGATCCACCAATTCCGGACTGAAGCTCGCAGCAAGGTTGTCGCCACCGCTCTCAACCAGAACAAGATCCAGGTCTGGAAACTGCGCCTCCAGTTCCGCCACGGCGGCTCTATTGATCGAGCAGTCCTCGCGGATTGCCGTATGAGGGCAACCACCGGTCTCCACCCCACGAATCCTCTCTGAGTCCAGGGCACCGGCACGGGTGAGGAACTGTGCATCCTCCTGGGTATAGATGTCATTAGTGACCACAGCGAGCTGCAGGTCGTCGCGCAAGCGGCGACAGAGCGCCTCCACCAACGCGGTCTTACCGGAACCGACTGGGCCGGCCACCCCCAGGCGCAGTTTGCTGCTCATCAACTCCGGAACAAGCGGGAATACAGCTCAGCATGGGCGAGCTGTGCCATCCCCGCACCTACACCGCTGCTCCAGAGCTGCTGCGGATCAGCCGCCTGGAGCAGCTGCGCTTGCGAGGCAATCAACGGCAGCAGCCGCTGTTGCAGAACCTGGGCACGGGACGGACCCAACGGCAACAGCCGCACCGCAGCACTGAGCTGATTGGCAACCCAGGAGTAGAGGTACCCCTCCACCATCTCTCCCGCTGGAACCGACAAGCCCACAGCTGCCCAAGCCCAGGCCGCCGGCCAACTCAAGAGCACGGGTTCAGGCAGATCGTGCCCCATATCAGACATCAACTGCAGCAGCGACATCCCCATCTGACGCAGCTGGGCTCTCAGCTCCGCGGCTTCACGGGTGGCCAACAGCCAACCATCCAGATCGATCAAACGCTCCTTGGCCGCAGCGTCGGCTTGCGTTGACCAAGCCACAAGGGTCTCCCCCAGAGGCCTTAATGCCGCTGCTTCCAGCCGCACCGCGCCCCGTTGTAGTTCAGCCTCCAACCAAGCCTGTATGGACTGCTCATCGGCGATGAAGCCCCCCTGAATCAACACCTCCAGACCCTCTGAGTAGCTGAAGGCACCCACGGGCAAGGCCGGGCTGACCAGTTGCAACAACGCCAGGGAGGTCATCCGTGCTGATGACCTCCATAGGCACCGCCCTCGGGCGCAAACGGCTGCAGGCAGCGGCTGACCGTCAAACCGCGCCCTTTCAACATCGCTGCGAGAACGGAATCTTCAGGCAGCAACAGCTCCTGCTCATGCAGCTCCAGGGCGACATGGCGATTACCCAAGTGATAAGCGGCTTGCAACAATTCAAGGGGATGCGATCCCTGCACCCGCAACAACGCTTCCGGTGCTGCCGTCACCTCCACAATGGTCGAACAAGACTCATCCCCCAGTAGATCACCAGGTTGCAGCGATCCCTCACGCGGCAACTGAAGCAGCACATAATGACCGCAGGAAGTGGTGCGACGGCCGCGCAGCACAGTGCGCTCTTCGGCCGTTAACGGCAACTGCAGTGTTGCCGTGGCGCTGCGATTCAGCAGACGCTGCTCCAACACGACCACTGCATCCATCACTAGCACCTCTTGTCCAGGTCCACAAAGAAAGCGTGCCGATCAAGCAGTAGCACTTTGGTGTGGATTGCTACAGAGTTGAAGGCGGTTGCGGCGGAGCGTGAGGCCATGCAACGTCTTGATCCTTGGCACGGCCGCTGTGTCCTGCAGTTTCATTCCACCAACGGCAACACTCGACACCAGGGGGGCTGCAGAGCTCCGTTTAAGTTGCTCCGCAGTGAACTTGGCGATGACGGACGCTGCGAGCTGCCGGTGCTGCACACAGCAGGAGGCCTGGTAGGCGGTGATCAACTCAGCCTCGAAATCAAGCTTGGAGCCAACAGCCGGAGCTTAATTACAAGTGTAGCGGCGCAGAAGGTTTACGGGTCGATCGGCCGCAGCAGACTGCAGCCTGAGGGTTGCTTTGCCCATCAACATGTGCGCTGCTTGCTGGCCAGCGGAAGTGATCTCGAATGGCTACCGCAGGAACTGGTGCTGTACGCCGATGCTTTGTTCGAGCAGCAGCTGACGGTGACCCTGCCCCAGGACGCCTCCTTCCTCAGTGCAGAGATCGTGCGCTTGGGTCGAACCGCCGCCGGTGAAACCCTGCAGCAGGGACGTTGGCGATCGAGCCTCACCATTCAGCGCCTCACGGCCAGCAGCTCAACCTGGGAGGTGGCGGATCGCGTGGAACTCGGCGGCACCAACCTGGACAGCCCGCATGGATTGGGAGGCTCCCCGGTTTTCGGAACACTGGTTTGGGCCGGGCCGATGGCTATGGGTGCCGAAACAACGGCAACGCTGCTGGAGGGAGCGCGGGCCGACCGAGAGGGTTTGACGGGCAAGATGCAATGCGGCGCCCTGAATCAGGGCCTGATCGCCCGCTATTGCGGCGATTCCAGCCGCGATGCCCGCTTCTGGTTCAGCCGAATCTGGGAGCAAACGCGAACACTCCGTGGCCTGACAAGGCCTCGCATACCCAGGTTCTGGCCCCTGCAGGAACAGCCTCTACGCCGACAAACGTCCACTGTGAACGCTTTCAAGGCTGCAGCGGAGACACACTGAAAAAGAGCGAGCTTCGCCATGCACCTCAGTCCCCAGGAAAAGGACAAGCTCCTGATCGTTACCGCTGCCTTGCTGGCGGAACGGCGACTCAATAGAGGTTTGAAGCTCAACCACCCCGAAGCGGTGGCCTGGCTCAGTTTTCTAGTACTGGAGGGGGCCCGCGACGGCAAGAGCGTGGCGGAGCTCATGCAGGAGGGCACCACCTGGCTGCGTCAGGACCAGGTGATGGAGGGCGTGCCCGAGCTCGTCTATGAGGTGCAGATCGAGGCCGTCTTCCCCGATGGCACCAAGCTCGTCACCCTTCACGACCCGATTCGCTGAGGCAGAACCCATGGCACCACTCATTCCAGGCGATCTGCTTCCCGAACCGGGTGAACTGGAACTGAATGCAGGCCGTCCCGTCACCACGCTAAGCGTCTCCAACAGCGGCGACCGACCGGTGCAGGTGGGCTCTCATTTCCACTTCGCCGAAGCCAACGCCGCCCTGCAGTTCGACCGGGCCTCAGCCCGCGGTCAACGGCTCGACATCCCCGCCGGCACCGCCATCCGCTTCGAACCAGGTGACAGCCGCGACGTGAACCTGATTCCCTTCGCCGGCAATCGTCGGGTGATCGGTTTCAACGGCCAGATCAACGGACCCCTAGACGCCTGACCCATGCCCTTCCGCATCTCCCGCCAGGCCTACGCCGAGACCTACGGACCCACCACTGGCGACCGGGTTCGCCTGGCCGACACCGAATTGATCCTCGAAGTCGAGAAGGACTACACCGTCTATGGCGATGAGGTGAAGTTCGGCGGCGGCAAGGTGATCCGCGATGGCATGGGCCAATCCCAGACCCCTCGAGCCGAGGGTGCCGTCGACACTGTGATCACCAATGCACTGATCCTCGACTGGTGGGGCATCGTCAAAGCCGATGTCGGCCTCAAGGACGGCCGGATCGTCGGCATCGGCAAAGCCGGCAACCCCGACACACAGGAAGGGGTGACGATCGTGGTGGGTCCCGGCACCGAAGCCATCGCCGGGGAAGGACACATCCTCACGGCCGGTGGCATTGACACCCACATCCACTTCATCTGCCCCCAGCAGATCGAAACGGCCCTGGCCAGCGGCGTGACCACCCTTATGGGCGGCGGCACCGGACCAGCAACAGGCACCAACGCCACCACCTGCACCCCCGGCGCCTTCCACATCGGGCGGATGCTCCAGGCCGCTGAGGGTATGCCGGTGAACCTGGGCTTTTTCGGCAAGGGCAACGCCAGCACCCCGGAAGCCCTGGAAGAACAGGTGCGCGCCGGCGCCTGCGGCCTGAAGCTGCACGAAGACTGGGGGACGACGCCAGCCACCATCGATGCCTGCCTCTCGGTGGCCGATCGAATGGATGTGCAGGTCTGCATTCACACCGACACCTTGAATGAAGCCGGCTTCGTGGAAGACACGATCGCCGCTATTAAGGGACGCACCATTCACACCTTCCACACCGAAGGTGCCGGCGGCGGCCATGCCCCGGACATCATCAAGATCTGCGGTGAAGCCAACGTGCTGCCCAGCAGCACCAATCCCACCCGGCCTTACACCCGCAACACGCTCGAGGAGCACCTCGACATGCTGATGGTGTGCCACCACCTCGACCCGAAGATCCCCGAAGACGTGGCCTTTGCCGAATCACGGATCCGACGCGAAACGATCGCAGCCGAAGACATCCTTCACGACCTCGGCGCCTTTTCGATCATCGCCAGCGACTCCCAGGCTATGGGCCGCGTTGGCGAGGTGATCACCCGCACCTTCCAGACCGCCCACAAGATGAAGGTGCAGCGCGGTGCGTTACCGGAAGACTCCACTCGCAACGACAACCACCGCCTCAAGCGCTACATCGCCAAGGTGACTATCAACCCGGCGTTGGCCCACGGCATCAGTACCGAAGTGGGGTCGATCGAAACCGGCAAGCTCGCCGATCTTGTACTGTGGAAACCAGGCTTTTTCGGCATTCGCCCGGAACTGGTGGTCAAGGGCGGTTCAATTGTCTGGGCCCAGATGGGCGACGCCAACGCCTCGATTCCCACCCCCGGCCCAGTGCACGGCCGGCCGATGTTCGGCGCTTTCGGCAAAGCCCTCGCCCCCAGTTGTCTTACCTTCGTAAGCGCAGCGGCCATGGATGCCGACATCCAATCAAAACTAGGGCTTGACCGCACTTGCATGGC
>QCSJ01000071.1 GCA_003211535.1 Synechococcus sp. AG-670-A05 | reverse complement strand
CCTATTAATACTTCCCAGATGCTGATCGCACTTCTTGCGTTCAGTGCCTCTGCAAGTACAATCTTCGCTTGGCGTTTTGCCGCGTCAAGGTTGTGGAGCGACGATCAATGATTCCTGAATCCACTGTCGCGCTGACGAAACTTCTCAAGCCTCTGCGGGACCTCGCTGTTTGGCGTGACGGCTTATTTAAATCACCTAAGCGATTGGAGGAGGATCACAGCTGACATTGGTGTGGCCTTAAGCCTATGTTTGCTGAGATAGGCAGTGTTGCCGACGGCTTACAAGCGAAAAGGCAGTTTTGTCCGGGTGTCATCCGGACATGTCCGGGAGTTAACTGTGTGGAATCTGAAACTTGGGATTTCGGAGCTGTGGCCGTTGCTACCAAAAGGATCTAGGCCAAGAGACATTTGTACTGCGTCCTCCAGCAAGAAGCTCCCGATCGTTGGGTTAAAGAGATGTCTTTCAAAACAGAGTTCAAGGCGTACATCTGTGCTCGCACCAAGTCCAAGGCAAAGATGTGCACGTACATGGTGGTGAATGACACCACTAACGAAGTGACCTCGATCGTTCGCCATGGCAAAGGCTTAGTCGGGTAGGCGTTGTCCGTCGCTTATAAGGGGTCAAATCCCTTAGATCGACTGCAGTTCAATGGATTTACATCGGCACCCCTTGTCCGCCGGTTTGGAGGTGCCTTTTTGTTTAGAACGACTGCAGCACAACGGATCTAAGTCTGCCGGTCCTGCTGACCGGTTTTCACCACATTCAGGCTTAAGATAACAGCTACAGGTGCTGACTTTTTGTCTTAGACCAATGTCAAAGACAAGGAGGAAGAGATACTCAACGAACTGCTTCTCAATACCACCCTTTGCGTGGCCATCGTTGGGGCCATGACTCTTTTCTATGGAGAGCTCGAGCTACTGCAAAACAACCACTAGTTAGTTAGCTCCTGATCATTCACAGCAAACCTGCACCAGTGAAGGCTTCGATTACTTCTGCGCCAACAGTAGGGTCTAGGTCCATGTCGGCAATGGTGCGAGCGACCAGCTCACGAGTGATACGGAACCATTCCTCTCGCGTTTCCTGCCAGGGCCAATCATAGAGGCCATCGAGGATGAAGCCTTCAGAACAGATGCCATCGAAGATGTTCATTGAGCTTAAGTATCTTGCCGCAGGTTCCCGCTGCAAGCGATCACGTAGATCAACGGCTTCATCACGGCTGTCGAGGATGCCGCCCAGCAGCTTTACGGCGTCATTGGTGCGCTGTCGGATCTGGTGCTTCGTGGTCATGGCTATCTAGGTGGCGGTGACTGAAAGCAGATGGATGCTCTTCTCATCGCGTTCTTCTTTGTGATGATCCCGAGCTGCATCTATCCAAACAGTTTTTCTTAATTCTAGAATGCCCGAAAATTTTGCTATCTAAAAATAATTTGTAATAAATATCATATTCGTTGAAATGTCTCAGTATGAAGCTGGACGAGGAGGGCCTGCGCCAGGAAGAAGCCGGAAATCAAAACTAACGCGCGTTGATGATGTCGTATTGATTTTTGATCCATGGCTGATATTTACTCCATCAAAAAGAAGTATCTGACCAAACCGCATCGTTATGGGCTGGTGATCTTCTGCACTTTCTTTCCCTTCAATCCAAAGAGAATTGTCTCCCCATACATTAGTCAATGGCACCCAAGCATTAATCCTGCCCTGTTCAACACCAAAATCTCTATCACGATGAAAGACGCTGCTTCCTAGTCCGTTGTAATGAAAGCGAAACGACGGCGGGCTCTGGTAACCAGTAATACCACCAATTTCCTTGTCCAGTACCTCCACTATAAACGATTTATAGATTTCTGCAATTGACGAGAACGATCTCGACAACTGATTGGAGGTTGGACTGATATTTAAAGTTCTGACTTTATTTAGAGAATGAATTGCCTCCAAGTCCTTGACACCCAGCACCTCGCAAGCCCACTTCCTGAAGTTGTAGCGGGTTGAATCGTAATCTAAAATAGTTGACCTCATCCTAAAATTTTATATTGGGTGCACTATATTTACGGCTCGCATGTGTAGAAAAATTTAGAGAAGATTTTTGAAGATATGTTTAGGGAATAACAGGTTCCAGGGCGAATGGCTATTGCGCAGGAGTTACTGCAGCGTCCAAAGATCACAACGGGATCACATGGGCTCTAGGCGGTTTTCTGTTTGAGCCAATGGCGCTGATTGCTGCTGCTGGTCTGCCTGATCAAAAACTTAGTAAGAAGATTCGGCTTCTTGCCGAGCAGCAATGAGTATCTCCTGAAACCTTTGCGCCCAAGTCTGAAAATGAGAAAAAAAGCCATCCGACTACCCCTGAGTTCAGAGCAACCCCGCTGCGGTGAAAGCAGCAATAACTTCGGCCTCTGCACCAGGTTCCAGGTGCATCCGAGCAACGGTGTCAGCTGCCAATTCTCTGGTCAGCTTGCAATAGTGTTGCTGCGTTGCTGTGGCAGGCCAATGGTCAAGACCATCCAGCAAGGTCACATCTGGGACGTGATCCAAAATATTGGCCATCAAACAACCTCCCTGGCTTCCAACTGTCGTTGTAGGCGATCTCTTTGATCAGCAGCAGCGTTACGGTCATCAAGAACACCGCAAACGCGCCTCTCAAGCTCTGAGTTGAGCCTACCGGCTTTGGTGGCCGATTTCCACTCCATTCAAGCTTGTAAAAATGCTACAAATGCTGACTATTTGTCCTACACCAAAATCAGAGCAAGGAGGAAAAGATGCTCAACGAACTGCATCTCACCACCATCCTTTGCGTGGACATCGTTGGGCCATTGCTCTCTTCTATGGAGAACTTGAACTACTACAACCAATAGTTAGTTAGCTACTAATCAATCACAGCAAACCTGCACCTGTGAATGCTTCAATTACTTCTGCTGCAACAGTAGGATCGAGATTCATTTCGTTGATGGTGTCGTGAATAATGTATCGCGTGATGGCCAGCAATTTTTACACGTGGCTTTGTTAGGCAAGTCGTCTATTTCAAGAGCTAGTGTTGGTTAGAGGTGATCTATGACGTTGTTAGTGAGAATTTCAGTGTCTTTATCTGAACGCTATGTCAAGTTGTCCAACTCTGAAGACTTTTCTCATCACTTACCCTTTGTAGCCAGTCTTATTGACTCGTATACTTTTTTATCTAAACCCAAATTTCTTTGATACTGCGAACTCCATCTCCTTCTTATGTTGTACCATCGCCTCACGTGCAAATGTCTTGTCATTTTCTTGAGACGTAATAATTTGCTTTGTGAGTTCCTTGAGCTTTTCCATATCCATGCATGCATCGATTTCACGAAAAGCTGCTTCGAGATGGAACCGCTGCTCCATCGATAAGTGATAATTAGTCATGATTGATGAGAGGTAGCGCCCTTTTTATGAAACAGGACGCAAAGATAAGTAGATTTCAAACAGCAGAAATACTGTAAGGTGCCTCCGGTGAGCTTGTGGGCATTGGGTCGAGCTTTCCTTTCGCTAACGCCTTTGCACGTATATACATTTGACTGTTGGTTGCACCTTTGGCTTCCATGGCAGCGGCAATAACAGCCCAATTACGAATTTCGGTAGTCATTGGATAGATTGAAATGAACTACTATTTTTCGCCAGTTTTGGAAGCACTGCGTGAATGAGATAACCGAACCATAGCCGAACAACTGATAAATATCAAGAAGTAGTAAGTAAGTAGCCAAGCAAGAAAGCAATCCAGCATCGAGCAGACAACTTAATCGCCCTTTGTATAAAGAATCACTAAAAGTCGGAGTACGCTTTATCTCTATAAACTTAAATTGTTGAATCCCTGTGCCAGCACTGCGGGGGGTGACTTGTAACTGAGTACTAGGTTTGTGTTGTCGAGTCCCGGACATTGTTCGGTCCTGCCAGCGCAAACACGATGTGAACCCGCCACAATTTGCGCCACTTGGCCCCATTTGTTGTGAACTTGCACCTCGAAGAACAGATCGAAATCTATCGATTGATGCTCTACTATAATAAATTTCTCCCTCCAAATCTAAGTTCCTGCATTCACTGTGGTCCTATTCTGCAAAAAATAGAAATACTGGAACTGGAGCGTACTGTTTCTGATGAACAGTCAATTGTCTAGCTTTCTGAATTGTCTCTTAAACGTAAAAGTAGTTCTGAAACCACTTGCCCTCGAGCTTTTCTTTAATGAGGGACAGGTTCGCTTGTAGGGGCTGATGTCCAACAAATATCGATCAACAGAGGTGGGACAAATGTCATCTACTAGGAGGAGGCCGCCCCTCCCAGGTTGAAGAGACGGCCTAGCTTGCTCGTTTGTGCATCGTTCAAACCATCAGTGCTGAAGAGAGAGGGTCGAAGCTTCTGGCTTGAGTTGCCATGGGGTCATTTGCTCTAGAGGATGGTTCGTTTTCTCCTAGGGCACCTGAGACAGTGCACTCGTAGCGTCGAATGGCGTGGCGGACCAATGCATGCCTACCAAAGGACCAACCCAGATCAATTTTGAGACTGTTGGAGCAGGGGCCAGAAAGTCAGTCTGCTTCTGGGATCTGCTCGGTTGGACCGTTGTTTCTCATGAACGCCTCCGATCTCAGTGAACTCAGTTTGTGTACCTTTAGGGCACAAAACCATCGGCATTAAGCGCTTTGCCTTGGCGGCTTGGTCGACCGAATGTGAGGACGAAGTGCATAGCACTTGGCGGATGAGTGCAATGGCCTGTTGTCACGCGCTAGTTCGAGGTGCAGAACGTGAGAATCGAGATGCAGCCAAAGGCGAAGCGCCTTTTTGTCTACAACCGTCCTCTGACCTACAAGCAGTAACTCACGGCGCTGATCGTGATGGGCGTTGGCTTGACCACCGGAGCTATTTTCACGACCTGCTTTTTGGCGTTGAGCTCTTCTCCAGCCGCGACGTTGCAAGTGTTGTGGCTTTCAGGACAACTCAACTTCTTAGTGTCCGCTCTCTGTGATGGATAGCCCCACGTTTGTGCAGTGAGAAAGTTTATAGATGAGAAGAGTCATAGGTGGTTTTTGCTTTAAGGGTACGTCTCGAGAACTTTGGCGATTCTCAAGGAGATTCTGGTTTTATTTCTAGTCTTTTAGAAAAAGCATCGGCAGCCAAACACTTCATCTCATCGATGCCAACGTTGAGATCAGGCTTCAGCCGCAACACCATCCACAGAAGCATGGCGGCACACTCATCATCTGAGGGGCCGTAATCGAATTGCCAATCCTTCACCATCGCCACGAGCTCCTGCTGAGCATTCTGGATAAATTCATCGGTCCATTCCTCCATCCCCTTGTCCCCAATCATCACAGAATTGATACCAATTCAGTCTTGATCAAGATCCTCATCTTGAACGTAGAAAGGCTCATCCGTTCCGGGCTCATTGTTCTGCAGGACAAAATCCTTCAGGCAATCATCGCTTTTAAACACAAAAAGACTGTCTTCATCTGGATTTACACCCCGCATCTCGGGATGGTAATTGAAGAGGCGCGAGATCTTGCGGCGTTCGCGCACCAATCCTGACCCCTTTTCAGCTAGATAAACGATTAACGCGAGGTCGGCCAATACAAGCGTGACCTTTTCCAATATCTGTATCACAACCGTCCCTCGATTATCAAAACCTTAGCGGGTTATGGATGAAGCGCACTCCGTAAAAACTCCTGAAGAGTACCTCCTAGTTATGGCCATAGGCCATGGTAGACGCAATAATGGGAATCATTCCCAATGACAAGGGGGGAATCGTTGAAGCAGCGGGTGTGCCTGGTCTCAGGGCCTCCAGGGTGCGGAAAAACCCAATGGGCACTGCAAACACTGCAATCCCACCACGGGTCCTGCTCCTACATTCGCCTCACAGGCGACAGTCCTGACGGTTTGGAACAAGGGCTCGACAGCGGCATTGACCAGACCTGGCTGCAGGATCAGATCCCAGAGCTTCTGTCGGCACAGCGCCATGAGCAGGGGCAGGACCACGACGATGATGACCAGCTCACCGTGATCGAGGTGCAACAATTTCGCAGGCCTGAACACGAGGGCATCAACGGCTATGGAGCACAGGTGCAGGCACACCTCGAGAGCCTGCAATTGCAACCAACGCAGATTTTGCACTTCGGTCGCGACCCCGAACTGCCCAGCCAGGACACCCTTGAATTCAGCCGATTGGAGGCATGGCATCACAGTCTTGTGGGCTGCGTTTGGGATCCCGACAGCCTCAGCAGTTTCTGGTTTGAACTCGTCAATGGAGCCTATGGCGATGTGTATCGGGCCAAAGCGTTGATGAACCTTCCCGACGGCCGATCGTTCTTCTGCAATTGGATGGTGAGCCAACAGGGGTCGCAATTTCTACCCCTGAACAGCACCGCAACTCCGAAAGGGCGCCCCAGTCGCACCTCCGAGTTGGTGGTGCAAGGCAAAGCCCTTAACCCACCAGGAATTCAATCAACCATCAACGACTGCCTCCTGACCGACGAGGTGCTCGAGATGCAGCAACAACAGCTCCGCTCCCAGCAACCCACCACCCCGCTACAAGCCTGATTGGTATGAACCACGCCGTCATCTCCTGCCTGCACGCCAACCTCGCCGCTGTCGAAGCTGTTCTTGACGACATCGATGCCCAGGGCATTGAAACGATCACCTGCCTTGGTGATCTCGTGGGGTATGGCCCACAACCGAATGAAGTCATTGAATTGGTGCGTCAGCGGGGTATTCCCACCTGTCAGGGCTGCTGGGACGAAGACATCATTGACGGTTTAAATGCCTGCGAGTGCAGTTACCCCTCGCAGCTGGCGGAACGACGCGGGCATCGCGCTCACCATTGGACCGCCGACACCATCACCGAAGAGAACAAGGCGTTTCTGGCCGAATTGCCGATGACTCTGCGGCGCGACAAGTTGTTGTTCGTGCATGGCAGCCCCAACAGTCAGCACGAATATCTGCTGCCGGACATGAATGCCTTTGCCGCCCTTGAACGGGTGGAAACTGCCGGAGCTGAAACCCTGTTCTGTGGCCACACCCATCAGCCCTACGTTCGAGAACTGAGTGGAGGCAGCATTCGTGTCAAAGTGCAGCAGCGTGGAAACAGCCCTGCCACGGAACGGGAGCTCAAGCTTCCGATGCGACGCATCGTCAACGCGGGATCAGTCGGGGAACCACGCCACGGCAGCACCAAAGCCACCTATGTCGTACACAACGACGACACCGGAGCCGTCACCATCCGCGAGGTGAATTACGACGTCGACAAAACATGCCAGGCCATCGTTCAGACCGGCTTGCCAGAGGTCTTCGCCTGGCGGCTGAGCCATGGATTTGAGTACGCCGAGCGCGCAGAAGACGCCAGCCACGTGTGTGAGCGCTAATGAAACGTTGGGCCCTGGTGAGTGGTCTCCAAGGAGACCTGGATCTCTATGAACAAATCCAGAAGGATTTGAAGCGGCAGCGAGGCATCGCCAATCTGTTCGTTCTCGGAGATCTGATTGGCCCGCATCGCAACTGCAATGCATTGTTGGAGAGGTTGCGGCAACCCAAGCCCGCAGATCTCGCCCCCGACTGCATCTATGGCTGGTGGGAGGAACAGCTCCTGGCCGAAAGCGGATACCGCGGTGAACGCAAAGCTGATAGCCTTCGTCAGCTTCAGGGAGATGACGGGGTCAACCAGCTTCTGGCCTCAGTGGATCCAAGCCATCTCAACTGGTTGGCATCACTGCAGTTCGGCTTCATCGAACTGGACTGCGCCCTGATCCACGGCAGCTCAGCGGATGTCAGCGACCAGCTTACGGAAGACACCTCACCGTTGATCCTCCTGGATCGGCTGACCCGTCTGGATGTCAATCGATTGTTCACGGCTCGTAGCCAACGTCAGTTCCGCCTTGAGCTCACTAGTGGTGAGCTTCAATCCCATGTCAAAGACCATGCCGGTGAAACCAACCAGGGACAGGCCGTCCCCAAGCGCAGCGTGATCGGCATCGGTGGTTATCAGCACTACACGGTGTATGACCCCGCGACGGATCACCTCGCGTTCCTCACAGCTGGAGAGAAGTCCAGACAACCCGATCGACGGTTTGTTCTGGGATTCGGTTGAGTCAACGACTCAGACGCCTGCACCCGCAAACTAGGGCCAGCGAAGACCCACCTTCTCGAGGGGATCCATCGCCAGTTTGTTGATGGCCCGGCCCAGCTCCACCTGCTGTTCATCGGGGCGGAACGGGATGACCCGATGCTCGTGAGATCCATTCACAATGCAGCTCAGAAGTAGGGCCTTGAGTTAGCTACCAATGCCCACTGTCGACCTTGGCTGAAAATTATTGTTGAGAAGGCAGGCCGGTAGGCAGCTATCGCGAA
>QCSJ01000070.1 GCA_003211535.1 Synechococcus sp. AG-670-A05 | reverse complement strand
GTGAACAATTTGTGATCGTTCAGTTGGTCAGTTTTGTCCCCGCTGAGTTGGGCGAAGCCACAGCACTGAAGTTGTTGGATTTGGAGCTTCAGCAATGGTTGGATGGAATGACGTCCCACCTTGAGGGTCTCCTAGGCTCATTGACTAAACAGGAGTCGTTGTGACCGCTAACGAATCTTCTGCTTCCCTTGATGCAGTTCTGAAAAGCATCGTTCAACAACCTCCCTTCATATGTTTGACGGCAGACGAGCAAGAGAGTCTGTTTTCAGACGCATCTCTTTTGCGGTGCCGGCAGGGGCAACGCATCCTTCGCCAAGACACCATGCCGAGTCAGGTGTTCCTCGTGCTGAGCGGCACTGTGCGATTGCTGGCGGAGACTCCTCAAGGATCCAGGACTCTCGATCGAAGGGGGAAAGGTCAATTACTCGGCTGGGTTTCGCTGCTGCGTGCTTCACCGTGCGAGTGGGTGCTGGCCTCGGAGGACACATTGTTGCTGGGGTTGCCAGCCAAAACATTTGTGGCTTGCCTGGAAGCCAACACTCGCTTCTTTTCGGCATTAACGCAACTGCGCAGCGTTCACGAGCTGGATGCAGTGCTGCAACAGATGGCAGCTGCGGATGCACAGCTGGTTACGGGATGGCAAAAGCAGTTGCAGGCTATGGGCGATTCCGACCGGAGTTGGACGGCGTCAGCCGAAGCAGGTATGCCGTTTTCCCCGCCCGCTGCAGTACCCAGCGAAGTTCTGTGGCTGTTGAGCACTGCTGGAGTCCCTGGTATGGCTGTGGGCCAAGTGGTTCAGCAGGGTGACACTCTGCCATTGCGTCCAGGGTTTCAGCTGCCCTATCGCTTGATTGGGGTCGAGCAAGAGGGTGATTCACATTCTAGTAACAAGGTGAACGTCGTAGCTTCAGATGATCGTGTGAAGCCTTTTTTCGAGCGTCCAGGCCAATCTCTTGAGCAGCTGGGCATCCTGGAGGGCGACCATTTGGTGCTGGAGGAGCGCTTCCCAGAGGTGCGTGGCCGGGGGCAGCTCGATGAGGCCTTGGCCGTTTGTGAGATGGTAGCTCTGCAGCAGCAGGTGCCGTTCCGACGGGATGCTATTGCGAAAGTGCTTGAGGCTCAGTTTCGGCGCGATAAAGCGCTCTCCTTGGAGCTATTGGCGGGTCTGCTGGAGTTGTTAGGGTTGAATTGCCAGTTGGGCCTTGTGGACACTCAACATTTGCTGAGTGTTGAGGCGCCTGCGGTATTCCTCTTGGAGGGGGTGCCGGTCGTGTTGTTTGCCCAAACTGGCGGTACCGCGGTGCTTGGTCATCCGCACCGCGGTCTTGTGCGCGAATCCGATGAAACTCTCAAGGCAGCTCTGGGAGAGACTTTGAAATTTGCTTCTCCCCGTCGAATCGCCAGCACTCCGCGCAGCCGATTCGGTTGGAACTGGTTCACGCCGTTGCTTGGTAAGTACAAGCGTTCACTGATCCTGGTGTTTGTGGCTTCGCTGTTGGCCCAGTTGTTTGGTCTGGCGATTCCGCTGTTGATTCAGCAGATCATCGACAAAGTGCTTAGCCAGGGAAATCTCAGCAGTTTGAATGTACTCGGTTCGGTGATGGTGGTGCTGGCCTTATTCCAGGGCGTGCTGATGGCGTTGCGCACATATATCTTTGTGGACACCACGGATCGGATGGATCTCACCCTTGGTACAGCTGTGATCGACCGATTGTTGGCACTGCCGCTCACCTATTTCGAAAAACGGCCGGTGGGGGAACTCTCTCAGCGACTGGGAGAATTGAACACGATTCGTGGTTTCCTTACCGGAACCGCGCTTGTGAGCGTGCTCAACATCATTTTTGCGCTCTTGTATCTGGTTGTGATGTTGATGTATTCGCCCTTCCTGACGGCGATTGCTCTTAGCACCTTCCCTCTGTACGTGCTGTTGGTTTTTGGTGTGGCACCGATCTACAAGAGCTTGATTCGCAAGCGGGCTATGGCCTCGGCCCGCACCCAAAGCCACTTGATTGAAATCCTTGGTGGCATTCAAACGGTAAAAGCTCAGCACTTCGAGCTCACCGCCCGCTGGAAATGGCAGGACCGTTACCGCCAATTCGTGTCTGAAGGTTTCAAGAGCACGGCCTTAGGAGCAACCTCAGGGGAAATCGGAAAATTTCTCAATCAGGTCAGTGGCCTTCTTGTGCTGTGGATCGGTATGGGGCTTGTGTTGCAAGGTGAACTCACCCTTGGCATGTTGATTGCCTTCCGCATCATTTCCGGTAATGTCACCGGTCCTTTGCTTCAGTTGTCGGGGTTATATCAAGGTTTTCAGTCCGTACAGCTATCGATGGAACGCCTCAGCGACATCTTGGATCAGAATCCCGAGCTTTCCAGCGAGGATGAAATCGGCCAGATTTCCATGCCACCAATCGAAGGCTCGATTCGTTTTGAAGGAGTTCGTTTCCGATTTGGCAAGAAGGGGCCTTATCAGATCGATTCTGTTGATCTTGCTATTGCTCCTGGAAGCTTTGTGGGGATTGTGGGTCAAAGCGGCAGTGGTAAAAGCACGTTGACCAAGTTGATTCCCAAGCTCTACCAACCTGATGATGGAAGGATTTTTATTGATGATTACGATATTGCCAAAGTTAACCTGTCAAGCCTTCGTCGGCAGATTGGTATTGTCCCTCAGGATTCATTGCTTTTTGAAGGTAGTGTTGCCGAAAACATTGCCTTGAATGATCCTCAGGCAGACACTGAAGCGATTATTACAGCGGCAAAAATAGCGTGTGCTCACGATTTCATCATGGGTTTGGGTCAGGGCTATGCAACTCCTTTGGCAGAGAGAGGGGGAAACCTTAGTGGTGGACAGCGACAGCGCATAGCTATTGCACGAACTATTCTGTCCAATCCTCAGTTGTTGGTGATGGATGAAGCGACGAGCGCCCTCGATTACAATACTGAGCGTCAATTATGTTTAAATCTCCAAAGCTGGTCTGAAGGACGAACCGTCTTGTTCATAACCCACCGCTTGAGTTCAATTCGCAACAGTAATTTGATTTTGGTGATGCATGAAGGTCGCTTGGTCGAACAGGGTACACACATTGATTTAATGAAAGCTGGTCAGCGTTATGCGGCTTTATATCAACAACAGGGCGAATAATAAAAAATTCATCGTAAGGCACAAATATTTGCACCTTTATCAAGATTAATATAATATCTTAGTATTGATATCGATCCTGATGGAAGCACTTTTACTAATAAAATAAGGATCTTCTTCTGCGTCTTCGCTTAACTATGTACGAATTATACTAATTTATGCTGTGCAAGGTCCGCTTCATCGCTAATTACGTATTTTAATCCTTTCACCAATTAACTCGGCTTTACTGCTAATTAAACTGACCTAAATGATAGATCAACTTAGCGAGAGCCACATTGTAGGGATAATGAAGCAAAATTCAAATTTCTTAGCTGTTGTGAATGCGCTAAGTGCATTGTATCAATATCGTAATTAAGTAGTATTCAATTACTTTTTTGATAGATCAATAAGTTGTTTATAAATGTAATTACTGGTAGGCAGCTTCTTAATTCAAACGATTACTTGGTGCTTTAGGCTTCGCATTCTGTTGGTCATAAAAATTTTTCTTTAGGCGAAGCGCTTTAGTTTTTGACAATGGCAATTTGGCATTGTGACTGGAAGCTGGTTGTATTGATATTTTGTTTTTTGCTTATCATTGCACCACAGATATCCCCCGTGTGTTTGTGCCCTTATGATTCTGATCGGTGAGATTTTGCAAAAAAAAACCCCCCTCAGTGGAGGGGGGATCGTCACTAATTTATGTTTTAGGCGTTACCGAGGGTAATAGTACCAGAGCCAAAGGTAATAGTATTTGTATCAGAAAGAGCACCGCCGGATGCGAAATTAACCACCAAATCATCACCAATTCCAGTAGATCCGCCCTGAATGAACAGGAACTTGCCAGTACCGGCTTCGAATATGAAGGTTTCTCCGAGGGTGGAAGTTGCACTATCGAGCAGCGCAACTCGAGCAGTTATACCAGCTGCTGTTGTGCCGGCAGCATTATCAGAGAAGACAGCACCTGAAAGTACACCGTCGAAGTCATTGGAAGTGAAATCTGCTCCAGCAACAGCACCTGTCGTCAGAGTCAAAGTGACAGCGCTAACGCTGAAGATCATACCTGCAGAGAGTCCATTACCAGACTCAAACGTCGCACCTGCAGTAATCACATCCATATTAGTGGCTGTGGACTCAGAGAAGTCAGTATATGCAAATCCAGGACCGGCAACTTGTTCGCCAGTTATAACAGTAATACTGTCTGCACCAACACCACCATAAATATAACCAGAGAATGCACCAGGATCTGAAATTGTGATGCTGTCGGCACCACCCCCGGCTACAATTGAAGCCTCATCGAATAAAACAGCACCAGAGAAGACAATAGTGTCGTTGCCTGCGCCACCTCCAACTAAGTTTCCAGTTGAGAGGAGGCCAGCACTCACTTGGAGGAAATCACCACCTGCGTTGCCGAGGATTTCAGAAGCATTACCAGCTGCACCAAGGGTAACGGTGATCCGATCGGCTCCACCTTTACCTCTGACTGTTGAACCAGAAAGAATGGCATCGAAGGTAATGGTGTCAGCACCACCACCGTTTGCACTGGAGTCGCCGTTGATGTCAAGACCAGCACCACCGACTCGTCCTGAATAGGTGATCAAGTCATTGCCACCACCTCCGAGGATCTCAGCGAGATTTCCCGAAGCACCTGCACCACCAACACCCAAATTCAGTACGTCGTCACCTGAACCAGCTCCAATGAAAGTGTTGGAGATGTTTCCAGAGATCATGGTGATCGTGTCAGCACCACCGCCAAGTACTACACGAGAAGATGAGAAGTCGGCACTGGTACCGAGGAAAATAGAGTCATTACCTAAACCTCCGTCTACGGTAGAGCGTTCGAAAAGTCCTCCACTTAAGAGAAAATTGATAGTGTCTGCGCCTGCACCACCCAAAATGGTGGAGAGCTGGTAGCCACCTGAGGAGAATGAGATTGTGTCAGCGCCACCGGCAAGCTCGACGAACACAGCAGTTGCTGAGTTACTGCCGGCGATCTCAACAGTGTCGTTGCCTGCTAGGCCCTGAATGCTAGTCCCGTCAATAGCAGGACTTACAACAGTGAAGAAGTCTGCGTCAGTGGTTCCAGTGGCGAAGAGACTGCCAGAAATAACTTGAAATACAGCCATGGTTTGGAGCGGAAGAGGGTCGAGTACTAGACCATACGAACATTAGTCAAATAGGGTGCTCAGGTCAATAGTTTGTGGGCGCTTTCTGATCTGCTATGTACGAAGCGAGAGAAATATCCAAAAAATTAGCCGATTTTAATTGCGCCAAGCCTCCATTTAGGTGTGCGTCACGCTCAAAACGTGATGAAAATCGAATTCTGTTATTAATTGCTTCGGCGAATTGCTCGTCATCTAAATGATCTATTTGGATCAGGAAGGGGTTAAGGTTGCTAAATTCTTCGGTTGCTGGCGACCGCGTCGCCACCATCGGGACAGCGCAGTGACAGGCTTCTATCAGGCTCCAGCTTGTTACGAATGGCTCACTCAAGTACACGTGGCACCAGCTTCCTTTAAGCCAGTTGACGTAATCGCGCAGTGGGAGTCGGTCTTTCCAGACAATGCGATGGTTGAGATTGTGTTGTTGCAGCAGGGCCAATGCCCATTTTTTCCAACTTCCTTCCGGTGGTGTTATTCCGCCATAACTTATTGTATCCGTTCCAGCGATTTCAGTGCGTAGCTGAGGCCATTTCTTGAGTATTGTGGGCAATATGCTGATGAACTCTGGGAATCCGCGCATTGGTTCCATACCACGAGTGCCGTAGGTCAACACTGGTGTCCTTGACTGTTTGTGAGGCTCTGGGTAAAAAAGGTTTTTATCGAAATGATCATGGATCACAATACAGTTGTCTCGTAGTCTTTCTGGAAGTTGTTGCCGTTGCCAGGCTGTAGGCGATACGATGTTGTCGGCGTTAGCCATTTCGTAACAAGAAGGTAGATTCCGGAGAGTCAATCTTGCATTTGTGGCTTCGCTCAATTGAAAGTATGGATTCAGATGAAGTCGCTTCTGAAGATCCGATGTTGGATCAAACCACCATTCTAAGTAAGCAATGAAACGGCAGTCTGGCCAGATGTCTTTGACATAAAGTCCGCACCCCCAGCCGCAGTGACTGATGACAACGTCGGGACTCCAACCTTGGTGCCTTAGTGACACAAATGCTTCACGGTAAGCATCAGCTCGGTAAAAAGCACGATTGTGTTCTGCTTTGCTTGCTTGTAAGGTACGTTCATGGCTACCACGCCCTTTTAGTACCAGTTTTTTAACTCCTTCGATGTTTCTTCCGTAGTGAGTTTGGCAAAGAAATCTTATATCATATATATCTTTTGCGGATAATGATAAACAGGATTGACGGAATTGAGCAGGAAAATTGGGATGTAGAAATAATATATTGTTAACCCTTACCATGTTATATTATTAAAAACAGATTTCCTATGGGATTTCCTCGTGCATTGAAGGCGCATGCTGCCAACAAATTAGATGAAGCTGAAATTGAATATAGGAGAGCCTACGGTCAAGGTCAAGTCAATGAGATTTTCTTTCAAAATTTTGTTGCTTTACTGAAGCAACAGGGCAAAATCGATGAATCGCGGAAGTTTTGCGAGGAAGGGATAAGGCGTTACCCAAGGCATGCAGGCATTTTGCGCAATTATGCCAATCTACTTCGACATGAACAACCAAGTTATGCGATTGAACTTTACCTCTTGGCTATTCGCGTTGGTTTGGAGTCTGAAGATAAATCTTTGGCCAATAATCTTGATGATTTGATCAATCTGTTGCGAAGTCAAGGCCTTGATTCATGGGCTTTGGCCTTGATCAAGAGTGAGTTCTTGCATCGGCCACCATCGGTCTTGATGTTAATGAATCTTTTGTTGATTATGGATGCTAGTGATGCAGATTCTGGCGTGAAGCAGGTGGTCATCGATAGCGTTAATCACTATCTACAAACAGCACCTCTGTTAGACGCAGTCACTATTGACTTTTCTCTGGCAACTCACTATTTGACACAGCTTGAACATCGTCATGCGTTGTCGTATTTCGAGTCGGCATTCAATCGAATTGAGAATGCTTCCTTAATACCGCAGTCTGATAAGGATAAATTTCAGGAATTGGTCGATTCCAATTCATGGAATTTCTCATGCGCGTGTTTGGCATTGCAGGATTTCAAACGAGGATGGAAGCTTTTTGAGCATGGGTTGCGAACGCCGGCTGACGGCCAGCAGCGGTGGCAGCGCGCTTTGATCAAACCTTTCAACGCCACTGAGCTTCCACTCTGGCGTGGGGAGAATGATCCTTCTCAGAGACTTTTGCTTCTGGAGGAGCAAGCCGTTGGGGATGCAATGATGTTTATAACTTTGGTTCCACGTTTGCTTGATGAAACTCGTCACCTTGGGCTTTATTTATCACCACGCCTAGTTTCTATTTATCAGCGTTCTTTTGCTGATGAAATTGAACAGAATCTTGTTTCGATATATACCAAGGATGATTTGTTTTCAGGCCGTCTTGTTGCTAATCAGTTTGACCGTCAAATTCCACTTGGTTCAATCTGTCAGCATAGATTCTTGCGTGTTAAGGATTACGCTCCCCGCGTGCCGGTTCTGATTGCGGATGAGTGTCAGGCTGATCAGTTTCGAAATGAATACTTAGCTGTGAACCAGACTCCTAAGCGGCTTGTCGGTGTGAGCTGGCGGGGCGGTGGCCGAGGTAAGAGGATTAAGCAAAAATCTCTGGCGGTAGATGTGTTTGCTGAGTTGATGCTTAAGCATCCAAATATCCGCTTCATTGATCTTCAGTATGGAAATACAACTGATCAGATTAAGCATTGGCAAAAGCAGGGGATTGATATTGTTCACGATTCACGAGTCAATCCCTTGAAAAACATGGACTTATGGTTGTCTCAGGTGAAGGCTTGTGATGCGGTCATTAGTGTGGCCAATACCACAATCCACGGCGCGGGAGGATTGAACGTGCCCACTCAATGCTTGTTGAGCAGTTATTCTGATTGGCGCTGGTTTGTGGATCCCTCGGTAAAACGCAGTTACTGGTACTCCTCTGTTGGCATTGCACGTCAATCCCGCACCCATCGATCTACTTGGCAGCATGCTTTTCAGCAAGTCAGTGTCTGGTTATCGAATGGCTGCCCAATACCAACGGGGGAGCGGGAGTAGCTATGCGATGATTAGTGCAAAACTGCCTGATCTGTAATCGCATGGAAAACGTCGTTGCATTGTACGAAAAAGGACTCTACCAGGAGGTTATTCATTCGGTTGATATTAATAATTTCACCGCTGTTGCGGATCCTTTTGTTGCACAGATCATAGCTGCTTCCTATTTTAAGCTTGGCCATTTTGCTGATGCTCTAGATCTGTTGAAGGAAATCGAATCATGTTTTTCTGCTGATTCGGATTATTTATCCTTGTACGGCGCGTGTCTTCGACGTTGTGGTGATTTAGAGGGCGCTCGCATCCAGTTGGAATTGGCTCTGCAGATCAAGCCAACGTATGCTGCAATTCAAAACAACTATGCCAATCTTTTAATTGATC
>QCSJ01000069.1 GCA_003211535.1 Synechococcus sp. AG-670-A05 | reverse complement strand
AAATACGATCAGCCAGATCACCGCTTTAACCAAAGTCTTGAGCGGATTTGCAAAGAGCTTGGTGAGGAAGCTATCGGTCAGTTGATGGACTTTGTATCCCAGTCCCAGCAACTACAACAGAACTACTCCAGACAAGGAATGAATTTAGCCATGGCTGTGTTACGCGAGGCTGACTATCTTGATAAACATCATCGCTTTGACGAAGACAATAAGTATGGATACAAGTCAAAGGTACTCAGGAAACAAGCACAGGTGATGTTGGAACGTCTTGGCTTCACTAAGAACAATACACACAAGTTTGTTTCGACAGCTGATTGGTGAACCGGTCAATACTTTAGTAAGGAGGAGCAAGCATGGTTTGGCTCATTGTCTGTATCTCACCTCTATGAACTTGGACGGATGAGTGAGGAAGCTTTCGACTATGTCAAAAAGGAAGTTGAGTATCCCGAATTTCATTTTAGTGCGGGTCAGCAAAATATTTCAGTCCGAGGTCTCGAAGATATTCGACGATCACATGCCAAGAAAGAGGTACCGAGTGAGAAAGCTCACAACATTCCGCAGACGGCTGGGGAGGATACCCAGGTCCTTCAGCAGGTTTGTCGACAGAAGGCATTAGAGGTGGCAGCACAGCAAACCCCTGAGCTAAGTAAGCTGGTACCAGCCACTGATAAAGATCAGGTCAGCAACACAAAAATGATCAAGAAGTTCAAATTGCTTGCTGAAACAATCGACTTGTCAGCGATTCGTAAGTGCCAATCATCAAGAGAGCTTCTCTCACAGATAGCAGAGACCCTGAGCTTGATTGCGGATCTAGCTAATGACTCCTGCTACACACCTTGCCTTTAACTACTACATATTACGAAAAGCGCTACGAACAGACGCATCTATAAGCCATATATACGACTATGGAAATATGGACAAATTGCTATGACGGCCAAAGCGAGGATAGATCTACTACTAATGAATGACAACCAACAAGAAGCCAAGTCGATGATTGAAGAGTGGACAATCCGCTAAACAAACGACCAATGGTATTGAAGTCGTTAAAAGCTATACCGACATAAAAGAAACCCTCCCTAACGGGCAGCAGATTATTGACTTAGTGCTGAGGAACGGAGTTGGTTGGTTGGTCTACACCAACTCATTCATCTTGCACTCATAAATGTTCACGACGCTAATGGCAGACGTCAGCTCAACTACGTGCCGTAAAAGACCAAATCACATTTCTCAGTCACATAAACAAAATGGGAAAACAACAGCTACTACTAGCAGCAATAGCCCATCAAGCTGCCTAACCAAATCGTTATAGAGTAGGTGGCGACACTCTAAAGAATCCGAGGGCAGTCTCTAACATCTGACAGATGTCATACTAAAGGGAGGAATAGTTCGAGGTGCAAGCCGCTGAAGCAGTTTTCAAAGTCGTACAGACCGAAGTAGTTGAAGCGGAGCAGCGTGACCAACTGAGAGCAATCCGAGAGCAACTGCAAACGCTGGAATCTGGAGGCAGGGTGATTGAAGTGTGACAAAAAACACAGTTTGTGTTGTTGATTCCAGGACATTGCTCAGGACTGATGCACTAGACACCGGAGAACTCGACAAGATCTAGGAAGATGGATCAATGTATTTTGAACTGGCATCTACAAGAACAAATCGAAATCTACCGATCGATGCTCTACCGAGAGGAATTTCTACCTCCAGATCCTCATGCCTGCGATCATTGTGGACCTATTTTACGTAAAATAGAGATTTTGCAGAAGGAGCTGGCTAATTCGGAAAATCAGGCCGCTGCCTAATGTTGCTGCCTGAGGCAGGGTGATTGATGTTTAAACGTCGCCCCACTAGAGGTGGCAGAACATCGCCTTTTCTGTGGCTGGGACGTCAACTGCTCTGGGATTTCCCATCACATTCCACAGCTTGTCAACTCATTTCCACTGTGGAAAAGTCTTTCTATGCCGAGTAACCAGATCAGCAAACCGAAGGGCAGTTTGAATTCCACACGGCTTTCCGTGCAAGAAACGGCTGGGTATAGTTGAGATCTATCGCATTTCTCACGATGTACTTCGAAGACAATAAATTTTTTAACTTCTCTGTTGAGGATGCCAATATCAACGAAATACTTTACAAGATAGGAAGATAACTTATGGAAATGTGGCTTGATCAGCGGCGTATAAAAGAACGAATTCTTGAGCTTGAGATGAGATACGGAATGCATAATGATGGAGACATCCATCAGTTGGACTTATTTTAGTTCGTAAGGCAGTTCTATTACTTTGAGAATTGTAGACATAGGTCGCCCTCATATCCAAGATCTCGCATTCAGTCCCTCCTAATCAGTTCAGCGTCAAGATCATAATCATCTCTTTTTTCGATACTCTTCTCTGCACTAAGGGTTGAAAATTCCGCCAATTGTTGCACAGAGTTACTTGCTCTGAATTCAATAGGTCAAATTTAGAACATGGCCTTACATGATCAAGGTGCCAGTCAGCATGATTTTTCCAAACCTGAATAACCGGCTGAAATCTCTGAACCCTTTTTACGTAAAGAAACGGACGCGCATACCCCCCCATACCCCCTCCCCCAACTCTCTGTACAGAGACGCGGCCAAATGCCTCTTTGAAAACGGCTAGCTGTCCGCACTTGGACTGACGAATAGCGACCTTACGGTCTGCCACAGCGCCTAGCAGGGTTCAACATGACAAAAGGCGCGCGCTCAGAGGTCTCGCCCTGCTGGATACAAACCTTCTGCCGCGTTAATACCAACTGCTGCTGAGATCCCCTGCTGTGACTTCACGGAGACAGTTACGCAGTAACCGTCCCTGAACACCACCCTTCTCATCTCATCGTTTGGGTGGCTTGATCAGTTCGACGGCCTGAAGCGAAACCACCGCGAAACTGCCGAGAAACTGCCGAGAAAGACACCTTTTATCAAAATATCATGGAAAAACGTAATCACTATTCTAACTAAGAAGTGGAAGATATAGATAGCAAAAATTCGAGGCAGATAAGAATCTAGTAACGCTGAGCAATATTTACTAATTAAATCACACCGTCGGGAAGGACTGTAGGCAAACTGTATTTCGGATTTGTCAAAAGATCGAATAACTCAGGGTCTCGTTCTTCCACTTTGGCTGGAGTATTAAGCCTCCACTCATCTTGTATTTGCTGAAGTCGACCTGGTGCATTCTGCCCTCCAAGAACCGATGTCATACCCCAGTAAAAGTACTCTGTTATTTGACAGTCATAATCACAGGATTTGTCATCATAGGTATAATAAGCTTCTTCGGGGTAATTATTCGGGACTTTCTTAAAATACCCACCTCTAGCATTATTCATTAGCCCACCAATCACTGAATCCTTCTTCTTCCCGAACTTCTTAGGGTAAACCTCTGAATACCCATAATCAGATATTAAATGGAAGACCTCTTCAAGAGAAGCATCAAACTTATTGGAGTTATCGGAAGCCGTGACAATTTCAAAATCCAATAAGTCTTGGAAATTTGCCTGAGCTTTCTCAAACTTTCGCTCATGCTTATCTATGAATTCTTCCAGCTGATCCTCATCCGAAAAGATTGTCAGCACAGCCTTCTCGCGCTTAAGGCTCTTGACAAGCCTCTTTGAGTCAGCTTTGCCGTCACCATCATTATCCAAATATTCACGAAGAATATTCACGGCATGATCGAACTTATCATCGTTAACCTCAGAGGCACCAAAAACATGGACGCCAAACACCTTTTCACGCTGATCAAATAATTTCCCCAGTGACTTTAATTTTTTTGACATTTTAATTGTTTAACTTTAAGCATATTACTGAAAGTTTGAGGCAATCCTGAAAAATACTGCTTTTTTAAATGAAATATGGAGCGGACTTGATCTTAGGAAATTATTAAAACACGGCATCCATGCTCGGCGATACCTCTCGCCTATAAAGGGTTTCTTAATTTCTCTGACTCTCGTCTCTTTCCGGAATGGTTGCTACTTGTGCATGGTAAGTTACTTTGCTATCAGATAAGTAGAGTTAAACGAATTCTTATGAGTAAAGTCCTTTCTATCGCCAAGTGGTCCTTCGATTTGTTGGCAAAACGTATTGCAGCACTACGGGTTCACAAAGACTTTCCTGAATCCAAGATCTATGGAGAATCTGCCTATGAAGAAGCGCAAATGCATGAATCTGATGCTCTCATACGGATGCAGAAAGCAGAACTTGAGTACGACTGCTGATTAAACAGCTTATCTATCTCAGCGGATTAATCGCTTCAGGAGGAGCAATCTCAGTGGTTTTCATTATCTCTGAGAGAGCGCGACCAACAAACGCGCCGCCTGCCATGACTGCTAATAGACAAGCAAGCCCTAGACCTATAGCAACAACAATGCGAGTCCGATCGATTGCAGCACCGTAGGTTTGACGAGAGGTAGATGCCATCAAGAAACGTTTGTTTAACTCTGTTCTGGCATAAGCAGCAAGGTTATTTCAACAAAGCTCCAAATCACTCCAGATACCTACTCGTTTCGCTGTGAACTGGAGTCGGTGCTCTTGGTCCAGAAGTTGATTGATGACTAGCCTTGATATCTTTCACCCATCAACCGGAATATTCGGTCGAAATTTCAGAACCCCTTTTACGTATAGACGCTGCCGCAAATACCCCCCATACCCCTCCTCTCTTAAGGCTCAGCAGAAGCTCCCCAACAAGGCTCCAATTGCTGCCAGCCAACGCGGTGCAACTCCTTCCACAGCTGCTCTGCAGCGTCCCTACGCAGGTGCACATGTGTCTTGAGGCGCGGTTACTCACCAGGAATCGGAATCCCTGTGTCAACAAAGACTTTGGGATCCCTGACCCAGCTCGTCTCGTCTCGGTGGAACCGCTTCGTTTCTTTGGTCGTCGGATCCTGAATAAAGCCCTCTGACCCCATGACTTAATACTAGTGCGTTTGAGCTAAAACACGACCAGCCCGAGGAGCTAGTCAAACTTTTGGCCGAGCCTGCTCAAGCCACGCCTGGAAACGACTGGTCTTCAGGACTATGGTGGACACGTCCTCAAGGGTTTCGCTGCCTCACGGCAAGCTTCCGCGAATGACACTCCGATTTCAGTCTGACTAGCGCAAAGTTTCGCCCAGTCCGACCTGCGAAAACATTGAGGGAGAATATCTTGGCAGGACACCTCTGCATCATCAGGGAGGAAGCGCACCGGCTCAGCCTGTGCCAAAACCAGTCCGATCAAAATAATTGTAGACATCAGGCCTGATGGGATGCCGAGCGTGCAATCCAGGACGTAAACCTGGAGAGTGAAGGGGACGGTAGGCAGTGTCCCCAACAAGGCTCGAGCCTCTACCGGGTTCCCAGCATCTCTGAACCCCTGACTCAAGCCTTACCTTGGTCTAGGAACGCCCAGTAGAAGTAAAATGAGTTGTCTTGCTCAATTTCAGGCGTTCGATTGTCTAGGTGCGCGGCTAGGTGTCAACCTAGCCAGCGGAAAACCATTGAACCCTTAGCCATTGTAATGGCCTTATTCCTCCATTACCCATGATATGACTGAAGGAAGATACTCGCTGATTAAGGGGCTCGCACTTGGATTCACATCAGCATTGATATTTAACGCAACAGCAGCTGCTCAAGAACTTAAAACAAATATTCCTATTTCTCCACTAAACAATGCTGGTAAGATTAATTATGCAAATTGCGTAATGAAACATACAGCAGAAGCCTACTTAAAGAAGGAAGGAGCTTTTTTGGATTCATATATGGTAGTGGTGGGATGCAACTGTATTGCCTACGCAAATCAGATAGGCGAATCACAAAAAGCCTGTACACATGTGAGGAACCCAAACTCTATTTCCAGAGAAAAGGCACGTAAATACGGATTGACAAAATTTTGAACTACAATTGCATAAACTAGTCACGATATAAGCGGCCCTCAAGTGAACATACAACAGTAGCATTACCTGTAGGTTGTCTTTGCTTGTAGATCGTGATTACTACTAGCTAACAGATTGGGTGGAACTGGTTCATATAATAATCACAAGTCATAAAAAAGCTGTACTAACGGATGGGTGTGTATAGCAACGAACGTCTAGTGACTTCTCATTGGTTCGATTCCAATGGTACGTCTTGGTGTTAGTCACCTACTCCTGTGTGAGTAGGTGAACTAGACACCCAATCAGTCAAAATGATCTATCAGCTCCACTTAGCTAATAGTAAAAGACAATGCCTACTGACCAATAAACTCTCTCTTAACTGCAGCAATTCGAACAAACAAAGCGGCTCGTCTCCTCTGGAGCAAAAGATTAGACGCTACGAATCGGGATACTGCGACTATTCCGCATAGCTCAAAGAATCTGCTAAGCAATCCTCCAGTAAGTGGAGTGTGATTAATTGATTGTAGAATATCTAACGCTGCTAAGAGGATTAGTGCCGTAATTGCGGAGACCAGGATGGAAAGAAAAACAGGATAAGTATATTGGAAGCTGTGAAAGTTAAGACCCTTTAGTGTGTCAAAGCCATTACTGATGTAATCGCCCACCTCATTAAAGGTTGGTAGAGTTGGTCTTTCGAGTTGACTTGCATCAGCCCGAAGAGTGATATCAGTAGATCCGGAAGCTATCTTTATGCTATCTGGCTTGGCTTCAGGATCCTGGATTGCGTCCTTGAATGGTAAGCCGCTTTCTGAATCAGTCGAAGGGAAGCGATAGTTTGCTGCGGAGCAGTCTTGCTAGTGGAGCATCTATAGCAATTCATGTGGCGCCTGCGCCTGAATTTGTGAAAGTCTCCATGGCTTGGGTTGGAGGTAAGCCACCTACGAATTATGAGAAGCTTTAGCGTGGTTTGGCTCTCGTAGGTGGTGCTCGCCTCGCTGGCATGCTGGTGAATGTGATTTCACAAATGCTTGGCATTTACGTACTCGACCGAATTCCAGCGATGTTCCTCGGTCTCTGATCTGATTTTTTATTCAATCGTGGGTGCAATCCAATCAAAAGGGTTGTACCCATAAAATCCGACAGAATATCTGAACCCTTTTTACGTAGAGGGACGATCGTAAACACCCCATATCCCGACCCTTTACGGCTCTGCAGCAGGACCCCAGGTCTCCTCTACATCTACTGGCTTCAAGCTAACGGAGCAACTACTTCTAAAAGGCTTCAGCGATGTCCTGTCACGCATGCACGCGCGATTTACCAATATCGGACTGCTACGCCTCATGGGTTGTCCTGTCTTGGCTAACCTCAAGATTGGGATGATGCTTCTATTGCTATTGACGCCCTTGAATACGAATCAAAAAGTCAATGGAAGAGAAATTCTATAGGCGTCTATACCGCAGCCAAGAAAAGAGGAATATTTGACTCGGTGAATTCTCATATATGACTAATTGGCTGGGCCACATATTTTTCGTTTAAGGTATCAACGATTCTCTATCCAAAAAGCTAAGAGCTGCTCATAGGAAGGAGCCATAGGTGCCTTGTGTTCAACCAAGAACGCGACGATGTCAGCCTTTCTCTTGGCCTTACTTCTCCCAGGCAAGTTCATACGCGTAGCAATTGCCTTTAGCTCAGGAACCTTCAGGCTCTGAAGCTCTGATGCTTCTGCAGGTGGCAAGGAACGAAAGTTCGCTGGAGCTAGCTGCTTCGCCTCAATGGCAGTCCGAAGTTTCTGCAGACCAGCTGCAGTGTCTTCGATGTGTTGACCTACAAGGCGAGCAAGCTTTTTATCGGTCTCGTTGACCGCTGCTACAGCTGCCTTTAGGTCACTCGCTAGACCCATCGGTGATCACCTTGGGAGCAGTACGAGCGCCTTGGCGAGAGTTCCGAAGGAATGCCATAAAGCGGCTGAAGGCTGCAAAGAGCTTTTGCCAACTAGCGATACCGCCTTTGAAGTCCTCCATCGCGGTCTCAAGGTCATCACCTGCTCGCTCAACACTTTCGAGTGAATCAGCGTATTGGTTCAGGATCTTGTTGAGTTCAGCCTTCTGGCGCAAAAGGAGACCTGACTGATCTGCGAAAGCCCTGAGCTTCTCCTGCTGCTCAACAACAATGGCAAGCTGACGATCACGGTCAGCCCTGATTTGCCCACGACTGCGGTTGATGCTTATGGCTGTCTTGCGAAGGTCGTTGTAGGTCTTCCGAAGTACCTGTGACTCAGGGTTCTTAGGAAACCTTGGCTCAGTGATCGCTTCCGGCTTCATACGACCTGTGCGCTGACGTGGCGACCTTATCCAGATAGCACAAGAGGCTCAAGCAATACCCATAATTGGAGCGAGCCACTCGGCATGAAGTGCTGCAAGCACTGACATGTCAAAGGCATGCACCGCTGGTGTGGTCTTGTCTGCCACCCACAGCAGTCCGAAGGGTGCATTGAGAGCGAGCTGCAACCGCCACCTCCAAGTAATGACTTTCCAGAACTTCAGCAGGAGGGGGTTCTGGATCACGGCTCAGTTGGACCTATGGGACAGACCCTATCCACCGATGCGTCCACATCGCTGATTAGCCCATCTCTCCCGCATGTCATCCCTGTGCTGATAGATCAGGCAACAGGTCGATCCTTCACCTCCGCACCGCCAAGCGTGCAGATGGCGCCAAGGACACCCGAAGAGAGACCCGCCATCACTTAACGGACTCATCATCCGGCGAACTCAGCGCTTAACCGGAGAGCAGCGCCCAGAACCCAGGCACTGAGGACCACGATGAGCAAGACGTAGAAAGACCGTATTGACAGCGGATGCGCCGCAGGATCCGTCCCTGATAAAGGATATCGAGGTCCTTGTCGAGGACACCCTGTCATCTCAATGCACTTTGACCCTGTCTCTTGTGATGCAAAGCACATCAAGGTCAACATCGGATGGTTCTGGCCTAGAAGGCAATGAGCGTTAAGACCGATTGCCTGGTGCGTGTCCGCTGACGAGAGTGAGTCCATCGAGATCGGAGGAGCCAATGCTGGCCGACACTCCACCTGAGCAATCCGTAGAAGTCGCCTG
>QCSJ01000068.1 GCA_003211535.1 Synechococcus sp. AG-670-A05 | reverse complement strand
ATCACGGGCTTCGAGCTTGCTGAGCACGGCGGTGACGATGTGCTTCACGGTGTTGATGGAGAGGTTGAGCTGGTCGGCGATCTCCAGGTTGCTGAGGCCGCGGCAGATCCCGCGCAGCACGTTCTCCTCCCGCAGGGTCAGATCCAGCTTGAGGGGGCGGCCGTTGGGGCTAAGGCAATGTTGGGCATGGCGTAAAACCGCACTGCCATCGAACAAAGGAAGTCTGCAGAATTTCCCTCAACAGAACGACATGGGAGTGAATGGCTTTTTTTGATTCCGACATCGTTCAGGACGAAGCCAAGCGTCTGTTCGGCGATTACCAGCAGTTGATGCAGCTGGGCAGTGAGTACGGCAAGTTCGACCGGGAGGGCAAGAAGAAGTTCATCGAGACGATGGAGGAGCTGATGGGCCGCTATCGCGTGTTCATGAAGCGGTTTGAGCTGTCGGAGGACTTCCAGGCCAAGCTCACGGTTGAGCAGCTGCGCACTCAGCTGGGTCAGTTCGGTATCACTCCTGAGCAGATGTTTGAGCAGATGAACACCACCCTCGAGCGGATGAAGGAGCAGATCGAGCTGCCGCCATCCGGCTCCTGAGTCACCCGTACGATCGCGGGCGCACGCCATCAGCGCCCCCATGCCGGACTCCACCCCGTCGTTGCCGGATTGGCTGTCCCGGGGCATGGCCGACCTGTTTCCGGCCGGGGATCCCAGCGATGCCGATCAGGCCCTGGCGGCTCGGCTGGCGCAAGCCGAAACAGAAGGTCGGCCGCTGCGGGTGAAGCTGGGCATCGACCCCACCGGCAGCAACATTCATCTGGGCCACAGCATCCTGTTCCGCAAGTTGCGGGCCTTCCAGGACGCGGACCACACGGCGGTGCTGATCATCGGGGATTTTACGGCGCGGATCGGGGATCCCACTGGAAAGAGCGCCACCCGGGTGCAGCTGAGCAAGGAGCAGGTGGCCGCCAACGCCTCCACCTATCTGCGCCAGTTGGGGCAAGACCAGCCGAAGGAGACGGCGCTGCTCGATTTCGAGACCCCTGGACGGCTGGAGGTGCGATACAACTCCGAGTGGCTAGAGGGGATGGACCTGCCGGCGGTGATCGGCCTGCTGGGCACCGGTACCGTTGGCCAGATGCTGGCCAAGGACGATTTCTCTAAGCGTTACGGCAGCGGCACTCCGATTGCCCTGCATGAGTTTCTTTACCCGCTGCTGCAGGGTTACGACTCGGTGGCGGTGAATGCCGATGTGGAGCTGGGCGGCACCGATCAGAAGTTCAACGTGGCCATGGGCCGCGACCTGCAGCGCCACTTCAATAAGGGCACCCAGTTCGGCCTTCTGCTGCCGATCCTGGTAGGGCTGGACGGGGTTCAAAAGATGAGCAAGAGCCTCGGCAATGTGGTGGGCCTGGAGGAAGATCCGCTGTCGATGTACTCCAAGCTGGAGAAGGTCGGCGATGGGGCGATCGACGACTACGTCACGTTGCTGACCGATCTGGATCTGGCCGCGTTGCCGGAGAACCCACGCGAGAAGCAGAAGGCGATGGCCCTGGCGGTGACCGCCAGCCGCCATGGGATGGAGGCGGCCCAGAAGGCCCAGAGCGATGCCGCCACGCTGGTGGGTGGTAGCGGTGATGCTGGCGCCGATGTACCTGAGGCTTCCCTGGCGGAGGTGAATTTCCCGGCCAAGGCCTTCTATCTATTCAGCGCCGTGGGAATCTGCGCCAGCAGCAGTGAGGCGCGGCGTCAGATCAAGGGTGGTGCGGCGCGGCTGGAGGGAGAAAAGATCACCGACCCCAACCAGGAGTTCGCCTCGGCGGCGGAACTGGAGGGCAAGGTGCTGCAGCTCGGCAAGAAAACCTTCCGTCGCCTGGTGGACTGAGGGCAAAACTGCATCCCACAGGGGCGCCTTGCTGCAGCTGTACTGATTCCTTCGTTTGAGCAGGCAGCATTGCGGTATGACCACGCCGGACATTCGCTGGATTCAACGGCTGGAGAAATTCCTGCGCGCCTCAGCCTTTCTTCAGCGGGGCATCGGGCTAAGCCAGACCCGCACCCTCAGTGAGTTGGAGCAGCTGGGTTTGGTTCACACCTTCAAGTTCACCTATGAACTCATTTAGCTGCTGATCCGGGATTTTTTGGTGGATCAGGGTGTGGCCGGTATCAATGGCTCCCGCGATGCGATGCGTGAGGCGGTGGCTCGGCAGCTGCTTCCGCAGGGGGAGGAATCGGTGTGGATGGCGATGATCCGCAGTCGCAATCTCACCAGTCACACCTTCAATCCTGCCGTCGCCCGTGAGATTGCAGAACTGATCGTTGATCGCTACGGCCCGATGTTTCAACAACTTGCTGATCTGATGCAGCGCAAGGTGGGCGAGCAATGATTCCGCGCCTACCTCATGCAGACAGCGATGCTGTGTTGGATTTGTTGAAGCAGCAGCCGGCTCTGGAGCTGGTGGTGCTTACTTCTCCCGTGCGATGGAGCGTCACCACAGCGGCTCCGATGTGGACCTCTGTCTGGTGGCCTCCAGTCTTCAACTGGAGGATCTGCTGCTGTTGAGTGCTCGTCTTGACGATCTGCTGTTGCCCTGGCGATTTGATCTGCAGCTTCAGCAACGCATCGATTATCCCCGGCTTGCTGGCGCCCATCGAGCGGGTTGGGGTGGCCTTGCTCCATTCACCGGTTGCAACCAGACCATCGGAAGCTCGAGATCTGAATCATTAGCGCTCCCTCTTTTGGGGGATCCGCCGAGAAAGAACTGGCGCGATGGTGAGTTCATCCGAGCGAAGAACAATGCCAGCGCTAGCTCTTGAACAGAAATGCAGATCTGATCAGCAGATCGCTGCAGATTTCTTGACCCATCTGCAATAGGAATCGTCAGACCGTTTCGCTTACGAGGTTGAGCCGATGCGGCTGACGGGAGGTTTCGATGCCAGGCTTTATCGCTACAAGTTGGTTTCCCAAGAGCCGAGAGTGATTCGTATTTTGCGACCTGAGTGTGAGGTGGAGGAGCTTATGTATCACCAGCTTGTGCATCGGACGCTTAATCAGCAGGGTCTCAAGACCCAAGTGATTCATCACGTTTGTGGAGATCAATCGGTCTTGAGGGGTGTCTTTGCCGTCATGGATCCTTTGGTCGGTCAAATTGTGTTTGGGCTGACTCCATCGCTTCATGCCAAGGTCTTGAGCGAGTCGGTGGAAAGCATGCATGGGCTTGATGTCAGGCCCATTGTTGAGTCGTTAAGGCGTGCTTGTGTCCAAGATGAGTCCTATGTAAGTCCTCACATTCATCAAAAGGCGTTAGATTTTTTGAAAAGAAAACGCATTGCACCTCTGACTTTATTCTTTGGCTTCGCGATTATTTGTCTCTTGATAGTGAGAATCATGCAGTGATTCATGTTGACTATCATGGTGGTAAGTCATGCTTGGCGATGGCTCTGTATCCGGGTTTCTGGATTAAGCATTTTGTATTTCTGATCCTGCTGTGGATCTGGCTAATATGATTAATAATTATCTGGTTTTTGCTCCACAGAGTAAATTGGTTCTGTCACCTCATTTGTGGGGATAGGTCAAGGATGTGGCTCTCCAGGCTTATCAAGCCATCAGGCCTATGAATCATGAGCGCACCCAGATTTGTCATGTTTTTCACCTTTTTTGGCGTTAACCGCTTTGTCGCTGGTGATTGCCTCGAATTCATGCGAAAGCCTACATTGCAGCGCGACTATCTAGCCTACATTGAGCAAACAATAGGCCTAAAGCTTTCACCGCCTTAGTCAGGTATGAGGTTGCTTTATTTGTTTATTTGGCGCTCATGGTCAAAGTTTTAAATCTCTAGTTTAAGTTGAATATGGCGTTGATGTAGTCGGCGAAACCGAGTTTCAGGTCAGCGCTGGCGATGCCCTGGCCGCGCATGAACCCCAGCTGCCGCGGTGTGCTGGCCATGGCCTCCATGCCATCTAGGACCCTGGCTAGCTCCTCAATTCGAGAGGGCTGGCTCTTTCCCTCGTGGTGTTTCTTCTGCATGGCTTCATTCTTAGCTGGTGTACTGGCTCGATCATCTGACTGCCGGAGCGAGAGTATGGGCTCCGGATCAATCGCTTGCCTTGACTCCGTCGCTTTCTGCTGACCCCGCCGATCTAATCATCGTGGCCCTCGATGGCATGGCGCCCAAGCAGGCGCTGGCCTTTGCTGCTCAGGTGGAGGGGCTGCGCTGGGTGAAGGTGGGGCTAGAGCTGTTCGTTCAGGCGGGCCCTGAGGTGGTTGCGCAATTGCGCGAGCAGCGGCTGCGGGTTTTCCTCGACCTCAAATTTCACGACATCCCTGCCACGATGGCTGGTGCCTGCCGGCGGGCCGCGGCGCTGGGGGCCGAGCTGATTACGGTGCATGCCTGCGCCGGTAGCGAAGCACTGAATTCAGCTCAGGCCGCGGCGGTGGAAGGGGCGCAAGGCGCTGGACAGTCGGCCCCAACGTTGCTGGCGGTGACGGTGCTCACCAGCTGGGAGGAGCAGCGATTGCAACGGGAACTCGCCATCACCCAGGGCATCGCCGAACGGGTTCCGGTGTTGGCGCAGTTGTCGGCTACGTCCGGTATTGGTGGGTGTGTGTGTTCACCGCTGGAGGCAGCGGAATTACGGGCGCAGCACCCCGAGCCGTTTGCCTTAGTGACCCCAGGCATTCGCCCCAAAGGCGCTGCCGTGGGCGATCAGGTCCGGGTCATGGGGCCTGCTGAGGCCATTGCAGCTGGAGCGAGCCAGCTGGTGATCGGCCGACCGATCACCAAAGCAGAAGATCCAAGTGCTGCTTTTGCTGCTTGTGTTGGAGATTTGATGGGGCGGCTGGAGTGACACGAACGAAGCTCAACAACTTTGGCGCCTAATTCGCATTGGGTTAATGACCCAACCAGGTGCAGATGATTTGTACCACGTGTCTGTCTCTATCTTTGATTTGATGTTCCTGGGAATGGAAATGATGAGAGTAAGGGGTTGAAATTAAATTTTATCGTTACAGGCTTTGGTTTTTGGTGTCATCATGATGTTGACAAGGGTTGATCTCTTCACGGCTACTTGACCGGCAAGTTGGCTGATAGCGGTCAACAGAGTGCCGGTGTATAGGGGTTGCTAGCTATTCGCCACACAGGAGCAGTACTCTCTCTGATTTTTGATGCCAGATGTTTTACTTTGGTTGCATCCGGGTTCAAACCCTTGGCGGAATTCTTTTGTAAGAGCAGCATAATTTTTGTTTTGTGCTAGCGTTTTTGGTGCTATCTAAAGCTATAGTACTGCAACGATTAATAGGGTATTTTTGGAATGTATGAGAGAAAAGTATGCTTTAAAAATAAGAATTTAAGCTTTTAATTGGGCTGTGCTTTGGTTCCCCTGAGTAGAAATGACTATAACTTCTTCATCATTTCTTCAAATCTTGTTTCTTGCTTGGAGTTTTTTCTTTCAATTCTTCGATTTGGACATTTTGTCTTTCGTCTTCCAGAGCGTATTGACAGTTTTCCTCTTCCAGTTCATCAATGCGCTGATGGAGAATTGCGATGAGATCGCTGGTGGACTATGCAGCTTGAGATTGTGGATTGGCTTGTTTTTCTGATCGATGAGGAATTCAAGTTTGGATTTAAGGCTGTTAATCTGCTGGTCGTGGGAGGGAACATCGCTTTGCTGTTTGGCGATGGTTTCTTTCGCCTCAGTGCGAAACCAAAGTGCTTGCACTGGTGGAGCTGTGTCGCTGGAAGCTGAAGGCTCTTCACCAGTAATGGCCTCCATCCAGTTTTGGCCACTCGGTTCGGCGGGGGCGTCGTTGTCGGATTTGACTCCAATTGGGAAGCTCACGCCAACGCGACCTGCGATAGAGCTGGTCGAACCGTTGTGGTGGTCAAAGGAGGGTGAATAGGCGATGGCACTATTAGGGTGAAACCCATCTTCAATTTAGGCAGCGCAACCGCCGGCGATGGCGTATTGCGATCCGTATCCGCCCACGGCAAAGCCGCAACGAACTGGTTCTCTCGGCAGCAGAGATATCTGTGGGATGCCACAGAGTGCGGCACCATTCGCGATGATATTGGTGTCATCGGCGCTGGCGGTGCCATAGCAATTGAGTTGGCACCATCTGCATCGTCGTAGGAGCCTATGGCTGTGCTGTTTTTCCCGAGAGCAGAAGTTTCACTACCTATGGCCGTGACGCCGGTGCCAATCGCAGTGGCATTGGTGCCAAAGGAGTTTGGATCGGTGTTGAAGCCCTCGGCTCGGGTATCTGCACCAATGGCTAAAGCCTGCACACCGTTGGCAATGGCACCAGCGCCAATGGCACAGGAATTGGTGCAATTGGCAAAAGTAAAACCGCCAATGGTAATGGTGTTTTCGGTGGAGGCATTGGCGCCAAAGCTTTAAGTCAAGGAACCACGTCCTGCAGAGCAGGAATTCATCCCTACAAAGATGGAGACTTCTCCATTGGCATTGGCCAAGGTGCCGAGATCAGTTGAACCATTGCCGGTGGCATTTGTTCGCGCGCCCAAGGCCGTGGAGGCAACCAGTTCGCTGCGCCTACTCGGCTCGTGGCAGTGCTGGCTGGCTCGGCCTGGCCGTGCTGGTTTGGTGATCAGGGGCAAGCAGGCTCTATAGGCTTGCAGTGCTCGATCGCAGGTGAACAGCAGCAGTGGTTCGACTCGGCATTGGGCCACAAGCAAACGATCAAAATGGTCGCTACGCACCTCGATGGCGTCAAGTTGGTTCACCACCAGCAGGTGCTCGTCGCTTATCGGTAGCCACTGAAAGCCCTCCGGTGGAAACCGTTGCTTCAGCACCGTTAGGTCAACGCTCATCCGCCCAAGATTGACCTTGATCGTCATCTCCAAGAGCGATGCCTGGCTGATCAGGACGTCGTGCTGACCTGTCTGCAGTTCTGTGACCAGGGAGGTGGGCAGTCGCGGGTCATCCTTCAGCCACCACAGCAGCAGGTGGGTGTCCAGCAGCACCCGGCTCATGGCTGTTCGGGGCTGGATGGCTCAAGGCTGCCATCGAACAGCCCATCGAGAGGCAGGTCGAAATCGTCTCCGATGCTGATCTGATCACGCATGGCTCCCGGAGGTTTGATTCCTTTGGGGTGCGCGTTGATTCGCAACAACTGAGCTGAAGGCTTTCCAGCGCGGTCAATCACAATCGTTTCTCCGGCCTCCACTTGCTGAAGAAGCTTCGAGAGCTGAGTTTTGGCTTTAAGCACATTCACCGTGGTCACAGCAGCTCTCCGCTGATTCCTTTTGGCTTAGTTCTGTTTAGCTAATTTGGTTACAGACGCTGGCTCCCCCCTTTAGCGTCCGGTTCTCCTTGAAAGGATCAGGATTTCTGCCCGATCTTGGGTTCGGTGCCCGCCAGCAGCCGCTCGATATTGCTGCGGTGCCGCCAGGTCACCATCAGGCTGGCCACAAGCGACACCACCATATAGGCGCTGCTGCCGCCGGAGAGCGCCATTAACAGCGGCAATCCGATGGCGGCTATCACGCTTGAGAGCGACACGATCCGGAAGATCAATATCACCGCAGTGAACAGGCCGAAGCAGGCCAGCCCCACCGGCCAGGCCAGGCCCAGAAACATGCCCAGGCCGGTGGCCACCGCCTTGCCGCCCTTCCAGCCCAGCCACACCGGCCAGATGTGGCCAGCCAATGCCGCCAGGCCTGCCAGTACCTGAATCCAATCGTTGAGGCCAACGCTCTTCGCCAGCAGCACCGTCAGGGCACCTTTGCTTACATCTACAATAAAGACTGCGAATGCTGGACCTTTGCCCACGTTGCGCAGCACGTTGGTCGCGCCGGTGCTGCCGGAACCGCAATCTCGCAGGTCGATGCCCTTGAGACAGCGGCCTGCGAGGTAGCCGCTGGGGATTGCTCCTAGCAGGTAGCCGATGGCCAGGAGCAGCAGGGCGGTGAGGATCACAGGAAAGAGTGCGGTTGCGAGGTCGCAGCTGAATCGAAGCATGGCGCGGGAGGGTTTTTACGGAGCCTGTCCTCGCTTAGTCGACTAAGGAAGGGGTGTGGAGAAGCGGGTCAACATGCACGAGGCCAAAACCCATTTCTCCCGCTTGGTGGAAGAGGCGGCAGCTGGTAAGGCGTTTGTGATTTGCAAGGCCGGCAAGCCAATGGTGCGTGTCACGCCCCTGGCTCAGTCCCGTGATTCGGTCCCGTTACCCTCCCGGCTTGTGCTGCTGAGGGGAAATGTGTCTGTGTCGGAGGACTTCGACCGCATGGGCCAGGAGGAGATTGCCGACTTGTTTCAAGGAATTGCTGAGGGCTAATGCAGCTATCGCTGGACACGCATCTGCTGGTCTGGGCCATGGGAGAGCCCGAGCGTCTGGATCCAACGCTCGTTCGCTTGCTGGAAGACCCAATAAATACACCAGTGTTAAGTGTGACGAGCCTTTGGGAATTGGTGATCAAACGGGGCTTGGATCGTCCCGACTTTCATCTGAAGCCTTCGTTGCTGCGCCAGGCCTTCTTGGAGGTTGGCTGGCGTGAGTTGCCGGTGTAGTCGCACCACGTTTTGATTGTGAGGCAGTTGCCGGCGCTGCACCGCGATCCCTTCGATCGCCTGCTGTTGATCACAGCCGATCAGCAGCTTGAGCAATACCCCGGCCCTGTGCGCCGGATGAGAGGACGATTAACAGAACCGCACCACTTAGGTGTACTGGCTCCACAGGCGCAGCACTTTCACCAGCTGTTGATCCGCTTCGACGATGTAGACAAGACGATGTTGGATATTGATCCGCCGGGAATAGGCTCCCTGCAGGTCACCCACCAGCGCTTCGAAGGGTGGTGGGCTGTGCCATGGGTCTTCAGCCAGCAGGGCGATCAGCTCCTGCCCGCTGTTTCAGGGCCTCTGAGGCCGAGGCGAGTTTCTGGGCCTGTCGGCTGAAAACCACCCGCCAACTCACCAGCCGGTCTCCTCGCTCATTCCATCTGCTGGCGTGGCCATTACTTCAAGACTGGAGTCGCGCATGCCCGG
>QCSJ01000067.1 GCA_003211535.1 Synechococcus sp. AG-670-A05 | reverse complement strand
TGCCCTCGTCGCTCGTTGGGAGCTGCAACCGCATCCCGAAGGTGGTTGGTACCGGGAGATGCAGCGCAGCTCCATCACCGTCGTCAGGTTCGATGGTAAGCAGCGCAGTGCAATCACCACCGTGCTGTTTCTGCTTGGTGCCGAGGATGTGAGTCGCTGGCACTGCGTGCATGGTGGTGATGAGATCTGGACCTTCCTCGGTGGAGCTCCTCTCAGCCTGTTTCAGCACTCTGATGCTGCTGACAGATCCCATGAACAAGTGGTCAGTGCTGATCAGCCGGTGACCTGGGTTCCGGCGGGGGTGTGGATGGCAGCCCGGAGTCAGGGTGATTTCAGTCTGGTGAGTTGCTGTGTCGGCCCTGGATTCAGCTTCGACGACTTCGAGATGCTGCGGTATCGAGCGCGTTCTGAATGGCCGGACGGAATTGATGAACGGTTGATCTGAGCCATGTCGGTTTTGGCACGATATCAAGTATTGATCGAGATATGTGTTTGCTATTTCATGCCTCTTTAGAAGTTTCTGGTTGTCCAGTCACGAACACGATTAGGACGGAGGGCCAGGTAGGTCGACAGCGCCGTCTTGGCAGATGACTTCTCAGCCTGTAGCAGCAGCCCATCCAGATCGCCCTCAGGGAGACGAATGCGGCTGAGGAAAAGTCACCGGGGGAAGCAGCTGTTCCGCCCCTGCCTTGCAGAGATGGAAACCAGCATCAATGCAAGTTATCGAGACCGGTCAGCTGGGGGCTGTTGCGATTGCGGAAGCCTGGCTGATTGATTCACGGGGTGGCATTCAGCTCAGAATTTCCCTCTGAAGCATCTGTTCCGGCGATCTGGCTTGATCAAGAATCGTCTTGATGTTGATGCTATCCATCCCTTCAATGCCAGAAACAAGGTGACGTTGATGCGCTGGACTTCCATTTGCATTTTCTAGCCATCAAATTGTTCGCTTAATTTCTCGTTGATGCGGTCTTAAATACATTGGAAATTTTTGTAACTTGGCTTGGTCGGGTCGGTGCGCGAACCACCATGAGAATCTTTGGTGTTTGGTTGCTGCTCCAGTAATCCGGCCAATCAAAAAGGATATTTTCCAATTCCAGGGAATCATTGCTGCCAAAGGTAAAGGTCTGGGTTTGCCGCTTCAAATACCTGGTGATTCCCTGTTCAATCTTCATCTTGGCGTTGTCTCGTTTCAGGGCATAGAGGTGTTGCTCATAGCGGCCGTAGAGCTTGAATCCCACCCTGCTGGCCAGGGCCAGCAACAGCTAGACCCGTGAGCGTCGCTGCCGCCGTAGTTTGTCTCGGAAGTAAGGCTCCAGAATGGCCAGCACCGAGATGCTGCCGATCAAGATTCCCAGCAGATTGACGGCATAGAGAAGACCAGTCCCACGCGCGTCGGCAAAGTCTCCGGCCGCAAGCATGAGCCCTATCACTCACACCGGTGGTATGAAGGCCACTGCAACTGCCGTGCCAGCCATGGCACTCACCGCGCCGGGGTTTACTTTTGCGTAAGTGGCAATGGCTCCGGCGGCCAGGGCAATCACCAGGTCCAGGAGCTCCTGACTTAAACGCCCCTGGATTGCTCCTGGAAAAGCATCCACGGTCAGCAGGCCGTTGGCTTGAGCGCTCAGCCCAAGCAATATCGAAAACAATGTGTTCACCACGGCGCCAGCCGCCAGGGTGAGGACGGAACGGGGCAGCCGTCGCCAGTCACCGATCAGGAGGGCGAAGACGGCCACCCATAGCAACAGGATCCAGGGGTGCTATCACCATGGCTCCGATCGCAACGGGGGCGTTATCAGCCAGAAGCCCGAGTGTGGAAATCAAACTGGCGCCCAGGGTGAGCACCAGGAACGATTGATTCAGTTTCGCGTCCCCGTCGTAGCTGCGATGTAGTTCCTCGTGGCGATCTCGTTCTCTTAACAGAAGTTGTTGATCGCCCGTCAACGCTCAGAAATCGTCAGCTTTTCCGCCCCACGATGACCGGAGGTGTGCCTCCCGTTGTCCCCGGTAGTGCCGGAACCACCTCTGTTCGTCCATCCCACTTGTCGAGGAAGAGTTTGAACAGCACCTGGTCGTCCAGGCTGCGGTTAAGAGTGTCGTAACGGATGGCTTCCTGTTCGGCGATCTTCACCTCCGTCTGTGCTCTCAGCAGCTGCTGTTCAGCGATCTGCTTTTGCTCAATGGCTGCGCGGTATTCCTCGGCAATCTGCAGACCGGTCAGGTCGAGGCCGCGCACTTCGACGTAGTCGAATTTGTCGAGTTCCTCCGCCACCGTGCGTTCAACCAGGGAGGAGATGTCGTTCCACTCAGTGGCGATGGTCACCAGCTCGTACTGGGAGAAAACAGACTTGAGGGCTTTCAACAGGGAGGGCTGAATGATGCGCGGATAAATCTCACGGTCAGTGCTGGCGATGGTGCGATAAACCCGCCCAGCTTCATCGGGGCGAACGGCGTACTTCACTGTCGCGGTGGCTTCGATCACCTGAAGGTCTTTGGTCAGGGTGGCAAATTCTTCAGGCTTCACCTGGGTGCGTACATCAAAGGCGGAGACCGCCTGCACAAAAGGGATCTTGAAATTCAGGCCGGGCAGACGTGAACCACCGCTCACCTTGCCCAGGGTGGTGACCACAGCCACCTTTCCCGCAGGAACGATGAACAGAGACTGACCCAGCAGCAGCAGCACGCTCAGCAGGATGGCAACCAGACCAACCAGGCCAGTCGAGGGGTCGTTGATCGGACGGGGGGTCTGCATGGCGGCCGTTACGTTGCAAAGATGATGTCGGTTTGTGCCAGGTTGCCGTTGGCAATGGCACTGAATCGACACCAAGTTGTTCAGCTGATCATTGGCTTACAAAACAGCGATCGACGTGCCTCGGTCCAGCAATGCCTGGATCGATGGCCTGACGGATGGCTACCGCTGGGGTATCACGGCCACCGATCCTGTCGTCGGCTACACCTTCATCAGCGATACATCTGATCGACCGGGCAGGGAGTTCGGGGGCTATCCCTCCTGGGGCTGGAGTGACCAGGAACGTGACCTGATGGAACAGGCCATGGCTGAGATTTCAGCTGTGTGTGCTCTTCGGTTCGCTGATCATGGTGATGATAACGACGAAGGTGTGGAGATCTGGTACTACAACCTCAATGACCGTCAGTCCGAAAACAGTTACGGCTTCGCGTACACCCCAGGGAGTGACTCAGACGAGGGGTTGGTGGCCATCAACTGGTCGACTTATCAGAACACTGACGGAAGCTTCAAGAATTCGATTGCCTCCGGAAGTTATTACGGCATCACTTTTTTGCATGAGCTCAGTCATGCCGTCGGTCTTAAGCATCCTCACGACACAGGCCTGCTCGATCAACCCCGTTTCCCTGGTTTGACGCGCAGTTCGAATGACTTTCGTGATAAGGGCGATTTCGAACAGAACGCCCAGCCCTTCACGCAGCTCAGCTACGTCGACAAGGGAGCTCGCAATGGAATGGTTCCGCAATCAATCGAAGCCTATGGCTTCCTGCAGACGCCTGGCGCGCTGGACATTGCTGCTTTGCAATGGATGTATGGGATCAATCCTGACGCCGCCTCCGGGGACGACACCTACACATTGCCGCATGACAATCGTGAGGGAACCGGTTGGCGTTCGATCTGGGACACCGGTGGGGTGGACTGCATCACAGCAGCTGGTTCCAAAGCTCCCGTCACCATCGATCTTCGCAACGCAACCCTTGGCGATGACGTCCATGCCGGCGGGTACATCAGCCGGGTTGAGGGCGTCTTCGGTGGATTTTCCATCGCGTACGACTGGGATGGACGCACCCTGGGATCGCCTTCAGGACTCTGTGTGATCGAAAACGCGATTGGTGGCAAGGGGGGTGATTTTTTGATCGGTAATCATGCTGGTAATCGGCTTAAGGGCAGAAAGGGTGCCGACGTCCTGTACGCCGGTGATGGAGGCGGCGACCGAGTCACCGGTGGCAAAGGGCGAGATCAGTTCTGGATCTCAGCTCAGCAGGGCGCGTTTGTGGAGGTGACCGACTTCAACCCTCGAAAGGATCGACTGGTGTTCGATGTCGACTCTTCGGCGGTGACGTTCGATTCAGTCGAGGCTGGCAGCCAAGTGTTCTTTGATGGTCGAGTGGTGGCAGAGCTGCCTGGTGTGACTGACCTGGATCTGGAACGGCATGCGCTGTTCCATGGATTTGACGACCTTTAGACCAACACCTGGCATGAGTCCAGGAGTTGTCTGCTGGGCTGCGCCTCACAGCCTCTACATTCTCATGTGTCAAGCGCGAAAAATAGAGCGACAGAGTTTTACCGCAATTGGTGCACTGACGGGTCTTAGCAGGCGATCTGCTTATCAGTATGTTCTTTTTGTCATCTCATTTGTCACTGTGCCACCTTCTGTGTCTTTGATCACATGTCGGCTGGAGTCAGAATGGTCAGAAGCGCTTTGGTGAGATGGCAAAGGATGCGGGAACGCAGGCTGATAATAAAAAACGTCGCCGACGAGGGCCTGCCATCCCGCTCGAACAGGTTTCCCCGGCCGTTCTGACCTCCACGAGGGATGTGGCCTTCACTTTGCAGCAACTTGGGCTGGACCCAGCTCCTGAGGAGGTGCTCAAGGCGGTGCTTGACCGAGCGGCCCATCTGGAGGAACAGGCCAGTGGTATCACTGTGTTTGATGACTGAATCCTTTACCCCCACGCAGGAGAACACCGAGCAGGCACTGAGGTTGCTGCTTCTAGCGATTGCAGGTCCGAACTATGCCGGAGCTCTCAAAGAGGGGGATGTGGGGCAGCAGATTGATCGCTGCCTCAGCTGGGTGCAAGCGGAAGCCTCCGAAGCCGCTTTCTTGATTGAAACCTGTGTTCCCCATGGCAAACCGATGTTGGCTCAGGCACAGAAACGCCTGGAGGTTCTGGAATCACTGAAGCTTTTGAAGGGTTTGGCTACATCCCACTTCGCCGATAGCTCGCGCGGATCATGACCATCTCGCCAGGGGGTGAACATCAGAAAATTTCCGGCTACGAGCCCTGCGGTCACGACGACAGCAATACTTACTCAAGCGTTTCAATCGACATGGGGCGACCCCCCTCCTGAATCATCTTCGCAGTCTGCGTACTATTTGCGGAATTATGAGCACGTCCATGACACCTAAGCTGTGAAGGCAGGGAAAGAAACCTTTCCCCACCACAGCGCAGATGACGCGTTCCTGATCCAGTTTGCAGATCACCAGTTCACCCAGCCAGAACAGTACGACTTTGTCGGTAAACGATCTCACTGGAAAACTGGTTTCATCGGCATCCATGCCGAGCACTTTGATCATCGGCATGCTGGAAGAGAGGATGGATCTTGATACTTTGACACCGTTTTAGTTGTCAATCGCTCCTTGTAAATAATGACAGAACCTGAGATGGGATCCGTAAGATCAATTTCTGATGGGAGTTTTGCCGTCCATCAAACATATCCTTCTTTACAAGGACTTTCCTGCCAGGCAGTCCTTTGCATGCAGGCGCTGAACGTCTCACATTTTGAGTGATGTGACCTTTTGGATGGTTCGCGGTACTCGCCTGATACCATTTGATCTGAATCCTAGATCACAATTGTTTTGAAGTAATCCCGTCAGGGATGCATGAATCAACCGCTGCATCAAAGTTAATTCAGCTGCGGAAACTGAATTCAAGCCGTTTCTTGGGTCGTTGGCGAATCACGTTCATGACCTGGACACCGGAATTCATGGCTTTTCGCTCTTCTGAAAGACCCTTCAGGATAAGGGATCCGCAGGCTTGCCAGTCTTGTTGCGTCTCAATCACAGTTTGAGCCTGTCGGAACGACGCTTCCGCTTCTCTGAGATGCTGAATTTTTTTTGCGTCTTTCGCTGCTGATAGGTGAAGGTCTTTGATGTTTCTGTTTGTACTTACTCATTCAATTCTACCCCAACAGCTCTCATTTGTTGAAGCATTGAACAGGCTGCTTGACTGCTGGCCCCCCCGTTCAGGTGTTTGCTGGAAGGTCTTGCTGAATCGGTGCTGAAAAAGGTGGATTGACCACGCCTTGACTTACAGCATCCAGGTAGCAAGGCCAGATGCCGCTTCCGTTGGTGCTACTTCTGGCATCGGTCTCGCAGCTTATACCACTGCGACTTGGATCATTGATACTTGGCAGGGTGACGCAATCAGATGCCAGCACAGACGATGGTGTTAATAATAATACAGATTTGGTGAGTACAAGTCGAAAACGTTTTGTCATATTCCCCGTGATTAGGTGAAGCTGGCTGGCTGAGTGTCAAACGCCATTTTGGTTGGTTTAGACGGATGCCTTGAACCAGATTTGGACGCTGCTTGAGGAGTGAGGCAGGTCAGGGAGCCTGCTCTCCGCTCGCCCCAGCTGCTGCAGTCATGTTGGTGTCATGAAGGAAGTGAAAATGATGATTGATTAGTGTTAATGCTTAATTCGACGACTGAAATGTTCCATTTGTAACACAAAGAGGCAGGTTTTGAGCGATGGTGAAGAATCAGGCAATGTCTGCCTGGAATGCGTTCAAGGATGATGGGCAGGGTTGAGGGGCTTGCCCCCTTTTTCTTTAACTACTCACAGGCGGCGCGGTGGCCATGCACCCGCATGGATGGATCCGCGGAGGATTGGATTAACGTTCGTTAGGGTTGCTTTTCAAGACCCTCGACCGGGATCTCAATATCCTTGACCAGAGTGGACCATGCGAAACATCTGATGTCTATACGAGCTCTCTACGTGTTGTTCGTCATGGTCCTCAATACCTAGGTGCTTGGCGCAGCCATCCGTTTAAGTGCTGAGTTAGCCGGATTATGAGTCAGGTGACCGACGGGGGATCTGGGTTTGGGAGTTCCTGGCGACAAGCATTCTTGGCGGTGAGGTGGCAAATCATCGTCCTGCAGCCAAGTGGATCAGCGATGCGTACGCATTGCTGGATAAGGCCGAACAACGTTGGCTCAGCTCGTCCGTGATCAAGAAACCGATCCTTTTTGGACTGCTTTGGGTGGCAGTCATGCCCCAACCAACTGTGCATGCCTTAGACAGATCAGTGCTCGCAGCACTTCATGCCGAGGGCTCACTCCAATGATGAGGACTACCTGAGGAGCTAGCTCGATAACTACGGGGGGCCGAAAGCTGCCTGACTCTGTCATGGCGGTAGCTGCAGCACTCCAAGTATTGCCTTTCATCAAAAAAACGCGATCCTACAAAAAGGTCATAAATTGATTTGCCCAATGTTCATCACTGTTTTTGGTCAGAAGGGTGGTGTTGCCAAAACGTGTAGCAGCGTTCACATCGCGGCATGCTGGAGCCATCAACACAAACGGGTAGTTCTGGTTGATGCTGACCGCAACAGATCGGCTACTGCCTATGGTGCTAGAGGGCTTTTGCCCTGCCCAGTCGTGCCGATTGAAGCAGCAGCCAAAGCCACTCGGTATGCAGAAATTGTGATTACAGATGGACAAGCAAGCAGTAACGAAGAAGAGATGAAGAATCTGGTCGAGGGCTCCGACTTTATTCTGCTACCAACTACCACCCAAAGTCGATCAATCGAATTGACAGTTGAGATGGCGCAAATGATCAACAAATACAAGATTCCTTATGCCGCACTTCTTGTTAAAGTTGATTCACGGAAAGAGGCTGCAGCTGAAAACGCGCAAGAATTGCTCGAAGGATTCGATATAAAGGTGCTAGATGCGCAAATTCCATTGCTTAGCGCATTTGAATATGCAGAAACAGAGGGTGTCACCGTTGATCAGGCGATTGACAAACGTGGGCGTGCAAATCCACGAAGAATGGTCGGCTGGGCTGCATACTGTTCAGCCTGCAACGAAATTGATGTTCTATTCGAAGAGCATCAGAAACTAAATCAAAATCATTTGCCAATCGGATGGGACTTCTCGCTTATTGAACAGCGTATGGCTGCTTAAAAAGCGATCTTACTAGTTTTTATCATTTTTAACTCGCAGCCTTTTTGATTTGTCTGCAACTTGTTTATCCTTGGGTAGAAACAACAAGTGCAAGTACTGCAACGGATGCGGCTGCATGAAGAAAAAGTTTGCTGGTTACATGCATATCTTTAGCTGCTGCAGCTCGACGGGTATAAAGGGTTTCCTAACTCGAAACTAAGCATAAGAAGAACAAATCCTGCACATTCAAAACTGCTTGAAGCAATTTTGTAATCATATATGTATAAGCTTCTCATTGTGAATTCAGCTTCTCCTTACCCATTGTGGAGATCCTTGAAACCAATCGCCCAAATCATCTTGCGAACCATTGAAATGGTCCTCGGTTGTCTGTCCTGGAAGATTCATCTGCTGCATAAAACCGCCAACAGATTGCTGATCTAGGTGGCCCTGAGCCTGAATTGACCTTGCTTTCCGCAGCCAGTGCCAGACAGTTGAGTTCCTGTCTGCATATTTTTGAACAAGGATTCTCTCGTCAAGATTGACTGGCTCATTTTTGGATAGACGAGTGAGGATTTCTTGGAGCTTAAGTCTTGTGGTAGTACTAAGCATCGTTATTAATCCGTTTAGAACATGTTGATCGATTAAAAATAATTGTCTATAAAATTATGGATACCAATATAAATTGAACCCTTTATCAATAATTACTACGAAATAGATAAATATGACTTGGCTGATATTGGACGATTGATTAGTACCTTCTATAGAGAAAGCAACGCTAAAGTAAAATTAGCTACGAAATAGAAGGGAAATGACTTAATTGATACAATAAGGGCTGTTGTTTTGATCGATAGGAAGAGAATTTGGATTTTCCCTCTATGCAGTAGCCACCTCCATCGAAGGCTATGGCAGTTTTATCAAGAGAAGTGGGATCAGGAGTGCCAGCACAGTTTTATTAACATGGCCCAACCAGCCAACCTCCTCTAGCTGTTCAGAGGCGAATAAAAAAGCGGGTTGTGCATTGCCCGCCTGAACTGATTTCTCCGGATGAGCGGTCCGGAGAAGTTGAAAACTCTGCAAACGGAAATATAAAAACTCAGTGGGGGCG
>QCSJ01000066.1 GCA_003211535.1 Synechococcus sp. AG-670-A05 | reverse complement strand
CGTACTTCCATTCCGACGCTTCCCGGGTACGGACACGGTGCTCGGCCCCGAAATGCGATCTACAGGCGAAGTGATGGGTTCGGCCGACAGCTTCGGGATGGCTTACGCCAAAGCGGAACTGGGTGCCGGCGAAGCACTACCCACCACCGGTACGGTATTTCTGTCGACTCACAATCGAGACAAACCCGCTCTGGTTCCTGTTGCTGAACGCCTGGCCAAGCTGGGCTTCGCTCTGATCGCAACCACTGGCACCGCTGAGGTGCTGACCAAGGCGGGACTCAAGGTGGACGCTGTTCTCAAGGTGCATGAAGGTCGCCCCAACATCGAGGACATGATCCGATCCAACCAGGTACAGCTGGTGATCAACACTCCAATAGGTCGTCAGGCTGCCTATGACGACAAGTACCTGCGCAGGGCTGCTCTGGATTATTCCGTACCAACACTAACAACCCTGGCCGGTGCTCGCGCGGCGGTGGAGGCCATTGCCACACTGCAATGTCAGCCCACCCTCAGCATCCATGCTCTGCAGGATGTCCATCGCATCAAGCCGTGATCAGTAGGGTTGCGTCAGTAGATTCAGCGTCGTGACCGCCTCCGCCCCCGTTCAAGCCGGCAGCGATCTCAGGGATGAGTTTCGCCGTGCCTACGAAAACCGTTACACCTGGGATGCTGGCTTTGCCGGTTATCGCGGCCGCTGCATCTGGCAGCAGGGGGATCAGCGGGTTGAGGGCCATTTCGAAGTTGGCGCTGACCTCAAAGCCAAAGTCGAGGGCATCGACGATGCCGAGGTGCTGAAGGCTGTTCAGTCCCAGCTTTGGGAAGTCGCCATCCACCGCGTTCGCCGCAGCTTCGATCAGACCCACGGTGAGAACCAATTCACCGCTGGTGACACCGATGCCATCGGAACCGAGGTGCTGGTGAGTGGCAAGGGAGAGGGGGATCGCTACCGCATCAAGGATGACGTCGTCACAATGGTGCACAGGCACATTCACGGAACGGTCGTAACGATCTTCACCACCGACGTCACCGACACCGGCGCCGGCTACCTCAGCCACACCTACACAAGCCAATACGCCGATCCGGCCACCGGTGAGACGAAGGGCGGACGCAGCAGCTTCAAGGACACCTTCACACCACTTGCTGGTAATGGTCCCTGGGTTTTGGCAGAGCGCGTGATAGACACAGCATCCCATGGCGACACCCCCGCCGGGAGCCAGACGTTTCGCTTCGACGATCTGAAAGCCCTTTGATTGGATTGCCGCAGCGGAACAGCTGTGACACCATCTCCAAAACCACGAGTTAAGAGATGGGTGGTCTCGAAACAGCTATCCGGGCCATCAATGATCCAATCAGTGGTCTTGTTTGGGGATGGCCCACTGTCAGTCTGATTGCCCTGACTGGCGTGGTCCTGATGTTGGGCCTGCGGCTCATGCCTGTGCGGAGACTGGGCTACGGCGTCTCGATGATGCTGCGTACTGCAGATCCTGGAACGGACGGGGAGATCACGCCGTTTCAGGCCCTGATGACCTCCCTTTCGGCGACTATTGGCACGGGCAACATCGCAGGCGTTGCGGGTGCCATCGCCGTCGGCGGCCCCGGCGCCGTGTTCTGGATGTGGGTGATCGCCCTGTTCGGAATCGCCACGAAATACGCCGAAGCGGTGCTGGCCGTTCGCTTCCGGGAAACCGATGCCACCGGTCAGCACGTAGGTGGCCCGATGTATTACATCCTCAATGGATTGGGCAGCCGCTGGGCCTGGATGGCCGGCCTCTTCGCACTGTTCGGGATGCTGGCCGGTTTCGGCATCGGTAATGGCGTCCAGGCGTTCGAAGTTTCATCGGCGCTGAACCTTATCGGCGTCCCCAAGCTGGTCACTGGCGTTGCGCTGGGGGCCATGGTTTTTGCCGTGGTAATCGGCGGGATCCAGCGCATTGCCCAGGCCGCATCCGCCATCGTTCCACTGATGTCTGTGTTGTATGTCGGGGCCTGTCTGTTGGTGCTGCTGCTGAATGCAGCTGCCGTTCCTGAGGCCTTCGCCACCATCATCGGAAATGCATTCACCGGAAAGGCTGCCGTCGGTGGAGCCCTTGGCCAAGTGATCCTGATGGGCTTCAAACGGGGGATTTTCTCCAATGAAGCCGGCCTAGGAAGTGCACCAATGGCTCATGCAGCCGCCAAGACATCCGATCCAGTGCGGCAGGGAACGGTGGCCATGCTCGGCACCTTCATTGACACCCTGATCATCTGCACCATGACAGCCCTGGTAATCATCACCACCAAGGCCAATGAACTGCTGGATGGCGCTGGGGAACGTCTCAGTGGCGCTGATCTTTCAATCGCCGCATTCAACTCAGGTCTTCCAGGCAGCGGAGCTGTCGTGACGGTGGGCCTGGTGATTTTTGCCTTCACAACCATCCTGGGCTGGAGTTTCTATGGAGAGCGCTGCACAACGTTCCTGTTCGGAGAGCAAGCCGTTTTGCCGTTCCGACTCGTCTGGGTTGCGGTTGTGGTGATCGGAGCGGTTGCCGGTGATCGAGGCGTGGTGTGGTCCATCGCCGACACCCTGAACGGCCTGATGGCACTTCCAAATCTCATGGCGTTACTGCTGTTGTCAGGTACGGTGATAAAACTCACGAATGACTATCGGTTCGATCGGTGAATCGGTAGTCACCAGTAAAGGAGCGATCTCCGACCTCAGGCCTGGCCTTCGGGGAGAGGGGTCACAGTCTTCAGCTTTTCATTGAGCTGCATGGCAAGACTTTGTCGGCCGACAGCCAGCACCTTCAGAGTGTCCTCATGCATTCGCAGCTGGGCATCAGCCACCTGCATTCCACGTACAAGCTCTTTGAGTTCATCTGGAAGTGTATTCAGGTCATAGCGCTTTCCCTCGAACGTCAGTACCGGGCTGTCGTTTTGGACTGAGCTGCTCATAACCTTTAGTCGGCCTAATAAACAAAATTATGTTAGCGCTGATTGACGCTGTCGTCCGTTGTTTTTTTTAAATTCTCACGATCAGTTTCCAAGGGAACAGACGACTGCACTGGACGTTTGAAGAAAAACATCTGCAAGGGACCTACGTTACTGATCTCAACCAGCTCCCAAAACTCCCTCCCCATTTCATTTAAAAAATTCTGAAGTTGCTCCGCGGGGTGAAGAGTACGTCGTGGTTGTCCTGGATTTGTATACATGCCAGGGAATTCCTTACGAATGAAATCAGGACTCAAAGAGCCTTGCAATTTCTTACTTGCCACCTCTGGATTGGCCTGCTTTGGAAGATCTTCCTGCTTTACGGGATTCATATTGATATGCATGACCCTATATTCCCACTGAATAAAGTTCCTGTCCTGCGTATAATCATTCGACGTCGGCGCCGTCCTTGGACCGGGAACAGATTCTGTCAAGGGGACTCAACTCCGCGAATAACTTGACGTTCACACAAATTATGATAACGCCCACGTGCATCCATCAATTCTTGATGGGTGCCTAACTCCACGATTCGGCCCCGCTCGAGCACAACGATCTGATCGGCTTCCTGCACGGTGGCCAAGCGGTGGGCAATCACCAGAACCGTCCGTCCACGCATGGCTCTTCGCAACCCGAGCTGAACAGCCGCTTCGGCTTCGGCATCCAGAGCACTGGTGGCTTCATCCAGCAGCAGGACAGCTGGATTGCCCAGCACCGCACGGGCGATGGCAATGCGTTGAAGCTGGCCGCCAGACAGATTCGTGCCCCGTTCCTCCAACGGCATGTTGTAACCCTCAGGCAGATCTCGGATGAAGCCATCCGCGTTGGCCAGGAGGGCGGCCTCCATCACCTGTGAGTCAGTGGCCTGGCGTCCGAAGCGAATCGCCTCGGCGACGGAGCCGGAAAAGACCGTGGTGCGCTGAGGAACCAGGGCTAGCTGACGCCGCAGGTCCCTGGCCCGAAGGCAGGAGAGATCGTTACCATCCAGAAGGATTCGGCCTTGTTGGGCGGTGTTGAAGCGCAACAACAGTGAAAACAATGTGCTTTTGCCAGCCCCGGACGGTCCTACCAGTGCCATCACAGTCCCCGCCGGAACATCAAGGTCCAAACCCTGCAGCACCGCATCGCCGGCGGTGTAACCAAAACTCACACCCTCCAACCGGAGGCTACCCCTCAGCTGACCAAGGGTCACAGCGTCAGAGGGATCTTCCGGCTCCCGCGGTTCACGTTCGATCTCGCGCAGTCTCCGCAGAGACGCCTGACCCTGCTGAAACTCATTGAAATTGTTGGTGACGTGGGCAATGGGATCGATCAGAACGATCAGGCCCGCCAAATAACTACTTAGGCCGGCGATGTCGAGGTCACCGCTCTGAATCCGCCAGGCGGCCAAGCCCAGTACAGAAAACAGACCTATGACTTCGATAATACCTACAACAGGATGCTGCAGGGCTACCAGGTTGTAAGTGCGTTGTCTGGCCTGGCGGTGCTGGTCAATTTCCTGCTCAAACCTCTCTTGCAGCCATGGTTCAGCCGCAAAGGCACGCACCAGCGGGAGCCCCTCAATCGCCTCTCCAAGAAGTCCAGCCAGTTCACTCACCTTTTTCTGGCTGCGTTCCGTGGCCACCATCACCCGGGCCCCGAAAAGGCTGATCAACCAGACGATCAACGGCGTTAGCAGCAGGATCGCCAGGGTCAGCTTCCAGTCCAGCCACACCATGGTCGCGAGAACAACTAGAAGTTGCAGGACGCTGGGCACCGTGTCGTGGATGCTCTTGTAGAGAACCTCGCTGACGCGGTCGGCATCCTCGGTGAGTCGATAGGTGAGATCGCCGGCGGACAGCTTTTCCAGAGCACCCAGCTCAACGGTCTGGAGGGTGCTGAACAGCTCCCGCCGCAATCGCTGACTGACCTGGAGGGCAGGATCCGCCAGTAGGGAGTCCTGGAGGAACTGCGCCAGCTTCTGAACCGCGAAGATCAGCACACCCTGGCCGATCAGCTGCAGCACACGGTTGAGGTTTTGTGAGCCGAGCGCCGGAAACAACTCTCCTGCAAGGCGAACCAGGAGAGGGAAGCTGCCCACATAGATCACCATGCAGATCCCCCCCATCAGCAGCTGTCGCAGGTGCGGTCGCAGCAGTGGGAGGAGGCGCCGGAAGCCGGCCTGGGAAGCGGTGAGCATGGCGGCACAGTATCAATGTCGTGTTGTTGATCTGCCGCCGATGAAGCTGGATCAGTACCTCAAATGGAAGGGCTGGGTTTTCACCGGCGGTGAGGCCAAGCAGCGGATCCAGATCGGTGACGTACGCGTCAATGGCGCGGTGGAGACCCGTCGTGGCCGGCAACTGGTGGAGGGAGATCGCATTGTGCTTGACGGCGAGGAGTCCGTTGTTGAGGGGGAATCCACGACCACGCCGTAAGTTAGCCCGCAGATCAGTCAAGGATTGAAGGCGTGCGCAGACCGGTGATCGCTGGCAACTGGAAGATGCACATGACCTGTGCCCAGGCCAGGGATTACCTGGCGGCTTTCCTGCCGCTGATCGCCGAGACCCCTCAGGACCGTGAGATCGTTCTGGCTCCACCGTTCACTGCGCTCTCCACGATGGCGGAAGCTGCAGGGGATTCCGTCGTGGAACTCGCCAGTCAGAACGTCCACTGGCAGGACCATGGCGCCTTCACCGCAGAGATCTCAGCCGAGATGTTGCTGGAGCATGGGGTCGCGTACACGATTGTTGGTCACAGCGAACCACGCAAATATTTCAGCGAAAGTGATGAACAGATCAATCACCGAGCCCGCTGCTCCCAGGCCAAGGGACTGATCCCGATTGTCTGCGTTGGCGAAAGCGATGAACAGCGCGAGCGGGGTGAAGCGGAGCGCGTGATCCGCCGACAAATCGAACAGGGACTGGAAGGCCTTGACGCCAACAAATTGGTGGTGGCCTACGAACCGATCTGGGCCATCGGTACCGGCAAGACCTGCGAGTCCGCCGAAGCCAACAGGATCTGTGGATTGATCCGAAGCTGGGTGGGAGCAACGGATCTGATCATTCAATATGGCGGATCCGTTAAGCCGACGAACATCGATGAACTCATGGCCATGAGTGATATCGACGGAGTTCTTGTCGGTGGTGCTTCGTTGAAGCCCGACAGCTTCGCCCGCATCGCCAACTATCAGGCAAGTTGAGATGACCCCATGGCCTAAGGGCTGGAGACGGCGCACTGCCGTGATGGGAGTGATCAACATCACCCCGGACTCGTTCAGTGATGGAGGACGTTTCATCCGGGTTGAGGCGGCACTCCAGGAAGCAAAACGGCAATTGCGTCAGGGTGCTGATGTGCTCGACCTCGGCGCCCAGAGCACACGTCCCAGTGCCAAGGAGGTGGGAGCTGAGGAGGAATGCAAACGCTTGCTGCCCGTCCTTACCGCCATCCGCAAGCGATGGCCCGAGATTTTGATCTCGGTGGACACCTTCCTGGCCCCCGTGGCCGAGGCGGCACTGGAGTGCGGCGCCAGTTGGATCAATGATGTAAGCGGAGGCCGAAGGGATCCAAATCTGCTGCGGGTGGTTGCCGACGCTGGCTGCCCTCTGGTGCTGATGCACAGCCGCGGCAACAGCGAAACAATGGACGAGCTCACCGATTACAGCGATCTGATTCAGGAGGTGAAGGCGGGACTACAGGAACGAACGGACTCGGCAATCGCCGCTGGGGTCAGAGACGATCAGATCATCTGGGATCCTGGCTTGGGCTTCGCCAAGACCCACGAACAGAATCTGAGCCTGCTAAGCAGGCTGGAACAGCTCACCTGTGAGCCCAGACCGCTCCTTGTAGGACCGTCGCGCAAACGATTCATCGGGGCAGTGCTGGATGAGCCCCGACCCAAAGCTCGACTGTGGGGAACTGTGGCGGTGGCATGCCGTTGCGCGCAGGCAGGCGTTGCATTGGTAAGGGTTCACGACGTGGGACCGATTGCCCAAACCTTGAAGATGTCGGCAGCCCTGTGGCCACACCAAGAACCAATTCCTGGTAGCTGATCCAGAGGGTATTAGCGAGGGGAAGGATTGCGGCAGTACCTGCATTTGCGAGATAGTACAGGCGAGAAATTAGTCCAAATCCAGTCCATTCCGGACGATCGGCCCCACAACTTGCAACCGAGCAAACTGCCACTGGCTGCTATTGCCGCAGCCAACAGCATCCTCCTCAACCGGGGGGTGAAGCTCTCTCTTGAGTAGCGGGGCCAGACTCTCGGCACTGGGTACCTGGACAAACCTCGACGGCCAGCGCCGGCAGTAACGACTGAAGATCGATTGACCCGCGATGCCAGGTGGTCTGCTCGAAGCTGAAAAAATCGCAGTCCACATTTATGGATGTATTCAGCAGGGCCTCGATCCCAAGGCTGAGCTTGATGCGGAGAGAAAGAGAAAGATTGATGCCGTCACAAAAGACAGGTTGACGGTGGCTGAGGGCATCGCGATTTACGAGCAGGACTACTGGAGCAGGCGCGAGCGATCACACCAAACGATCAACACCTGGAAGGGCTACCTTCACTCCATCCTCAATGTCCCTCCCCTCAGAAAGGCACGTGCACCGTCGACTTTTTGCTGCAAGCCATCGTCGACACCACCAAACCGCAAACAGACACCAGGTTCCGCGCCTGCGTTCACTACGCCAAGGTTCTGGATCTCTGTGATCTGCCGGGCGCCGGCAAGCTCAAGGATCTGCAGAAGAAACCGAAGCCCGGCCGGCAGGCGGTTCCAAGTGATGAGGCAATCGTCATTCTTGTAGATGCAGTCAGAGGCGAGCGTCATGGATGGTGTGCCGCTGCACTGGCGACCTTCGGATGCAGACCCGGTGAGGTCCCCAGTCTGCAACTGAACGATGAGGGCACTGCTGCATGCCTGACGATCAAGACCAAGCTGGCCCTGCCGGAAAAGCGCACCTACTTTGCCTACCCGAGGGAGTGGATTGAGCGGTGGGATCTGCAAAACGTCTCGATTCCGGGTGGGGTCCGATGGCTCACGCCAGAAGGCTGGGATGCAAAGCGAAAACTGGGTTGCAGCTTGGCTGCAGTGGAGGAAAAGATCCCTTTTCAAGTCGGCGGCCTAAAAGTTCACTCCTGACTTCGACCAATACAACCTTCTTCACCGCTGGGCCATGCGATCGATTGAGGCAAAGATCAACCAGCCTCTGTACGCCAAAGCAATGGGGCACACCCTGAAGGAGCACAAGCAGACCTACCTCCGTGAGCTGCAGGGCCAAACTCTCAGAGCAGCCATGGCAAAGCTGGCGGAGGCGAGCTGATGGAAGACCTGATTTACGGCCCGTTGCTTTCCCAAATGCAAGCCCAAGAGAAAGGGCTTAAGCAAGATGACGTTTGAGACAACGGAGCTCGCTTACTTTGGAAGCAGGCACGCTTAGCGAGACAGGCGGCAAGGCATCACCCCTAACTGGCATAGAGACAGTTGGCATGGCCATTCGCGTGGCCAGGTTCCGGGAGTGAGGAAAAACCTCATGGGTTGGGAACAAGGACACAAACCCGTGAGTTTTCGGAACCCCTGCCTTCGGCGGGGGTTCCTTTTTGATATCCGTTATCCACAGGGTCAGTTGAGCCAAACTTTGCTCTTTGGTCGCAACAGCCGCTCAGAGCACCATCCCTAGTGCTTCAGAGCACAAAAAAACCCGGTGTGATTCGCACAACGGGCCGGGTGATGGGGATACCTAAATATGACTCAGCCACTTAGTACTGGCTAGCCCCACATATGGTGTCATCAAATTGGAACGGAACTTCAATACACAATTGAGGGGTTCCACATGGCACAAATGAGTCCAATGGGGCTAGTTTTGTCGAGTCCGGCCGGGTGATGGGGATCAGCCGAAAGGAATAATGACCTCGGAGATCTCTCCGGGTTTTTTTTGGCGAGCATCTGAGCAGGGCAAGCAAAAAGCACGATGTGTATCCGCTTGAACGACAGAGGGGTTGACGCTCCCCCTATAAGAGAGCTGTAGCAACCGCTACTGACAACGTTCACCTTGTTTCTGCAAGGCGCAGATCACCAGGCCAAGGAACGGGGACCTGGATTTCTGAGGAACCTCAAATGACCCTGACCTATCGCGGCAATAGCTACGAAATCGGATCCAAGGTGTCTTTGATTCAACCGATCGTTGAACTTAAATACCGAGGCAAGGCTTACAAGGCACGCACATCAGCAGCTGCCGCACAAGTGCACGCAACACTGACCTTTCGTGGCGCTTCTTACGCCAAGTGATCCAGGCTTAATCTGAGATCCAAAACC
>QCSJ01000065.1 GCA_003211535.1 Synechococcus sp. AG-670-A05 | reverse complement strand
GAAGTAACGCATCAGATGATTATCTCGAACAGAAGGTGCGTAAAAAGCATGGCGATAATTCCGCATACATGAAGTATAAAAAAACGAAGAAGAGGCAGCACTCAAAACCAAAGACAGTCAAACAAAAAACAGTAACAACATTGCAATAGACTTAACCAAAAAAGGATTCGAAAATCATGCGAACATAAGGCTGTTAAGCCGTACTATAATTCGTTAAGAAATTTATTTCAACAATGCTCAAGAATGTAATTTTCAAGATTATTCTTAGACTAAAAGGAGTTAGATGCCATCAATCGTCCCTAGTAAGTACACTATACATAGGCAAAAACACCAGAATATGGGCTTTTACAAATATTTCCAGAAGAACAATTATAGGCAAAAATTGCAATATATGCGATAGATGCTTTATCGAAGAATCAGTTACAATTGGGAATAATGTAACAATTAAAACAGGTGTAAGTATATGGTCAGGAGTTAAAGTAGAAAACGATGTATTTATTGGACCAGGAGTACAGTTTTGTAATGACAAATACCCTAGAAGCAAGAAACATGTAATAAATATGGCCACTATTTTGAAGCAAGGTTGTAGTATCGGCGCCGGATCAGTGATTCTACCTGGAATTATTATTCATGAACGAGCAATGGTCGGCGCAGGTAGTGTGGTCACAAAAGATGTAAAGGTTGATCAGATAGTTGCAGGGAACCCAGCTCGTGAAATCAAGAAGAGGTGAAAAACAAACATATTGACTCAGCCGTATAAACTATCTCATCATAAGTATGGCATTCAGACATTGGAAGACTCACTATTTGATCTGCAATCTCAGATGCTTGGGAAGCGGCTGTATGATCGATAATAAGGCTAGACTGATCAATACAAGGTTGGGAATGACAAGGTTCCTTGTAATGAATTCCAATTTGTATCCCTCTATTGCGCATGAAATCAATGAAACTATTTCTGCGTGATGGATCAGATAGTATCCCGATAGCCAAATGAGGAGCAGACTCTTCCTGATAAGAAATTAAAGAAATATGATCCCCCACAGGAGACAACAAGCTTGCGTATAGATCAATAAATTCTCTTCTTTTCTTACTAATCAATTCCAAATCATTTAATTTTTCTATTAGAAGTGCGGCTTGAATTTCATCACCTCTAAAATTTCCAGAAAGGTAAATATTTTTTGATGGTTCAGTAAGAGAACGTCCATAGCTTCTCATACTAGATATTCTACGGGCAAGATCATCATTATTGGTCGATACTCCTCCGGCTTCACCGAAGGCGCCTAAGTTTTTGGTCGGATAAAAACTAAAACACGTAATATCACCATAAGTACCAATCTTTTTCTTATTTATCGATACACCATGAGCCTGTGCAGCATCTTCGACAACATAAATATTGTTAGCAATTGCAAATTCGGTTATCTGCTGCATATCACAAGCATTCCCATACAAATGGACGGGCATAATGCATTTAGTTTTTGAAGTACAATACTCCTTAAGTAATGACGCGTCTAATAAAAAATTATCATCTCTTACTGGTACTGGAATTAATCTGCATCCTAACAAAAGAGGAGCAATCCAAGTCGCGATATAAGTGTGTGAGGGTACTATCACATGATCGCCAGCTCGAAGACCTAGCGACTTAAGGGCAAGAGTAAGTGAGTCTAGTCCATTAGATAAAAAAACAAAATTTTTACTCCCAAGATATTCTGAAAACTTTAACTCGAAGTTACGAGTATAAGATCCAGAAACCATTGATGTCTCACCTTGCGCAATATTATCAACAGCTCTCTTCAAAGCGTTGATATACTTTTTGTTCACAGTAGTTTGCTTGAAAAAAGAAACGTTCATGGGTTCTGGACTAACTCAGTGAATTGATTAAAATCACGAATATAATCTTTTTCTACATAATAATCTGATGCAGCGACTAAATACACACATCCTGCACTCAACGAAGTTTCATAAGCCCAAGTCAATGGAGGAATGTAAAGACCTTGCCATGGGAGCTGAAGAGTCCATTCACTTAAGATCGAATTATGGTCAATAGTACTAACTTTAATTACGCCACTGACCGGCCATATAAATTGATGAAGAGTGAAATGAGCATGACCTCCTCTCTCGACATCGCACGGCACATCATAAACATAAAAAATACGTTTTATTTCAAACGGAAGACAACTTTTTGAATCAACTACTGATAGATTTCCCCTTGCGTCGCAATGCTTAGGGATATCAATCAAAATAGGAGTCTGTTTATGCATACCAGACGTAGAAATGGAAGCCATTATTAATGTTAAGATTCTAGCAGTGGAGATGGGTTAATCGCAAAAGCTCAAGCAAGTGTTAACACTAATGATTAATTAATAAAAACAAAATCCGTCAAATTAATGCCAATTGTAATTTAAGCCTCTTAAGTGGATGCACAAATAACAACATCATGGGAAAGAACAGACTACTAAACAGACAAGGTATTATAAAAAGCTGTACCACAACAAAATAATCTAGAGGCTAGTTGATTTAATCATAATAATTGCCACAAAATTCACTTCTAAATTCTAAGTCCTGGGCAGCGCCTGTATAATATGTCTCGATAGATGTCATCTTGTCTTGACATGACAAACCAAGTGGTAAAAACGAATTAAGTTAAGTTCATAGATATAAACAAATGGCCATTTTGATAAAGGCAGAGAGATAACTATCATGACTCTTATATCGACAAGATAATTTATTATTCTAAGCGCGCCCCGTAAAGGCATCAGAAGTGGTCCTAAATGAACAAAACGAATTATTTAAAAACAATTCACAAAGGAGAACTGCGTACAATTACTATAATAATCAAAATCACTCTTCTTTTTTAATGTACAGAACCTCGCATAGAACTCAGGAAATATGAATCTGATCTGCCCAGAGGCTGAACATGGAAAAATGGATCGTCATTAGACTGAGACTTTGATACAATGATAAAGCTTTTGTATTAAATTCCCATGCTTGAGCTCTCCTGTGTGGGTAATTCATCTAATTTCCAAATCCAATCGCTCAGATATATAAATGGATAGTCATAGCTGCGATATTTTAATCTTAGGGGGAGGAATGGTAGGTCTCTCTATCGCCCACCAGCTATTGGAGCGAGGCATCGCAAGTAATATAACAATTATAGATAAAGAACCTCGGCTGGGTCTACATAGCTCTGGTCGCAATAGCGGTGTTCTTCACGCTGGCCTTTACTACAAGCCAGACTCTCTTAAAGCCAAAGTCTGCGTTGAAGGGGCTCGCCGCCTCCGATCTTGGGTCGAAGACCGTGACTTGCCGCTCAATCCCTGCGGAAAAATAATCGTCCCACCGCGTACTGAGTTAGATGCCCAGCTCGATGTACTAGCCGAGAGGGGCAGGGCGAATGGCGCTGAGGTGGAGTTCTTGGATGCCGATCAACTTCGGACAATAGTCCCGGAAGCTCGAACTGCCAGCGGTCGAGCTCTTTGGAGTCCAAACACAGCGGTTGTAAAACCAATCAGCGTGGTGCGTCGTCTCCGTCAAGAACTCGCTGCTCGAGGAGTGAAAATGCGCGAAGGACAACACGACTTCAAAGCTCGACCCACACATCAACAATTGGTTCTACCCGATGGTACAGAACTCAGCTATGGCCATTTATTCAACTGCACAGGTCTACAAGCAGATCGAGTTGCCAGAGTTTTTGGAACAGGGAGTCAATACACACTATTGCCCTTCAAAGGGCTCTATTGGCAACTCAGAGCGAATTGTCCATTTCAACCACGAACCAATCTCTATCCGGTGCCCGATCTAAGCGTTCCGTTTCTTGGAGTTCATTTCACCCCAAGCGCCGATGCAACGCCTGTGGTGAGTATTGGACCTACAGCCACGCTAGCTTTTGGCAGAGAGAATTACCGAGGGCTCAAAGCCGTCGAACCGGGAATGGCAGCTGCAAATATTGGAGTGCTTGCACGCCAATACCTGACCAACCGTGGCGGGTTCCGTCGATATGTACACGAACAAGCCTTTCTGGCTCTGCCACCCTTACTGATTCGAGCTGCCCAAGAGCTGATCCCAGCCGTAAAACCTGAACACATCGAACTCAGCCAAAAAGTAGGAATTCGATCTCAACTGTTCAATCGAAAAACTGAACAAATGGAGGACGACTTTTTATGTCTTGCCGGACCTTGCAGCACTCACGTACTGAACGCGATCTCCCCTGCTTTTACCGCAAGCTTTGCCTTGGCAGATTTGATCATTGATCAGGCAGTACCTGAATTGAATCTGTTATGAGACAACCCTTCCGCGCCCTGCTGCTAGCTGCTGGCCTTGGAACACGACTGCGACCGATCACATTGGACACGCCAAAATGCTTGGTAAACATTGGAGGCGAGCCACTACTGGGCCGCTGGCTCAGACAGCTTGAGATAGGAGGTTGTGAGTCGGTGCTAATTAATACCCACTATCTAGCCAGACAGGTCGAGACCTTCCTAGAGAGCTGGCAGAGCTCCACCATGGCTGTCAACACCGTCCACGAGCCCAAGTTATTGGGCACCGCAGGCACCCTGCTAGCTAACCAAGAGTTTTTCAGGGATGCCACTGGATTGCTTATTCATGCCGACAATGCAATGGCAGGAGATATAAAAAAATTTTTGGCTGCCCACCGCGCACGTAAGCCTTGTTGCCTCCTAACCATGCTCACCTTCAATACCGACACCCCGAGCAGCTGTGGAATCGTTGAGATAGACGATCATCAAGTAATTCAAGCCTTTCATGAGAAAATAACGGGGCCACCTGGAAACAGGGCTAACGGTGCTCTATACGCATTCGAGCAAGTATTTCTCGACCACCTCAATCTGATGAATCAAAGACCAAGCGACTTCAGCACCGAAGTGATTCCAAAGTTAATAGGGCGAATCCAAACGTGGCATACTAACGAAGCGTATCTGGACATCGGGACTCCTGAGGCATTACTTTTAGCACAAAAACTAATGAGGGATAAGTGATGACAGCCTCCTCGCTTACAACTAACACCTTCACTGATGGCACTTTTTCCTATTTAGAACGTTTACAGGGATGTTTCAATAAAACAAATATAGAAGCAATAGAAAAACTCGCGAATGAGTTGCAACAGGCATGGATTAATGGCACAAACGTATATATCTGCGGCAATGGCGGGAGTGCAGCAAATGCAATTCATATCGCCAATGATCTTCATTATGGCATTGGCGCTTGCGGACCAGGCAAAAGACTACCTGGATTACGAATAGAGGCGTTTTCTGCCAATACTGGTGTTATTACTTGCCTTGCCAATGACACAGGCTATGAAAACATATATGCCCATCAACTTGAAGTAAAAAGCCAAAAAGGAGATCTCTTGATTGCCCTCTCCGGTAGCGGCAATTCGCCAAACATAATCAAAGCCCTAGAAACTGCCAATACCATTGGGGTTAAAACGTTTGCAATTTTGGCGTTCACAGGAGGCAAATGCAAAGAACTTGCGGAAACAGTGATTCATTTCGAAATTGATGATATGCAAATCGCCGAAGACACGCAGCTTGTAGTAGGACACTTATGCATGCAATGGCTTAATTCTCATAAACCTGACCAGATCCAACCCTTAAGCAATGGCTGAAGTCGACTTCATGAGTGCTCTTCACAAAAGCACACGACGCGATTACTTGGCACGCGTCAACGACCCTGAATACCCCAAAGCCAGAGCGGCTGAATTAGCCAAAAAATTTTCCGAAGACTATTGGGATGGAGACAGACGAATTTGCTATGGAGGCTATCGGTATCTAGAGGGGCGTTGGGAAAAAGTCGCTCGCGCCATAGCTGATCATTATCCCCTGCCCGACAAACCCAAAATCCTTGATATCGGATGCGGAAAGGGATTTTTTCTTTATGATTTTCTGAAGGTTATTCCCAATGCAGAAATCTATGGGATAGATATTTCGGAATATGCAATTAGAAATTGCAAGCCTGAAATTAGTGACCGATTGAAAGTAGGAAATGCCATTAATCTACCTTGGGACGACAACACCTTTGACTTAGTGGTTTCCATTACCACCATGCACAATCTGTACAACTATGATCTTGATATCGCTCTTCGAGAAATGGAACGGGTTGGCAAACAATACAAATATCTATGCCTTGAGAGCTATCGGAATGAGCAGGAAAAAGCAAATCTTCTATACTGGCAAGTGACTTGCGAAGCATTCAACACGCCCAAAGAGTGGCATTGGTGGTTCAATCATACAAACTACACTGGTGATTACTCTTTTATCTATTTTGAATAGAGCGTTCTCGATCGCCTATGATCCCTGTAGTAGACATCCATCCCGACGATGAATAGCGAACGTTCATGGGACTTTAGAGAGAACCAAGAGCTGGTTGCAAGTCATGAATACATCCAAGAAGGGTACATAATAGAAAAAGCAGACTTCCAGTATCTTAAACTAATTAAACAGGATATCGAGAGGGCATATTTTGAATTTGTCAATATCGTTAACAAAGAAACTTATAATCTTGAAAATGCTCACTTGTCAATATCTCACGAAAAAATTAACGACCTTCGTCTCTTCATAATGCAAAATATATATCAAAATACAAGCTTTCACCGAAATTATTATTATAGTGCAAAGAATATTATTCACTCGCTCTGCGGAAATGAGTTAGCTATGCAAAAGAGGCCCGGACTCTCAATCAATTTACCTCAAAATCAAAATGATATTCTTCCAATACATGCAGATACATGGAACGGGGTGTCACCGTTTGAACTCAATATTTGGATGCCACTTGTTAATTGCACAGAATCTATGTGCCTATACATATTAAAAAGAGATGATTACAAACGCAGGCTTAAGCAGTCAAAGGAGCTTTTGAGACTCACATCAGACGAACTTTATAATGAACTTTGCGACGATCTAACATGGATTCCGATTGAGTATGGACAAATCCTTGCTTTCGACCAATCGCTCCCGCATGGCTATTCCTTAAATAAAGAGCAATATACACACTGGTCGATTAATTGTCGATTCAAAGGTTTACATACTCCATACTGGGACAAGAAGCTTGGTGAGTATTTTATGCCAATAACTGTCAAAAACTGTACAAGACTAGGTATGGACTATCATCATCCGGAGAATTGGATATAATGACTAAATACACTGACCAAGCACGAGGCTATATCGCCAGCGGCGATTTCAATGGCCACAGAATTCCACAACACATTCAAAATCAAATTATAAAGTCATATTGCGACGCAAACTCCTTGAAATTTGTACTTTCTCGTGCAGAATACTGGATTAATGGTAGCACTGATTGCCAGCTATGGGCTGCACTAAAGGAAGGCTTCAAGCACATAGTTTTTTATAGTATTTGGCAACTTCCTGATAGTGAAAATGTTAGAAACAAAATATATGATTATTGCATTAAAAATGAAATCATTCTTCATTTCGCAGTAGAGCGAATGTGCTCAATAGAAAACCAGTTGGCCTTCTCTGAGATCGAAATACTTATTAAATCAAATTTATTGATTGTGAACGAGATTGATTATAATAATCATTTAATTAATCTTAGGAAATTGATGTAATAATGTTATGCATCCCAAGATCCTTGAATTAAAAGCTAACACTTCTGCGCAGTAACAAAAAATTCTTAAAAGTAAAAGAAATCACTATAATATTATGTATTATTTTCTTCTTATGATATAACCATCATACTGATTTAAATTTCGACATGCTACTTCTGGGGTAGCATAGAAAAAAATTTCCATTTTTTATGTGCTACCGGACGAATGCCAAACACTCGGCTCCCCTAGAACTGAACTAATTCGCTGATGCAAAATACGCTCAAAACCCACCTCTAGAAGCGTGATGATCCACTTCTGAATATGCAATCACAATTTCTACGATTGGAGAATTGCGCCTGCTGGCATGGCTGCGTGCTCGCCTATGGCCACTTCAACACCATTCATCCTGGCCACATCCGCTACCTGCGCCATGCCCGCGGCTTGGGTGAGAAGTTTGTGGTTGCTCTGATCGGTGACAACACTATAAGCTATGCCTTCCAACAAGAGGAGCGGGCAGAAGCTCTCTGCCTGCTCGGCATTGCCGATGCTGTGCTGTTGTTGGAATCCGATGAATTGAAGGCAGCCATCAAGGCGCTGAGGCCAGAGATCCTGGTGTTGGGCAATGAGTTTAAAGACAAGGCGGAGATTCAGACCACACTGGTGCAACAACGCCAACAAGGCGGAACAGTTCAATTTCATGCAGGTGATATTCACTACGCCACAGCGGATCTGCTAAGTGGGTCTGAACGTGATCTCCGCCAACAACGCTGTTCACTCTTTCAGACCGCCTGCCGCCGGCAGGCAATTAAAAAAGGTCAACTCTTAGACTCAATCGACAGCTGGGGAACCACCCGTTTGATCGTGCTGGGAGACACGATCGTAGATCAATACGCCGCCTGCGAAGCCATCGGAATGAGCGCCGAAGCCCCCGTGGTAGTGGTGCGGGAACTGGAGCACAAAAATTTCATCGGTGGTGCAGCGGTGGTGGCAGCCCACATCAGCGCACTGGGCGCCAAATGCGATTTAATCTCCGTCGTAGGGGCCGACAGCACGGCCGAGCTTGTGCGTCAAGAACTGGCTGTTCAAGGGATTGGTGATGGCCTCAGTACAGACCCCTCACGACCGACCACTTTCAAAAAGAGGTACGTGGTAGAAAATCAAAAGTTGTTTCGCGTCAGCCGGCTCGAAGAGCACAACCTGGATGCCGATGTGGAAGATCAGGTGATAACCCAGCTGCAGAAGCTGGCGCCAAATGCTCAGGGGATCGTCGTTTCGGATTTCGTCTATGGAGTTGTAACGCCTCATGTTTTGGAGGTAGTACATCAGCTGGCTGAACAGCACAACTTGCTGCTCTTCGGGGATCTACAGTGCAGTAGCCAAGTGGGCTCAGTCACCCGCTTTGAGAAATTCTCATTGCTCTGCCCCAACGAAAGAGAGGCACGGCTCGCCTTACAAGACAAAGACAGCGGCCTTGAACAACTGAGCCAGCGACTGCTGCAAATCACGGGGAGTGAACGTCTCGTAATGAAGCTCGGGCCCGAAGGGTTCATCGCCTACGACCGTAAACCAGACGGTCTGCTCAGCAACCAGGCCTTTCCAGCACTATCCGTTAATCCCTTGGATGTTGCTGGTGCTGGTGATTCGCTACTGGCACTATTCGCCACCGGACTAGCCAGTGGGCAGGCAATGATGCCAACTGCTGCTTTGGCCTGTTGTATGGCCGCCCTTGCTGTTGAAACGATGGGCAACACGCCGATCAGCGCCACTGCACTGCGCAGAAGCCTGCAGGAAATTTTTCAGCCATGAGCACTCCTAAAGTCCTTGTTATCGGTTCCAACAGCTTCAGTGGCAGCCACTTTGTGGCTGAATGTCTGCGAGCTGGGCATACGGTCTGGGGTGTTAGCCGCTCAACAGAACCGCACCGCTTGTTCCTTCCTTACCGCTGGCCTGTCAACGGGAGGGGGGCAGCGCTAGCCACAGCTGACAACTTCCACTTTCAAGCAATTGATCTCAACAGTCAGCTGAATGATTTGCTTGAGCTGATCGATCGCATTCAACCTGAGCTGGTGGTGAATTTCGCCGCCCAAGGCATGGTGGCCGAAAGCTGGCTCAACCCCGT
>QCSJ01000064.1 GCA_003211535.1 Synechococcus sp. AG-670-A05 | reverse complement strand
TTGTGCAGGAGCTGAAGCAATCCTCAGCTGTTCCAGTGGCTGTCGGTTTCGGTATTTCTGGCGCTGATCAGGTACGTCAGGTGCGCAGCTGGGGGGCGGATGGCGCCATCGTCGGCAGTGCGCTGGTAAAGCGAATGGCGGCAGCTACTGAAGGCCAGGTTGTCGAGGAAGCCGGTCGATTCTGTAGGGAGCTTCGCCAGGCAGCAGACTGATCCAAGCTGGAGGTCCATGGCTTTGGCTGGACAAAAAAAGCCCTGGTATGACCAGGGCTAAAGGGAGTTTGACATTTTTTGACTTATTTTCAGGAGCCTCAGAAAGCCCTGCTCAAGATCACTCTTCGTCTTCTTCAGACCCACCGGCAGGCATCAGACGGATCTGTTTACGGCCCAGCTTGATTTCGAACTCATCGCCGGGTTTGAGATCCAGAAGTGCAGTGTAGGCCTTGCCAATCAGGAGGTTTCCGTTTCCTTGAACAGTGGCGATGTAGCTCAGCTTGCGTCCACCTTTGCCGACTCCACCGATGCCGGTGGTACCAAGGCTGACACCTTTGGCTTCTAGAAGTGCTTCGTAGAAGGCTGTGAAGTTCAGACGGTCACCGCCGTCCTTTTTGTTGGAGATGTAGCCACAGGCGCGCACCAGATCGGACTTGCTGACATCACCCAGCTCTTTGACTTTGTTGAGAAGGTCGCTCCCAGTGAGCATTGGTTTTAAAAGTGATCAACTTTCACAACATAGCGTTTGGACATGCCCTCGTGCCATCCTTTTCACGGAAATATTTTCACTGACGTCACGGATTGCCATGGCTCGTTTTGTTCTGTGGGGGACATACAGCGCCGATGCGCTTGAGAAACGGGTTCCATTTCGGCAGGAACACTTGTCGCGTCTGCAGTCACTGAAAGACGACGGCGTCTTGATCACCCTTGGCCCGACAGAGGGAAGTACCTATGTGTTCGGCATTTTTGAGGCCGAAGCGATTGGAATCGTCCGTCAGCTTGTGGAGGACGATATCTATTGGAAAGAGGGAATCTGGACGGCGCTTGAGGTCTATCCTTGGATCCAGGCTTTCTGAGCCTGCTCGAGAATCCAGGCTGCCACTAGTTGATCACCACCTTCACCGAGTTTGTCGCTATAGCCGCTCATCTGGCCGATGCCATTCCGGGCAATGTTGGCGATCGCATCTGTTGAATCCAGGCCCTGGCGTTGCAAGGTGGCCAGCTTGAGATTCTTGCCGCGGCGGATGATGTTGCCGCCATTCAGATGACAGCCCGCGCAGTTCTGAAAAAACAAAATAGCCCCTTCGCCGGTACTTTCCCCGGCAAAAACTCTATGTGTGAATGATGTGAACAGTATTAGGACCGCTGCGGCGGTAGCGATCAATCGGTTCACCAACGTCGTGTCGACTGGGACTCAGTTTGCAGCAACAGCTGCCTGGGCCTTCTTGTATCGGGCCACCAGCTCTTCCGGTGAGCGATAGCTCTGCGGCAGAGAGGTGTGCAGGCGGTGGAGGTAGTCCCAGCAGATCGTGCGGCGGATGGAGTCCATTTCACGGCCGTCGGCAACCAGCCGACGCAGCGCTTGGCAATACGTCGCGAAACCCGCTTCCAGATCTCCGATGGTCAGAACCTTGGTCGCTGTTGGCATGAGCGGGAAGATCAGGTAATCCTAACCTTCGGCGTTCAGGAGACCTTGTGTCTGTTGCGAGGATCACTGCAAGCCGGGTTGCTTTGAAAATGTCAGAGCAGGATCTCAGTCGCTTTTTGCACAAAGTAAACCAGCTTCAGCAGCTGGTTCACAGCCTTGAGGCTGATGCTCAGCGAAGGGATGCATTGGCAGCCTGCACGAATCACAATGAGGTCGTGGCCCTCGCTCGAGGCTGGGGATTTGAGATTGCGCGTCGCTGGGGGGAACCAGACGTACATTCCGATGCCGACAACAACCTGTTGCAGGAGAGGCTTCCCGCTGCCGGATGCGAATTCGAACGCATTCTTCTTCAGGAAGATCAGTGGTGGCTGACATTGATCAACTCAAATGGTGCATCAACACCACCAGGGGAATGGATGAGCCAGGAGACGTTTGAATGGGTTCTGCTGCTGCGGGGCAGTGCGCGAATCCGTTGTGACAACCCCTCAGAAGAGATCGATCTCAGCGTGGGTGATCACTGGTTCTGTCCTCCGCGTCGCCGACATCGTGTCGACCGGACAGATCCTGGGTCGGGAACGCTTTGGTTGGCCCTGCATTGGCGCGTTTGACCAGCCAATAAGCCGCTGACAGGGAGACCACAGCGATCCCGAGGCCCACTAGCAGTTGTGGCTTGTTCTCCGCACCGGACGGCAGAACGATCACTTTGCGGGCTACTGCTGTGAGTGCCGTGACCAGCACCAGCTCAATCTGAACCACGTGACGGCGCAGATAGCTGGTGATGTTTTGCAGAACTTCCAGTGCAATCAGCACCGTCAGAAGATCGCCGAGCACTTTGATCAGATCATCGCCTAGCCAGGTAGCCTCGGAGCCGGTCAGAAGTTTGGAACCAAGAGAAGTGACCAGCTGCACCAGTGTTGCCAGGATCACTACGCCGGTGATCACGGTCAGCAATCGGGCAACTTCCCGTTCTCCGGAGTCGACGATGGTCAGAAAGGACGGCAGCGACCTGCGGGAGCGGCTCACGGATTAATCAGTCGTTGAATGAAGTTTGTGTAGTAGGGACGGGCCGGAATGTTGTTTGCCGGTGTCTCGACCCTTGTGCCACAGGTGATGGTGCATCGGCCATCATTGTGCAATTGGTGGGAACCACCTTGCTGACTTTGCTGGTTTTGCTGCCGGGACCCAGGATCCAGCTTTGCGATTACGCCCTGGCAACTGGGGCGAAGGTTGTCGTCAAGCCCAGAAGCAGCGCGCAGATATCGTTCAACGTTGTAAGTAGTCATTGATTTGTCGCCGCTTATCACCACTCTGTCTTCGAAGTGTGTCAGCTGGGGCAGTCCTGGCGAATTTCCTGGAGCAAGAGATCCAATTGGCCGAATGGGTCGCTCTGGTCTGCCGCTTCAGCCGATCGATCATCGCTGCCGTGCCATTCGGCTTCCACATGGCAGAGCCGAGCCACCAGTCCGGAGAGGCCGTTGAGCCGATGTTCCCGTTCCAGAACCTCTAGCAGCGCTGGCATCCTCGTGGACACGGCCTTGAGGCTGCGGCGCAGGTCGGCCTGTGTGCGACCTTGCTGCTTGAGCCAGTCCTTTAACAGTTGGTTCAACTCCACTTCCAGTTCGGGGGTCCAGGCAGCCATGAGTTTTCGCTCAGCGTGTCAGTGGAAACAACCGTTCCAGTCTGTGCTGTGCACGAGCCTTCATGGCTGGGGTGAGGTGATTTCTCCAGACGCCGATCACGGCAGTCAAGGCCACGAGGTCATCACTGAAACCGGCGACGGGGAGGATGTCTGGAATCAGGTCGGCTGGCATCAGGAGATAACTGAGTGCGGCCAGCATCGTCAATCGGACCGGTGATGGTGTGCTCGAATCCAGTAATAGCTCCAGCGCTTCAAGCGCCGGGCTCGCCAACGTTCGCCCGGCACGCACCAAAAGTCGGCGGAGCACGTTTTCATTGACTAGCTCGCTGTCGATGACCGTTGCCTCAACCGTGGCTTGGGATGCACATTCGGTGGCTTGCCCCATCAGCGGTCCTCGCGGAATGTGGGATCAGAGTTTTGATTCCACCAGGCCACTCTGAATGCCAGTCTTCCTCAGTTTGCGCAAAGCACGCTGCACAACCTGGCGGCAATACTCACGCGAGCAATTCATATGTCGTGCCACCTCCGCCAGAGTGCGCCATTCGTTGGTGCCGTCGAGGCCGAACCGCAGGGTGACGACGGTGCGCTCTTTGGGGGTGAGATTGGCTTTTCCGAGCAAAGTCCACACCGATGCGGAGCGTTCGGCGATCTCCGCCCGTTCCATCGGAGGTAGTTCGTCGCTTGGGAGAACATCCACCAGTTCGGAGGGATCCGATTTCGACTTCACCACACCTTGAAGACTAACGGTGACGCTTCGTAGTTCACAGGCCAGTAGATCCTCGACTTCCGTGAGAGGGATCTCCATCAGCTCCGACAGTTGCTCCGCGGTCGGTGTCAGACCGTTGCGCTGCATCAAGCGTGCTTTGGCTGCCCGCAGCTTGGTCAGTTTTTCGTTGACGTTTACGGGGATTCGTATCGTACGGCTCTGAGTGGACAGAGCACGGTTCAGTCCCTGACGTATCCACCAGTATGCGTAGGTGGAAAAACGGTGGCCTCGGGTGGGGTCATATTTCTCCACGGCACGTGTCAGGCCTAGGGTTCCTTCCTGGATGAGATCCAGGAGATCCAGGCCTTTGCCCTGGTAGCGCTTGGCAAGATTGACAACAAGTCGAAGGTTGGCAGTGATCATTTGATTTTTTGCCCGCTCTCCTCGACGAATCACGGCTTTTTGCTCATCGCTGAATTCGCAGGCATCTCCCTGACTACCGGAGAGATTGCAGGGTTCTGTGATGGCAACCATGGCCTGAACCTTTCTCCCCAGCATGAGTTCCTGTTCTGGGGTCAGTAACTGGTGGCGGCCGATTTCACCAAGAAAGGCACTCAGAGAGCTCACCATTTGGCCTTAGTTGCTGAAATGAACCTAGAACGCTTGTGTTTTTCTTCTGCTGGCGTAATAAAGACTGCGGAATTAATAATTCGGCAATGTTTATACCTTTTCTTCTGTATGTTGAAGGTAATCTTTTTTAAGCCTGTCGCTAGGCCGGTTAGGGTCTCGGCGTTTCCCGGTCGAATACCATGCACTTGGCTGTGGTCCTAACTGCTGACATCGTTAAAAACGCAGGTGTCGCCTACGTGCATTATGTGAGCTTCATGCTCTGTTTCGGTGCTCTGGTGCTGGAGCGCAAACTGATCAAGGCCAATCCCGATCGGGGTGAAGCCACTTCCATGGTCATCACCGACATCGTTTATGGCATCGCAGCGTTGGCTTTGCTGGTGAGCGGCATTTTGCGTGTGATTCACTTCGGGCAGGGTTCTGAGTTCTACACGCAGAATCCCTTGTTCTGGTGGAAGGTCGGTCTGTACCTGTCCGTCGGCGGCCTGTCGCTGTATCCCACGATTACGTACATCCTCTGGGCTATCCCCCTCCGTAAGGGTGAACTACCAAAGGTCAGTGAAGCTCTGGCCGGCCGCCTGGCCTGGGTCATCAACATCGAACTGGTTGGATTTGCCAGCATCCCTCTGCTGGCGACGCTGATGGCGCGTGGTGTCGGACTGCCTACTGCTTGATGCCTGTGGAGCCTTGTCCACCCGCTCAGGGGAGCCGCCTGCTGGAGGTGGCTCCCCTGATCCGTTCAGCGTTATCTGAGGCACCCGGTTACGGCCTCAACCTGGCAACAACCGCTATGGGGCCTCCTTCGATGCAGCAATGGTGCGTCTGGGTTGAGCCTGCAGTGGGTGATCAGCCTGATCGGTGGGAGCAACGTTGGCTCACGGCTGTGAGTACGGCCCTCGACAACTGGTCTGGTCATCTGCCGGTGGTTCGCGTGTCGGTCCAGGACCAGGCCCATGTGCAGTTGCTGCGCCAAAGACCTCCGCGACGGCCTACAAAGAGCGGCTGGCGTGCCAGCAATGGTCGAAGCCGACTGCAGCTGGTCGAGGTGCGTCGGCAGGGGGTGTGGCGGTTCGAGCCCAAGGTGACGGTGCTTGTCTCTCCAGAGCTTCGGGCGCCTGTGTTGCAAGCCACGGCGTTGCATGAGCTGGGCCACGCTTTCGGGCTTTGGGGGCACAGTTCCAATCCGGCTGATGCCATGGCGGTTCATCAAAGTCAGGCCCCGGTACTGCAGCTCTCCGACAGGGATCGCGAGACGCTGAATTGGCTACGCCGACAGGAAACCGCTTTTGGCAGTTCCGGGAGAAAGTAAGGCCAGCATTGAGAGTTGTCGTTTCGTCCTTGGTTGGTTCTGTCTTGAGAGCGTGCCGTGCGTGTTTATAGCGCTTTCGTCAAGCTGGCGTCAGTGATCCAGTTGTCGTGTTCTCTGTTCGTTCGCTGATGTTGCTGGCCGTGCTCGTGACCCTCACCAGCTGCGCCAGTGGTGACGATCTGGGGGCAGAGATTGGACACACGAGGGAGGTCAGGCGCTCGGTTCGCATTCAGTTGGATTCCGAGAATCCTTCGGCCAGTGAGGGAACCCTGGTCGATGGTCAGACGACGCATAGCTTTCCAGTCGGCTTCGGTCGCCTCGGACTCGCCTGTGCAGGGTCTCGCTTTCAGGATGGGTTGACTCCGCTTGGCAGGTTTCGTATCAACGCGATCCTCAGTAACAGCGATTTCGCGATGGATGACGATCTGGTGAAGCAATCCGGCAAGAGCGAAGCAGAGCTGAAGGCCTCACTGTTCCGCAACATGAACGCCATCGATTTCAAGGGCGATGGACAGTCTGGCGAATACGGCATCGGTTACATCAGCCTGGTGCCTGTGCCCACCACGGATCAACCTTTTCAGTTCAACACCTACGACGGCAAGTTCCGCTGGTACAGCTTCGCAATCCACGGCACCAACGATGACCGTCGTGTCGGTCAGTCCTTGACCGGTGGTTGCATCAACGTGAAACAGGACACCTTGAAGACGTTGCTTGGCACACTTCAGCTAGGTGATGAAGTTGTGATCAGCAGTGATAGCCCCTGTTTGTACTGAATCAATGGCGGCGGGGTGCCCCGCGCCTGGCGGCCAGCACCTCCTGCACCTGACGCCAGCTCACCCCATGGTGCGCCAATGCGACCTGCATGTGGAATAAAATGTCTGCAGCTTCTCCCGCGATTTCCGCGGGATCGTCGTCCTTGCAGGCCATCACGAATTCAGCACTCTCCTCGCCGATTTTCTTGAGGATCTTGTTGTCACCGCCCTCCAGCAGTTTGTTCGTGTAGCTCCCTTCCTCCGGGGTGTCTCGCCTTCCCTCGATCACTCGGAACAATTCAGTGCAGGCATCCGCAGGAGGGGGGAGAGCCTGTGGGCCTCCCACCGTTCTCTCATCATCCTGCTCATAAAAACAACTGCGGGCACCCGTATGGCAGGCGATGTCGCCGCTCTGTTCGATGGTCAGAAGAAGCACATCGGCATCGCAGTCGTAGCGGATGGCCCGAACAAGTTGGGTGTGACCACTGGTGGCGCCTTTGTGCCAGAGCTCCTGTCGTGAACGACTCCAGTAATGGGCCTCTCCGCTGCGCAAGGTTTGTTGAATCGAGTCCCGATTCATCCACGCCACCATCAGAACAGCCCCATCCAGCCAGTCCTGGGCGATCGCTGGGATCAACTCCGCTTCGTTAAAACGGAGTTGGTCGATAAAGGCTGGACTAAGGGGCTGCATCAGGCCTTGGTATCTCCCTTGATCCTCCCGCAGCGTTCTGACTGATCCCGCCCCGTCGCTCATCGTGCTCGAAGCTCCCACGCGTTTCACCTGCAGCAAACAGTTCGATGGCTACCCCTGTTGCCATCGACAGTGGCGTCATCCGGGCCACTGTCGCTTTGTTCATGGCTACAGCCGCAGTTTCACACTCTGGTTTGCAGCGACCGAACTGGATCCGTGTGGGTTTGTCGTTGATTTTTCAAGTTTGCGGCCTTTGGAACGACAACTGCGCGAGCAGTTTGATCACACCTTTCTTGTGAATAGCGATGACCCTCTGCTCGAAGACTGGCAACGGTTGCATGAGTGCGGAGCACTTGATCTGCGTGTGATGGAGAACGTTGGGATGGAATCGACAGCCGCCCTGGTGTGGGATTGGGCCAACGCTCTGCTGAAGGAGCGTGATGGGGGGCGCAGTTGTTGCTGGGCGGTTGAAGCTCGTGAGAATAGGCGCAATGCTGCACAAGTTCATGTTGTTCCGCCCTGGTTTGAGGCGGTTCGCTCAAGTCCCGACGTTCAAGATTCTGCCTTTGGTTCAGCGCAGTGGTCTTGAGGTCTTAGGTGGAGGAGTTTTGGCATTCACCGTCAGTCGAGTCGCTACTGCTGACCTGAATGCCTTCGAGCAGTCGATGGCCATTTTGTGCCAATTGGTTGCAGTCAGGATTCTTCTACTGATTACGAGAAATCAGTCCACTGCCATCGATTGAAAGTTTCTCACCAACGACATCAATATGCACGGTCTGTCCATCACTGAGCTGCCCCGCCAGAATGGATTTGGCGATCGGCGTTTCCAGCTCGCGTTGGATGGCTCGTTTTAAAGGCCTTGCGCCGTAAACTGGGTCGAAGCCAACCGATGCAAGCCAGTCGGCAGCAGCTTCGCTGAGCTGGAGGTCTAGCTTTCGTTGCACAAGGCGGCGTCGCAGTCGTTCCATTTGCAATGACACGATACGGCGGAGTTCCTTTTTCTCAAGGCTGCGGAAGATGATCTGGTCGTCGAGCCTGTTGAGGAATTCGGGACGAAACTTGGCCTTAAGCGCTTCGTTGACGCGTTGCTCCATCGCCGTGTGTTGCACCGGATCACCCGCCAGCTCCAGGATTGATTGGCTGCCGATGTTGCTGGTGAGAATCAGCACCGTGTTGGTGAAGTCAACAGTGCGACCCTGGCCGTCGGTGACGCGGCCGTCATCGAGGATCTGCAGCATCACATTGAACACATCTGGGTGGGCCTTTTCCACCTCATCGAACAGGATCACGGCATAGGGTCGCCTCCGCACCGCTTCGGTGAGCTGACCGCCGGCCTCGTAACCTACGTACCCCGGAGGGGCTCCGATCAGCCGGCTGACGGTGTGCTTTTCCATGTATTCCGACATGTCGATGCGCACCATGGCGTCATCGCTGTCGAACAGCCGGTTGGCCAGCGCCTTGGACAGTTCCGTTTTGCCGACACCGGTGGGGCCGAGAAAGAGGAAGCTGGCGATGGGGCGGTTGGGATCGCTCAGGCCTGCCCTGGAGCGTTGGATGGCATCGGCGACGGCAGTGACCGCCTGATTCTGTCCGATCACCCGTTGATGTAGGTCGTCCTCCAGCTGGAGCAATTTCTCCATTTCGCTCTGCACCAGTCGGGCGACGGGGATCCCGGTCCACTTGGCGATCACCTCGGCGATGTCGTCTTCAGTGACTTCCTCCCGAAGCAGGGTTTTGCCGGAGCCATCGTCATCCGCCAGCAGGGACTCCTTCGTCTGCAGATGAAGTTGCAGTGTGGCCAGGGTGCCGTATTCGAGTTCAGCCGCCTTGTTGAGGTCGTAATTGCGCTTCGCCTGCTCCACCTGCAGTTGCACCCGTTCGATCTCTTCCTTGAGCGACGACAGTTCATCGATAGCACCTCTCTCTTGTTGCCACTGGGCATTGAGGCTGCTTTGTTGTTCCCCCAGCTCCGCTAGCTCCCGTTCGATCCGCAGCAACCGCTCCTGGCTGGCTGTGTCGGATTCGCGGCCCAGGGAGAGCTTTTCCATCTCCAGCTGAAGGATCTTGCGATCGATCTCGTCGATCTGCTCCGGTTTGGAGGTGATCTCCATTTTTAGCCGGGCGGCGGATTCATCCACCAGATCGATAGCCTTATCTGGCAGGAATCGATCGGTGATGTATCGGCTGCTCAGCATGGCGGCGGCCACCAGGGCACTGTCGGCGATGCGGACGCCGTGGTGCACCTCGTAGCGCTCCTTCAGGCCCCGCAGAATGGAGATGGTGTCCGCCACCGAGGGCTGATCCACCAGAACCTGCTGGAAGCGTCGCTCGAGGGCTGGATCCTTTTCGATGTGCTGACGGTGCTCATCGAGGGTGGTGGCGCCGATGCAGCGCAGTTCCCCACGAGCCAGCATCGGTTTGAGCAGATTGCTGGCATCCATGGCGCCACCGCTGGCGCCAGCTCCTACGACGGTATGGATCTCATCGATGAACAGCACGATCTGTCCATCGGAGGAGGTGACCTCCTTCAGTACTGACTTGAGACGTTCCTCGAATTCACCGCGGTATTTCGCTCCGGCAATGAGAGCTCCCATATCCAG
>QCSJ01000063.1 GCA_003211535.1 Synechococcus sp. AG-670-A05 | reverse complement strand
TGCGTCTTGAAGAGGGGGAGCTGTTGATTAGTAAGACGCTGAGGCGTGATGGCACAGCGACTCACAGGCGTTTGTGGTCAGGAACCAAGACAGGCAAGGCGCGTGTGGTGCCGTTGAGTCAGCAGGTCGTGAAGGTGCTGAAGCAGCACAGGAACACGTTGCAGTTCTTGGGACTGAATACGAAAGATGGATTGGTGTTTGTTACCCCGAGGACCTATGGGCATCTTTATGACTCGGGCTTGGAGAAGGTCTGGAAGCGCTCTCAGCGACGTGTGGGGATACCTCCAAAGCGTCTCTATGCCCAGCGCCATACGTTCCTGAGTCATGCTCTGGCACTTGGCAATAGTCCTGCTGATTTGGCAGCAGTGGCAGGACATCGCACTGAGGAATTGCTTAGGACCTATGCCAAGCCCACAGGGCGAGTGAAGGTGCCGACATGGTGATGCAGAGCAAAGATCAGTGGATTGAGGAAAGGAGGGAGAAATTCAGATGTCCTCATTGCGGAGAAGTCATCGCTTGCTCCAAGGAGGGAGTGCTTGGTTTGTATTCAGCCAAGATCTTTAGATGGCATCAGCAGGCGTGTGAGCGAGAAAAGATGAGCTGCCAATGATTTGATCAGTGCCCTAGCTGAAGGGTTCTTCTACTGGCATATAAGGCAGGGTGTGTGCCAATTTTTGTGGCTATATCAGGGGTTTTGACTTCCCTGTTTTGGTGCGTCGGATCCGTTGGCAGCACTGGCTTCTGAAAGCCCTTTTTTATCCAGATATGGGGTGGAAATTAAGTGTCCCACGCTAGCCAGTTTAGGCGTCTATTCGCCATATAATATGTGTATCGAAACGAGGGCAAGACGCCTCCTCTGCGATACGAAAATAAAATACTCGCCACTACACGCTCGTTCTGGCGGAGTCGATAAGCCGACTTAAAACCCTACCGCAAGAAACTGCGACAACAACATTTATCCATTCTAATAACGTTTGAAGTATTCATCATGTCTATTGCCAAAAGAGACTCTTTTACTCAAGACCAAGTATTTTTGATTGATCGACTTAACTTGCTTCTGCTTGATCTCTCTCATGAGCTTGAGGGATTTGACGACGATGTGCAGGGCGATCAGATTATTGATTTGGTCGTTAATTCACAAGGCTGGGAGTGGCAGGAGTTCTACGAGAAGTATCTGGGTTAATCAGATCGCTTTTTGGAGCAACAATTATGAATTCTCGATAAAGTTAGGGGTTTGACTTAGGGATTTTCCTTGAGTCCTTGCTTTTAACTTAAAAGGGATAATCGTAATTTACTATGCTCGCTTCACCATGTTGATATCAAAATCAAATACTCGCCACTGCGTATCTGCTCTGGCGAAGACGATAAACCGTCTTTAAACCCTAGCGGTGAGAAACACCGAGAAAAACAATCCCATGCTAGGAGCAATTATTATGACTAATTCAGCATCATTTGAAACTTATTTCATTCAGGGAATAGCAGGCGAATTTGATTCGGGACTTGCCTTCTTTCCTGAAGGGAGATACGTAGATTCGTCTTCACTCAATGACATTATTGGAGATCACAATCATTTCCCCTGTAATACAACAGGAGAAATGGAGGTGTGGACTACTAATCCTGACCTCAAAGCAAGGACTCAATGGGAGTGCATCAACTATTTCTCTCAGGATGACTTGAGAGAGTTGGGTTGTAATTCACTCTTTGAGTTTTTAGTCAGTGAGGATGGTGAGTACTACTCGTTGGGTGCTGCTTGGCAACCACATTGTTTGAGCGTCACTTGGAGTGATGGTGACCAGAAAGACGTGGAAGCAGCGATCTACGAATATCTTGACTCCGAGTCCCTGCCAGCCCAACAAGGTCTCTAGGGCTTCGTTATGCAATCCCCAGAGCGACTGTTGCAGGGTCTTTCAGTGACCTTGCAGCACCTGGGATGGAGAAGGACTGCCAGTGGGGTGTATCGCTTTCGATGCCCCTACTGCCAACACGACAGTCATGCCCCTAGTTACGTCCACAAGGGGTATCTCCATCATGAGAAAGGATCTCCAGACCGATGGCGCTTTAAGTGCCATCGCTGCGGCATGGCAACGACCTTGCTGGACTTCGTGAGGGAGCATGCAGCTCACCTGCTGCTGCCTTCACCAGAGGTCTTAGAGGTGCCCTCACCAGAGGCTGTTGATGCTTGTGGTGATGAGGAGAGGGTTACTCGCCTTCCACCTCAGAAGGGCATCTCTGATGCTCTCTGGAGGTCACGGCATCTACCGAGACATCTCTACAGGGGTAATCGAAGAATCCTTGTTGATGAGCACCAGTAGTCCTGATCCCCTAGAAATACACCTCAGTTGAATATGACATCAGGCTACGCATAGCTGTTTCTGACTGATAACTCTTATACATAGTGGTGAAGGTATAGGAAATTCAGATTCAAGACTCTTTTGAATTTGAATCGATTGGATCATGGCTATTGAGCTTTGATTCCGCACTGCTTCCGCTTTAAGTGCGCTTGAGACCGCTTTGGAGTACTTCTTGATTGAAAAGCGATTGGTTTTAAGGTTGAAATCGTATAAATAGATTCAAATGCTTTTTAGAAGTCATGTGCGCTTGTTGCCTGAGGCTTCATTCTCTTGAGTTTAGTTTGATCCCTGGTCAACTGACATCACTATCTTTTCTATTCAATAACTATGTATATCACTAAGACCCCTTCTACTAATGTCTCCTTCAATCGACGAGAAGTAAATGCTTTTCGTCAGATGGAGGAAGCCTTGATGCGTAAGACCAGGCTGACAAGGTCTGGTTGCTACAAGGTGGCAATGGAAGACTTTTACTTCAAGCACTTCCCAAGACGATGAATATCAAGTTAGACAAGAACAGTGAGGCTTTGCTCAGGGAGATGCTGAGAAAGAACTCTCGTTATGGATCCGTAGATATTATTTTGAATGAGGCATTAGAAATGTTCTATTATTCAGAGAGGAAGAAAGGGTTTCGCTAAAAAAAATCACCCTGATCAATGTAAAAGATTTGAAAAATTCAACAACTTGCTTTTGACGGCTTTTTGATTAATTGGCTTATTGCTGGCTAGCATATCTGTCAAGCATTGCAAATGTCTCCTTCAATATATCGCAAGCATCTTTGCTAAGTTCTTCTCCCGTTCGCATTTGTTTGCTGATCTCTTGGGCTTGACAATAAGGGTTTCGATGATTTATTATCACTTAAAAGTTTAAGATTTGATGCTTGGCGTTGATGTATTTTCAGGATGTGGAGGCTTGACGTCAGCGCTTCAGATGTCACGCGTAAGCCACATAGCAAGTGTTGAGATTGATAAATCTGCTTGCCTTACGGCGCAAAATAACTTCGAAAGTGATCAGATATACCATGATGATATCTATAAGATTGATCTGCAAAGAATACTCTTAGAAAAAGGTATTGAGCCAGGTCGTCTTGACATTCTTACAGGTGGTCCTCCTTGCCAGGCATTTTCTACGTATGGACAACGAGATATCACAGATCCACGGGCAAATCTGATATTTGAATTTGTGGAGCAGGTTAAAAAATTAAAGCCAAAGATTTTTCTTATGGAAAATGTGCAAGGATTAGTTTCTATGTTGGGAGGCTCATTGCTTAAGGAGCTCCTTGGGGCTATGAATTTAGCTGGTTATCATACGATTCATTCAGTAGAGGATGCTGTGAATTATGGTGTTCCACAATTTCGAAAAAGATTAATAATAATAGGATTTCGATTTGACATTTTATCAAACGGTTCTTCGCTTCCAGATGCGGAATTCTTCTTTAGTTCGGCGCGTACCCACTGTTTGCCGAGAGCTCGTGAAATTGGGCAATTATCAATTTATTTGGGTGAACAACTTTTACCTTTTAATTCAGTTAAAGATGCCATTAGTGACCTTGTAAAAGTAAAACCATTGCCCCCAACTGGCAGCAAAGGAAATGATTTTGTGATTGATGAGAATAGGAAAATTTACAATCATTCGTGTAAGCGTATGCTCTTAAAAAGAAGACTTATTCTTTCTTTAATAGGGCAAGGAGAATATGGCGCGGCTATGAATTCTATCAATTGTTTGTCGGATCAAGAGCTGCAGGCATGTATTGAAAAAGTTTTGAGTGCCAGTGATTATTCAAGATCTCTATGTATGTGCAGGTCTCAGGACCGTGAATCAGAGAAAAAAATTCAAGAGTCCCTTCTGCTTATGCTAAAGAATGGTATCGACCGAGAATTCCTTGGTAATATTGTTAGTCATGGCGGATTTAAAAATAAATTTCGCAGGCTTGACTGGTTTATGCCAAGCCACACGCTTGTTGCTCATATGGCGAGAGACTGCTCAGATTTCATTCATCCAATGATTCCTAGATTTATTTCAGTGAGAGAAGCAGCACGTCTGCAATCATTTTCGGATGAGTTTATTTTTGTTGGGTCTCAATTCCAGCAACTTAAGCAAATTGGTAATGCTGTTCCACCACTCATGCTTTCAAGACTAATTTCACATGCTTTTGAACATGTGGGTTTGACTGTTGGTGAGTCTGGAATACAGAATCAATTAGTGGCGTGATTTATATATAAATTTCTTGCTTTAATTGTGTCTTGGATGAACGCATCAGATTCTTGACTTGAGTTCATCGCACCGCCAGTCTTTATAATATGTATTCTTCCTGGTTTTTTTGATTCTTTTGGTGTGGGCACTGTGTTGGAGTTAAATGAGTAACAGGCAGAGAAATGCATTTCGTCTTCAATATCCATTCTTTTTGCACTTTCCGATTCTCCGACACTCCCAAGTTCTCCCAGATTCTTTGGATTTTCTGATGGAAATGCTTTGCAATCCATCGTTATAAGCGGAGAAAATAAATTGTTTTTAATTAAGAACTTGCTTAGAGGTACATCGTCAGTTCTTCGCTCAGCAAAGCTGGCTTTTACGTGTATAACTCCAAATATTATTTTTCTTTGACTGCTTTCATCTATGTGTACTAGTAAAAGATCTACTTTATCACTCTCCTGTCGCTCGTTATCATCTGACAATGAATCCAGCCAAAGTTGAATTTCTTTTTTGTTGCTTCCTGGCTTGATTTCAATGTTGTGCTTTAACAGTTTGGAGTAGTAGTTTCTTATTACTATCTCTTCGAGTGCCCAGCCGCTAGTACGTTTCCAGCTTTGTTCGAAATTTCTACCAGGAGTATAATCTTGATAGTGATATTTGCATTGAAATAGTTTTGGTAGAAGAAAGAACCAGATGTCTGACGGGTTAGCTTCTGGCAGAAGTTTTACTGCTTCAAAAAAGCTATTTGCCACTGCTTCTTTCTTATTAATTTGTTTGTTGTTAATGTCGTTGACGAAAACTCTTTCAATTCTTTTTATTACTTCTTGTGTCCCTCCTGGGATGATTGTCTTTGCTTTATAAGTCCCATATTGAAAGCTGAGCAATATTCCTCCATGACTCTCCTCAAGGCGGTAAGGCTTCTCTACTTCTACTTTCATGGATGCTGGATCTAGCGTAATTTGCTTTCCTGAGGCTTTTATTAAGGCGAGGAATTCATTGAGGCTTAGCTGCTCTGGATACTCGCGAAATGTTTTAATCCAATTTTCGCTTATGCCTAATTTTTCAGCTATTTGGAAATCTTCATGGTCTTGCTTGATGTCATCAAGAATACACGTTGTCCAATCCCTGAAATCCATTTTTTATTATAAGCTTTTTTTAATTTAGCTAAGGTCGCTCATTTGGCTACTAAAGTGTTGACGGAATCTTGCCTTCATACCTTTCTTCTTGAAAGTGATGATACGTACTTAGCTCTATTGCCTGAAAGGCTTAAGGTCTAATTGTTTGTATATATGCGAACCGTCTCTGCTCTGCCTCTTGGTGTTTCCTTTCCCGCTTCACTTCATCTCTGATCCGTTGATGACTAAGTTTGCATTGATTGTGATGTTATCTCCTGCTTCGTCTGCCTGATAATTTGAGAAACTATTAAGTCGTTCTAGGTCGTTCGCGTTAATGAATAGAATTGCATATGAGACTTTTATCTTCGTCTTATGGAAGAAATTATTTGCCCTAATTGTAATAAGGCTTTTAAGGTTGATGAGGCAGGTTATGCCAGCATTGTTAATCAAATAAGAGATAAGGGGTTTTCTAGCGATCTTGAAGAAAAGATTGAATCTTTCGCTGCGCAGCATTAGGTTGAACTGCAGCAAAAAGATTCTGATGCTAAAGAAGTTTTGGCTGAAACTATACGTTCTAAAGATGTTGAGATTGAGAGGCTTGTCGGTGCAGCAAAGAATGTTGAACTGAGCACCCAGTTAGCAGTTAAAAATGCGACTGAAGATATGAAAGACAAATTGCTTGACTTGGAGACAGATCTTAAGCTTGAGCGCTCTAAGCAGGAAATAGCCAAGGCTCAGGCAGAAGCATCTCATAACCAGGCGATTCAAGACCTACGGCATCAATTAGAGTTGAAAATTAAAGAGGCGGAGACGAGTGAGGCAAGCCTTCGTGAAAGTCATCGTCAGCAGATAGCAGACCGAGAAGAGCAAATTGAAAGACTCAAGGAGTTAAAGGCAAAGCTATCGACCAAAATGCTCGGTGAAACGTTGGAGCAGCATTGTGAAATCGAGTTCAATCGTATTCGCCATACTGCATTCCCTAATGCATATTTCGAAAAGGATAACGATGCATCCTCTGGTACTAATGGAGATTACATATTTCGAGAGAAGACTGGAGAAGGGTCTGAAATTATTTCGATAATGTTTGAGATGAAGAACGAAAGTGATGCCGGGATTTCAGGAAAAAAGAAAAATGAAGATCACTTCAAAAAGCTTGACAAGGACAGGAATGATAAGGGCTGTGAGTATGCAGTTCTTGTGTCTCTCTTGGAAAAAGAAAGCGAATACTATAACTGTGGAATAGTAGATATTTCGCATAAGTACCCCAAGATGTATGTCGTCCGCCCTCAGTTTTTTATACCAATAATTACTTTACTCTATAATTCGGCAATGAAGTCAGTCCAATATAAAAATGAGCTTGCAATTGTCAGGTCTCAGCAGGTGGATATTACTAATTTCGAGAATGAGCTTGAGGCTTTTAAGGGTGGCTTTCAGCGTAATGTTGACCTTTTTGCTAAGCAGTATCAGGCGTCAATTGATGCTATTGATAAGTCAATGGATTATTTGCAAAAAACCAAAGACTCTTTGACTAAAGCCGCCAACAATTTGAGGCTTGCTAATAACAAGGCGCAGGACGTGACTATCAAGAGGCTCACCCGTAATAACCCCACAATGCAGGCTCGCTTCAGTGAAATTAGGTCGCTTCCTAATGGTGAATAGCTTTTAATACTTTGACTTTTTGTGTGCGTGTTTGTCTCGATTAGTTCTTTTTTTGTGAATCTTCCGTTTCGGACTTGTGGTGAATGTCTAAGCACCAAGCACGTATCTAAAGCCACTCTTCCCTCTACTCAGCTACTCTCAGCCCCTCTCCACCCCATCCCCGCATTTGATCCTTTGACGATCGAGTTTGCGTTGGATGTGCGGCGTGATCCCCAGCTCTGCACTATCCCAGAGACGATCCATCTCACGCGTGAAGTGTTTGGCGAGTTGGGGTGAGTGGATCACCAGTAGGGTTTCGTCGTTGATGTAAGCGGCAGATGGTCTCCAATTGAAGGATCCAGTGATCACGGTTTTGTTGTCGATGACAGCGAACTTGTGGTGGAGCTTGTCGCCACTGGCGAGGCGGAGGGTGCCAACGTCTTTTACTTGCAGTGGTTTTGAAGGAATCGCTCAGAAATGCTCAGGGCTCTCCTGACTCGATAAGCCAGAACCCAAGCCAGAAGAGCACTAGATATCGAGTTGAGACGTCCTAGGGCTACGAAGGGCTACTTGGCTGATGGATCTGGCCTGGCTTTTAAGGGGTGTCAGCCCTAAGCCCAAATCCCATGTAGGGAGAGGGATGTTGAAGAAGCCACCCAGTGTCAGTGACAACAACGGTGCTGTCCAAGTCAGGTTGAGGCTGGATGGGAGGGACCATTTCATCAATCGCCTTGGTCATTTTGATGATCCAATCGCTCAAGCCAGGGGACAAGCCATCTGCGCCGAGATCTGTTTGAATTTGATTCAAGGGGATGGATATATACCCTTTGGCGATAGCGCTTTTAGGGTTATCGCCATTGATCGAAGCTCACATCCAGTTTAGAGCTAGTTTTTCTTCTTAATTGCTTCCTCCGCTTTGGAGATTTTTTAGTGCTGCAAGGAGTGAGGCAGGACTTTGGGGATCAACCATTAATACGCTTCCGCCTTGGGCGTCAATCATTTTTTGACCCATCTCAGTCCATTCGCTTGCGAGTTGTATCCGAAGGACTTCGGAGGCACTTTGCCTTAATTCGACCACTTTGGCGATTTCGTTAATTGACACCGCTTTTGCTTTCGATACTAATTCTTGCTGCTTTGCCTCACCTTCTGCTTTTAGAATCGTTGCCTCTTTTTCTGCCTTTGCTGCAAGTACTTTTGACTCAGCAATTCCTTGTGCTTCGTTTATTTTTGCTTGGCGAGCACCTTCGGATTCGAGGATAAGTGCTCTACGTGTTCTTTCAGCTGCCATCTGTTGTTCCATGGCGTCGAGAACATTTTGCCTTGGCGTAAGGTCTTTAAGCTCTACTCGAGTTACCTTGAGTCCCCAAGGGTTCGTGATTTGATCAAGATCCCGAAGAAGCGCTTCGTTTATCTCTTGCCTGTTGGTAAATGTCTCGTCAAGATCGATCTTACCTATTTCGGATCTGATTTGTGTGAGAACGACATTCTTTAGTGCTGTGTCAAGTTCGCCGATTTCGTAAAATGCACGGGCATGGTCTACCAGTCGCCAGTATACAACAGCATCCGCCTTGACCGAAACATTGTCTTTGGTAAAGCAATCCTGGGCTGGCACATCTAAGATTTCTTCCTTAGAGGTGGTAACTGCTCCCTTCGCCACGTCCTCAAGGAAAGGAATTACAAAGTGAATTCCAGAATCAAGTTGTCGATTGTACTTTCCAAGGCGTTCTACGAGATATACCTCGCCTCCTGGAACAACTTTTTTCCCTTTGAGGGCTAACAGTGCCATTAGCACTAGGGTGGGTATTCCAAATAGTGCTCCATTCATGATGCTTGCTTAATTTAGTAGGCTCTACTAGTCTATCTTTGCTGACGATAATCTTTTTGATTATGGAGTTGATCACATGGTTCTTAATTTCTTTTATAGCTCTTTTATTGGTTTTGATCCAAAGTGGACTAGAGGGGTGTTTAACTGCTGGTTTGCTTGCCCTGGCGGTGTCAAGTGTGGTTGCCTGGCTTCCCTTTCCATTTTATTTCCAGGCAATTTTGTTTGTGCTTTTGATCGCACTTATTTTTGTCGGTCTCAAGAAGTGGGAGTCATCGTCTAAAAGCCCATTGGTGTCTGGCTGGGGGTGGCTTAAGGAGCAGTCTGTAAGTGATGTTGGTGATTCTAAAGCATCTGTTGTAAGTGATTTTTCGAGTGAGGATATTGGGGCTCAACTGCGAGTGATTTGGCAGGGTCAAAGCTGGGCTGCAAGATGCTCTGCTGCTCCGTGTCATTTGTGTCGTGGCGATGAAGTTGAGGTTGTAAGTAGAAATGGTACTTTTCTGGTAGTAAGGCCTATCCATAAGTAATTTTTAATGACATCAGGTGTTTCAAGTGAATGTATATGCGCTTTGTGCTTGAGTTGTTGGACTCTCGTTCCTTCAAGCCACCTCTCGAGCCATCCTCCCCCTTCTCTCAGCGTCTTCAGACCCTCTCCACACCGTCCCCGCAAAGGATCCGTTGACGGGCGATTTTACGTTGGAGCTACGGTGTGACCCCCAGTTCTGTGCTGTTCCAGAGGCGATCCATTTTACTGTTGAAGTGATTGGCAAGTTTGGGTGAGTGGATCACCAGCAGAGTTTCGTCGTTGGCGTGAGCGGCAGAGGGTGACCATATGCCTATGAGAACAATTAAATGCATCGTTCGAAACGACAAATTACTCAAGAACTTAAAGAGGATAGGCACAGAAGCTACTAACTAAATAACCAAAGGCATCCATACCCAA
>QCSJ01000062.1 GCA_003211535.1 Synechococcus sp. AG-670-A05 | reverse complement strand
ATAACTATGATTAAATGTTAAAAAATGAAGTGCGTTATGATTTAAATTAATGGATGAAAATTGCGCAAGCTAGATAAAACTCGTGAAAAAGGTAAATCAGAATGTAGTCAATGAATCACTTGAAAGAAAAGAATGGACAGTGTCAAGGATGCAGAATATTAAAATAGTATTTTATTTAAAGTGATGGCATCTTTCAGAATTGAGTTAAGGTTACCTAATGGAATTAAAAGCTTTATTTGTCCTGATGATGAATACATACTCGAAGCAGCAGAACAGGCAGGAATTGATATGGGTTATTCCTGCAGAGCAGGAGCCTGTAGCACCTGCGTAGGTAAAATCGTCAAAGGTACAATTGACCAATCAGATCAAAGTTTCCTTGACGAAGATCAAATGGAAAAGGGTTACGCACTACTATGTGTAACATATGCGACATCTAATTTAATCGTTAGAACCGATTGCGAGGAAGAGCTTTGGTGAAAATAGAAATCTGTTATTCATCAATTCCATATGGGGGACAAAAACGAAGATAAATTGAATATCGTAGATCATTATCTTAAAGCCTCTTGCTTCAACAAGATAAGTAAAAGCATCCTGAAGGAAATTCTGGATTCCGAGGTAAAAGCAGATCCAACCGAAAAAAAATTGATTAAAAAAATAAAGGATCAAATTAAACTAGGAAAAATTTCGCTAACGATGAACGAAGCAATGAAAACATAGGGGTCGCTGATGTAATAAAAAATACAGTGATTTGTCGGATTTGAAGAACGGATTGATCAAGTATATAAGAGGATAAGAAAAATTGAATCCCATGAAACGCAGTAAGTTACTATGGATTGATCTACAACCATCACTGTATTGTCTCTTCAAGCGAACCGCACAAAATCTTGGTCAAAATTTTGAAGTGAGACGGTGGTCATTCGAGCATGATCTTGATGAGTCTTGTGACGTTGATATTGTTCATAGCTATTTAAGAAAAACAATAGTAAATTCTTCAAGCCCAGTTAATCTTGTAGGCCACGGGATAAGCGGAACAATTGCCCATCTGTACGCTCAAAAATATCCAAAGAATATTTCTTCGGTATCATTATTGTCGGTGGATGTTCAGTCTACGAATCAATGGACTAGTCATTATCAAAGCATGAGAAGTCAATTACAATGCTCTAGATTCCATATTTTAAACCATTTAAGCCGGTTACTGATCGATACTCAAGCCGATCATGTGGCCAACATAGTATCAAAACTATTAACCAATTGCCTTGACAATGATTTTGTCGAAGGTTCAATCATTCAAAATCCAAAGATTGAGAATCTTGGCAAAATGAATGCGCCAACACTCGTGATCAATGGTGAAGACGATTTTGTAGTCGATAAAAATTGCTATCAACGATGGCGACCCAATTTAAAACCAGGAGATTGCTATAAGAAAATCAAGAATGGACGGCATTTCTTTCCATTCCGTGACTGGAGCGAAACTTCAAAAATAATAGAATCATTTATCACAATGGTGCCAGAACTCAAAAAAAATATAGTGCCTCATTGTTACAAAGACCTAAGAACATCAGCAATCCAAACTCATGACTAAAATGGAAAAATTTGATGTCGTCGTAATTGGTGGTGGGCCTGCAGGGTGCTCGTGTGCGTTGTATACGGCAAGATCAAACCTTTCCACGATTATTTTGGATAAGAATCCTGCTGTTGGTGCGCTAGCAATCACTCACAAAATTGCCAACTATCCAGGGGTCGCAGGTGATTACTCAGGTGAAGAACTATTGAAAATAATGAGAGATCAATCAATCAGCTATGGAGCGAAGTATATGCAAGCTCAGGTGTATGGAATTAGCATGTCTGAGTCTGAAAAGATTGTCTACACGCCGGAGGGTACATTTATCGGCAAGACCTTAGTACTTGCAACAGGTGCAATGGCAAGAGCTTCAACACTTCCCGGTGAAAACAAGTTTTTAGGCAAAGGTGTAAGTTACTGTGCAACCTGTGATGGAGCTTTTTATAAGCAAAAAAGTGTTGCCGTTTATGGGTCCAACCAAGAAGCAATTGACGAGGCACTTGTACTCACAAAATTTGCATCGACAGTCCATTGGATTACTAACAGTAAACCAAGCATGAACTCTATAGAAATTAAAAATCTGCTCGAGTCAAATAAAATAAAGCACTGGAAAAGAACAAGACTGACCTCTATTCAAGGAGATGACCAAGGAGTCAATAGTGTCAAGGTGAAATCATCCCGAGAGAGCGAAGAGCAAGAAATTCTGGTTCAGGGAGCTTTCATTTATTCGACGGGGTCACTCCCCATTACCGACTACTTGCAAGAGCAAATCCCTGTCAAACCGAATGGTGGAGTTCAAGTTAACAACGACATGATGACGGATATCGAAGGGGTCTGGGCGATCGGTGATATCCGCAACACGCCTTTTAAACAAGCTGTTGTGGCCTGCTCCGATGGCTGCATTGCGGCGATGGCAATTGACAAGTATCTCAACCAGCGCAAGGTGGTCCGTGTGGATTGGGTACATAGATAAAAAAGCGCCCTTTTGGCGCTTCCAACTAAATCAAGGTCTTACGTCAAGACTCAGCATTAATTTGCTGAACCCAGGCCTGTAAGCGCTCATCGGTTAATTCTGACTCATTATCCTCATCGATTGCAAGGCCGCAGAACTTACCATCAATGACACTCTTAGAGTCATCATAAGTATATCCTTCTGTGGATACCTTTCCAATTAATCTGGCACCAGATTGAAGAAATGCTGTGTACAACTCTTCCATGGCATCACAGAAGAAGTCGGAATAGCCGGAGGAGTCTCCAAGGCCAACGATTGCCACTGCTTTTCCAGCGAAATCTTGATCTGGAATTTCCTGAACCAGATCATCCCATGCTGTTCCAGATCTTGCCTCATCAGCACCGGTGTTCCACGTTGGCACACAGCAAATCAAAGACTCAGCTGAGACCAACTCGTCAATTGAATCGATGTTATCGACATCCTTCGCTTCGCATCCTGGAAGAAGCTCCTTGAGTCGATCAGCGACGTCTTCAGTTTTTCCCGTTGACGTGGCAAAGAAAATGGTGAAAGCCATATGTTTGATATCGCTATACAATGCTCCCAAAAAAGTCATGAATCAAATTTAAACTTGTTTCAAATTGAAGTGGGATAAGATACGTTAGGAGTGATCATAGAGCTTGTTCTGTCTGAGAAGTTCGAGTCTGGAAGTTCCTGAGACCTTTTATAGTCATTTGACTCGCGATATTCAGAAAGTGCTTGGTCAAAACCTGACTCCCGTATTCGCTTGAGCCAGCGCAGACGAAGCAAGTCGTCATGTTCAATATGATCAATGAATTCTTCAAGGATTGTTGAACCAACAAGCATGTCAAACTCCAAGATAGTACTTAATCTATGTACTAAAGCGAATACCGATTATGCAAATGATCTCTGTTCTAGATCTAAAGAGGTCGTAGTCCAGCCAACCGATTCAAAACCACCAATCAAATGAGCTGAAGGCCTCGAAACATTGGAACTAAACAGATGAGAGTGTTCATCACTACATTACCTCTTAAAGGGAAGTGCAGTTATTTCTGTTCATTAGCTGTTCACTGGTGGTTAGAGCTGTTGAAGCTGGCATTTCGTCTAAACGGCGAAACAAACCAAGAAACCCCTCATCTCTTGGAGATGAGGGGCACATTAAAAGCGGAAGATAAACTAGGCAGTAATCTTTGAAGTACCCATATTATCAAGCGCCTCGGAAACGCGCTTGAAATTGAAGCCCATACCGCGCAAGGCATGCCAAAAATGACCTTGAAGGAAAAAGAATGCAAGGTAGAAGTGCGTATTGGCTAGCCAAGCCCTGGCTGTGTGAGCCTCTCCCTCAAGAGCTATCGTATCGCTGAAGTAGGGAGAGAAAGCAAAACTCAACTTCAACGGATCGCCGTACAACTCAACCGGGTAAATAGTTGTGTTTTGTGCACACCAAATACTGGTTACAAAACCCATCAAAGCAACACCTGCAAGTGAGTAGGACAAGATTGATTCACCGTTGTAAATCAGAATCTTTTTGAAGGGTCCGAATGGACTGGAGATGATATGCCAAACACCACCAATAGTAAGAATGAAGGCTAAGACAGCATGACCGCCCATCACGTCCTCAAGACTGCTGATGGAGAGGAAATTAGCTTGATAACCCCAGACCATTCCGAGGTCGATATTTGGCTCAACCCGACGAACAGCTCCTATGGCACTGTCATAAATACCATGACGCTTGGCCCATTCAACAAAGGCAATGGCTCCGAGGCCGAGAAAAATCAGGTGATGCCCCAAGATGAAAGTAAGCTGTTTGGCATCACTCCATTCAAAGTGAAATTTTTGGGCACGGCCCTCAGCTTCTGAAAGATCTTTAGGAGCTCGCAGCGTATGCCAAATTCCAGCAGCTCCGAGTACCGCAGACGAAACCAGATGGAAAGCTGCGATAGTAATAAGGGGTTGCTGGTCAACGAGTACCGCACCGTCTCCTACGCCGAGGCCGAGTCCGGCAAGATGTGGAATCAAGATCAGGCCTTGTTCACCCATTGGCAAAGATCCGTCATAACGGGCTAGCTCAAACAAGGTGAATGCACCTGCCCAAAACATGATTAACCCAGCATGGGCTGCGTGGGCTGCAATAAAAGAGCCGGAGCGTTTCGCGACTCCTGCATTGCCCGCCCACCAGTCATAACTGACTGACGAACTTCCGTAAGACTGCATTTTCAAATATAAGTGGCCTACAAAACCTAATAAGCAGCAACCGCAGGATTAGTATCGTTTTACATTACTTTGTAGGCGTAAGTCTTATTTAACTTCCAAAAGAAGCATTTGATTTAGGGTGGCTTCGTGTAGTCCTTTGAGTCACCGATACAGATCATTTTATGCCAGTAAGTGATCAATTCAGGTCGCCAAGCGGAATGTCTTATGCTTTAGTTGAAAAATTGTTTGTTCAAGAATTTGCATAGCCAATTAATAAGTAGGCTTAATTAAATCGACATAACCTTTAAAATAGAGTTTTTCTAGATACCGTTTAGATTTGCAAAATTTTTATAGGTTGAAGAGCTATATTTTGTCCGCTCTAAAAATTACACATACGTATGATTGAGATCATCTCTCGCATTATCTAACGAGATAAAGCAATAAGTAATTTTGAAGTTCGCACATAGATATGAAGATAATTTGTGCACACTGACAGATCATGAATGACCTCAATTAATCAAAGATATTTTAGATTGAACATATATCGCAACTAAATTGAAAAGGAGAAAATCACTTGACGACCTCAGAACTCAGCCCATTCAGAAGGCAACACGTTCGCAATGATATTAAAGCCATTCTTCCCATCGGGTTTAAGGACGTAAGCAATACCTTGAGGTTCCGGAAAGATTCCAGTTGCGGACTCAAAAATATCATCGTGACCGCTAATAACTGTATTAGTCCCAGGCAGTGGTGGTCGTGTCAATAAAGGCATGACATTCTTTTTCATCAATTCAATGTGATCTTTCGTGTAATCTTCGTAGGGTAAAAAATTTAATCGTGAATCCTTTTGCGTCCATTCCCCAAATGCAAGATTTGCTGTTTTCCACGACCGGCAATACTCACTTACGATGATTCGACCGACTGGAATTGCCCTTGAAGCAAAGGCGATGCCAATGCTATAAGACTCTCGTTGACCTTGAAGGCTCAGCTTTCTTTGTGAATTGCAATTTTCAAGACTCATCAGGGGATCAGCTTGATCTGCATAATCCCTCTCCGTAGTTGCATGACAAAAATAAATCACATAGCCTCCATCTTTAAGAGATGCGATTAACGAAGATTTATCAAGCTTCCGAACTGAATCCTTCCTACTTGCGCGTTTGTCAATGCTTTGTTGCGCAGAATCTTGACATTGACCGGTTTCAGATAATGAAAGTGGTGCCTCATTAAGCCCAGAGGTGCTTAGAAGAGCTGTCACTAAAAATGAAGCGAGTATCTTGGACATTAGAGTATTATGGGATACTTATTTTGCCGTAGATGAAGTTGGCATATTGGCAGCATTAGCATCATTTTTAGAGACTATTTTAACTGATTTTGCAGATGCTTTTTTGGGTTTTAGTTTGGGTATTTCCAACCGTTTTTCGCCAAATATTTTATAGATAACTAGAGCCAAACTGCTCGTTAGCGGAATAGATGTAATTCAACCAATGGCTATTTCGAACTCAGATAGTGACATAACATGAATGGAGTGGAATTAATGCTAAAAATTAATGTTGAATTCAGGTTTATACTGGACTGCGGTGCGACAACCACTTTGCCGCTCAATCACACATCTAACTGTGGTCTGATGGGCCTCTGCAATTGCCTCAACTAAAACGATCGACGATTCAGTTCCTCGGCGCATTTGTGCTTCAAGGACCGATGCATCTAGTTTTGTTAGACGGGGTTTTTTGGTGGCCATTAGGTTAATGGTGAGATTGAAAAAGCATCAACTCTAGTGATCGATCGATCAAGAGTTAGAGCTATCAATTGTCCAGGACTTTCGGAAACGTCTCTCTGACTCGTCAACCTGGAGAGAAGAAAAGCCAGAGGTCACGCCCAATGAATTCGATAAAAACGGATTCATTGTTTGAACAGCTCCGGCTTGAAGGAACTATTCAAGTCAATGTTCTCTCTATAAATTGAATCATGCCTTTCCAATGCCGCAACGGAGGGTAATATTTTTTACTGATGTACGTAATCGATTTTTTTTCAGGCTGCTAACTAATTACAACTTATGCATTTTTAGATGTTCCGATGCGAACCTTTTCATATCTTTTTAAGTCGTGTGATGTATCCAATTTATTGCGTCACTATCTTACGGCGCTGCCAACTAAATTTTCGTGGTATTCAGCTAGAAATTTAAATCTGCACATAATAAGCTATTGTTGATACTTTCAATATTCATTGGTGCTGAATCTTCGCTGTTTAGTTCTGAGTATTTGATTTCTAAGCCTCTCACTTACTAATGCTGCGAAATCACAATAAAGTATATCCTCCGTCTTTTTGTCCCCGATGATTTCCTTAGCCTCTCTCATTAAATATTCGTACATTTCAGTATCAATTGTTCGGTTTGTGAGATCAATGATGTGTGCAAATGCTTCGATGTTATTCATGATTGGAGTGTGTACTTATCAAAATTAGCCATTGTTGTGTTGAATTATATTTAAAATCCTACAAACTAATGCTGTAATAATCATTCGCCTTTGCTAGATATGAGTCGGCAGGTAGCATCAGTCGGTTTACCGTGGTTTACATTATTGCAAAAGTGGTCTCTGCTTGCAAAAGACGCATGAAATGTAGTGAATAATTGATTTTATTGCACTTGGTTATTTACTTTACCAATAGCTCAAAGAGATGGCAATTTCTTCCAGGCTTCATTTATTTTATAACGATAAGACGTCATTCCTCTAAGCTAAGGGTAAAATTTCATGAATTGGTGCCTACATGGATTATTTCTTCGCGTTGTTGTTGTTATCGAGAGACCTCTAGTTAGAGTCCACTGCTATAGATGTTCTAAATTCTATACTTTACAGAGTAACGTCAATCCGAGCACATTTGCTTTTGATCATTAAAATCAAGTCTATTATAAATAATAATTTACTGGACTGATTCCTCTGATTGAGTAGAAGAGTCAGTTGTAACTCCAGCTCGACAACCCGGATAAATCATCTGAAGAAAGTGTCTCGAGAGAACATTCTTAGCCATATTTACTCTATTTTCACAGGGCATACGTACAAAAGAGATTTTTTGTCTTTCCAATACAGTGATATCCTGTTTTTTAAGCAGCGGTAGCGCTCGATTGGCTCTTCCTCGGTGATTTTGAAGAGTCTGCTTTTTCAAAGGACTGATGCCCCGCCAAAATCCTGGGTTGTAGAAGTGCCTTAAAGCTCTCACATATACCAACGATGACCAGGAACAGTATCTTCTCTCTCACCGATAAGTTAGTGATTATGTCCAACCACCCCTGGGTTGAAATACAAGGCTCTGACTATTATCTTTATACGCTGGCCTGATTCCCAGTCCTTCATCGGCAAACTTAGTACAGTGACTGTTGTCCAATTGCTATTTATAGGCTATTGGGGTGAAGTACTGTTTCGGTAGAACTTCCAAAAGTAGCTTGACCTGAAGCCAGAGGATATGTCCTTCAGTAGATATGAACTTGCCAGTTCACTGAGCTTCATTAATGTTGTGTCATAAGATCGCACTGATCTGACTCCCCGCATCGCCAGAAGGGAGTCAGTGGTTTTATCAGCGCCGAACGGTGATCGTTCTCACCATTGGATGGAGGGTTCCTGCCAAGGAAACTTCCAATCCCACTATCACTTGAAATAGTGATGCAGTCACTCCATATGAACTTGAGTCGAGAATCAAACGAGCTTTGGCAAAGTTCAAGGCTTGGAAACGCTGATCTGACTCCCCTACCCACAATTAGTGGAGTCAGATGATAGACAGCGCCCAATGGTTATTTGAGGAACCATTAGATGGAGGACTCGAAACTCCATTTACATCCTCTCCCCGGACATGCGTGCAGTGTCGTACCTATGAGTCCGTGGTAGTGATCAAATGAGCCGAGTTATGGTATCGGAGCGCTATCCCGTAATCAACTAAGATGCAAAAAGCTGCTTTCCGTAGGGTCAGCAGCCACGTAATGCCCCGTAGTGGCAGTCGATGAGTGCACGAGGGTGGCTTGAAGCGTGAATACGTCCACGCCCCTCTGCACAGCGTGTGTGGAATGGCTGTGCCTCAACTGGTGTGGATGGACATGGAAGCCAGCTCTTCTTCCCCACTTGCGGCATACATCTCCAATCGCTTGTCGAGTGAGGTGTCCCTCTGCACGTGGCTTGGAAATAGGCAGCCGTCAGCATCGCCGCAGCCAAGCGCGTGAAAGAGCTCAAGCTTTTCACTGGACACTAGAAAAGTCCATGCTTTGGATCCCTTGCCAAGCAGGTGGATCTGTCCGCCATCGGAGAGCACTTCGATGTCCTTCCAATGGACTAAAATATTGATCAAGATCGGAGATGTTAGAGAACTCCGAGATAGCACTCGTTGACCAATTAAAGCAAACTACCTCGATCTGACTAATGCAAGCTAACAGCGAGAAAATCGACGCGGCAGCTGAGCTTAATCGGCTCAACAAGGTGCTTGAAGTGGCCAGGCGTAACGGAAACACAACCTTCATTCAAAACATCGAGCGTGAGATCGCTGCCGTTAAGCGCGGTGACAAATCACCTCTAATCAATGAGTATTTGACTGAAGAGGAGCGTTCTGGCGGTCGCCCGGGGCGGTAGTCATAGTTAGCCTTACTCAATAGGGCTAATGCTTAGGGAGTCAAGTCTTGGTCAGAGTCGAGCTACGCGCTGCAAAGATTCCCAGCTTCCCAGGAATCATTGCTGACCACTATTGGCTGCTGGTATTTCATGCCGATGAGGGCAACACGCTTCAGAAATGTGATAGATGGGAGATATGGCAACATGCTCACTGCAACGAATCATGCTGGGGTCACCTTCATAAGAATCTTCTTGATCCCTACCAGGGCGTTGGCAACGGGCCATCGCAATTAATTCAAAAATGGGCCGATGAAGAGGCTGTGTCGATGATCAAAAAAGTCGAATCGTCTCCACAAATCTATCCATTCATCAATAAGTACAGATACTGGCCCGGCCCGAACAGCAATACATTTGCCCAATGGATAGTTCAAGGCAAGGCAACCCTTGGTGCCAGAGCAATAGGCAAAAACTTTCTAGTACCAGAAACACATCAAAACAGATGAAATAAACACAAACCAATTCCTATCAAGACACATGCAGCATTGCTTCAGAACCGGTATTGCAGTAAGTAGAGAGGAAAGGGCCTGGCATCAAAAGTGGTGCAAAGCCAAACTGCAGTTAAAAGTACCGGCTCCTATGGGAAGAATTTGCCTACTACTGGGGCTAATCAGTACTCCAGCAATGGCACAAGGCTTTCAAAAGCTTGATAGCACTCATGGTTGGATGATCGAGAGAAAACTCTCGGAGCAGCAGGAACCCATCTGTCGCGCATCGGTTATTGGCGGTGGGACCTGGTTTTCAGCGCGGGTGCACTTAAATCGCAACAACGAGTTGGTGATACCTGAAGGGCTAAAGTCACCAAGCCATAAATCAGTTGATGCAGCACTAGAAGCACTTCGCTTATGTCGCTCAAGCCTTCTCTACTTCT
>QCSJ01000061.1 GCA_003211535.1 Synechococcus sp. AG-670-A05 | reverse complement strand
AGCTGCACAGCACCCAGCTCGTTGACAATCTCCATCCCCATCAGGGCCACTCCGGCACCGATGGCCGGCATAGCGATGGGAAGAGCGACTCGTCGAAAGGCGGCCCAGGGACCAATACCCATGCTACGGCAGGCCTCGAGTTGGCGTCGCCCGCTCATGCCAAAACTCTCCGTGCTCAGCAGAAACACGTAGGGATAGGTGGCGAGGGCCATCACGGCAATGCCCCAGCCAAGACCATGAATGCGCCATCCGGCGCGACTACCCAGATCCACCAGGGTGGCGGAGAGCAGATAGGCGGGGGTCGCCAGGGGGATCAGCTGGGCGATGCGCAGCCAGCGTCGCCCGGGAAACCGGCAGTTGATCAGCAGCCATCCGTTGGCGGTGCCGACCACAGTCCCCCCAATGGCACTGCCAAGCAGAAGCAGGAGGGTCCCGCGGATCTGACGTCCACCATCCGGTCCAAGGTGCGCCATCCCCTGCTGCAGACCCTGCAGCCCCTGGCTCATCAGCTGGAGTACAGGCCAGAGGGCCAGCAGCGCCAGGCCGGCGGCCAGCAGCGTCAGCAGGCGGCGGCTCATTGACAACCGTTAGCCGCCATCAGTTCGAGCGCTTGTGCGTTCAGTTCCCCAAGACGCTCGGCGGACACCTTGGCTTGCTGGAAGGGACGCCAGGCTTGCAGCACCGGGTACTCCCAGATTCCCTTGAGTGGATATTCGTGGTTTGCGGCGGCGTAGCCACCCTGGGCCTGATCCGAGCTGAGGTACTCCAGCAGATGTTGCGCCGCTTCGAGGTTGCGGCTGGCACGGGTTACACCTCCGCCGGTGATGTTCACGTGCACGGGATCCGGCCAGGGAACGGTGACCTTGCCCGCCAGCTTTTGGTCAGCCTCCCACTTGTCTCCGGCATGCATCCGGCAGAGGTAACAACTGTTGGCCAGGGCGACAGCGCGGATAATTGGCGTGTCGCTGCCGAAGACCGGTTCCTCCAGGTTGTTCACCATGCCTTTGATCAGTCCTCCGTTGCGGTCTGTCCCTGCTCATCCAGCATGAAGGCCACCAGGGATTGGTTGTAGACACAGCGGCGGTTGCGCAGGCAGAGCTTGCCTCTGAGGTTAGGTTCGGCCAGCGCCACGTAGCTGCTGACTTGCTCGGCGCTGACGAGCTCAGCGTTGAACATCGGAGCCCGCAGGCGGCGGGTCAGACCGAACCAGTGTCCTGAGCTGCCCCACAGATCGCTGGGTACCGACTGGGTGATGGCATCGGTATCGACAGTTTGGGACAGATTCATGCCGGCGGCCCGGTAGAGCCGGGCCACATCCGCCAGGAACAGCACATCAGCGGGGGAGTTCTCTCCTTTGATGTTCAGCAGTTCGATCAGGGCATTGTCCTTGGCCTCAAGCAGCTTCACCTGAATCCCGGAGGCCTTGGTGAACTGGGCGTAGAGGTCCTTGCCAGTGTTGTAGTGACGGCCTGAATACACACCGATCTAGGTTGAGGTCTTTTGGCTGCCGCATGCTTCGAGCAAGCTGCCCACGGCCAGGAGAAGGGCGGAAGCGACAGCCTTTGACTTGAAATTTTTATTGAGAATAAATCGTTCCCTCCTTGTATGTTTTGAGAATGCTATTCAATACCTATTAATGGCTTCCGGTCGGCGGGAACGAGGTGACACAACGCGCAAAAAATCCCCTGTCGTTGGCAGGGGATCTGATTGAGATCGAGCGATCGGATCAACGACGCTGTTGATCGCGCACGCGTATGGGGATCATTACAGGCTGTCTGAGGCCACCACCGCTGTTGTCATCGTCGGAATCCTGCAGCAGAAGCAGCAAGCTGACGATCATGAGCAATGCAACCAGTGTCAGCGGTTCAGCCATCAAGATGTTCATATTTTCAACATATTAGTGGGGTTGTTGTGATCGCGCTGCTTCAAGTGAACCCTTTGCCGTCGTCCTTCGCCACACATGCATTCAGCTGCTGACGCAGGGTGGTGTGGTCGATGTTGCGGCCGATAAGCACCAGTTGATTCTTGCGGTCGTCTGTCCAATCGGTGTCGTCGATGGAAAAGCGCTTGCCCGCTAGATGAAACACATGGCGACGTTCGCTTTCGTTGAACCACAAGACTCCCTTGGCACGGTACACCTCCTGGGGCATCTGGTTGTCCAGGAAGTTCTGGAACTTGCGCAGGGAGAAGGGACCATCGCTCTGAAAGGACATGGAGGTGAATCCCTCGATGTCCTGATGGTCGCCGTGGGTGTGGCCGTGATGATGGTGTCCGTGGTCATGGCTGTGGTCATGACCGTGATCGTGCTTATGACTGTGAACCTCCTCATGGTCATGGCTGCAGTGGCCATGGTCGTGGTCGCAGTCGCTGTGATCCAGGCTCGGATCGTTAGCGGGCGTACTCACCCTGTCGGATTCGAACAGTCCGACGCTGAGCAGCAGTGCAAGGGGGACCTCTCCTTTCACCGATCGCAGGATGCGGGCGTCGTTCTTGACGTCTCTGAGTTGCTGCTCAACGGCCTGAAGTCGCTCGTCGGAGACAAGGTCGCACTTGTTCAGCAGCAGGATGTCGCCGTAAATCACTTGAGCACGACCAACTTCCGTGTCCAGCACGACGTTGTCGAAGTTCTCTGCATCGATCAACGTGATGATCGAATCGAGGCGGGTTTGATCCCGCAGCTCACTGCCAAGGAAGGTCATGGCAACCGGCAGGGGATCGGCCAGACCTGTGGTTTCAACGACGATGTAATCGAGTGGCTCTGGGCGTTCAATCACCCGTTCCACCGCCTCCATCAGCTCGTCGTTAATCGAGCAGCAGATGCAACCGTTGCTCAGCTCCACCATGTCTTCATCGGTGGTGACGATCAGATCGTTGTCGATGCCGATTTCACCAAACTCGTTAACCAGCACCGCTGTTTTCACCCCCTGCTGATTGCTCAGGATGTGATTCAGCAGAGTGGTTTTCCCCGATCCGAGGAAGCCGCTGAGAATGGTGACGGGGATGTTGGAGGTGGCTAGTGCAGTGGTCATTCGAACAGGACCTCTTCACTCATGCTGGCAGCAATTGATCTATCGCTACAGCCAGCTCGACATCGAGTTTGCTCAGACCCCCCAGATCGTGGGTGGACAGCGTGATCGACACGCGGTTGTAGACGTTGCTCCAGTTGGGGTGGTGGTTGCGCACTTCCGCCAACAGGGCCACCCGGCTCATGAAACCGAATGCTTCGTTGAAGTCTCTGAACACTAGTTCGCGACTGATGGACTGCTGGTGGATGGTCCAGTTCGGCAGCGTCGCCGGCAGCTTCTGCCGTTGGTCTGCGGAAAGCAGGGAGGGCATGGTGATCATCTGCGACAGGCCCCACAATGCTTGCCCCGATGGCGATCAGGAATCCGCCAGGTCGTGCAGTTCATCCACCAGTAAATCCACCTCCGTCTCGATCCCTCCATCGGCTGCCCAGGCTTCGGGGTCGTGGCGCGCCTGAATCTGCTGATTAAGGGTTTTGCTTTTTGTCTCCAGGGGGGTCGGTTCCCCGAGGAGATGGCACAGCACTCGCCGTTGATGGGGGCGTCGTCGGTGTTCCCAGAGATAGACCGCTTGCCAGGTGCCCAGCACCAGTTGGCCGGCATCAACGCTGAGGCTCAGGGTCTGAGCAGTGAGCGCTGTGCGGATGTGGGCCGGCATATCGTCGGTTCCCTCGTCGGCATGGCTGTAGCTACGGGACTCGGGAACGGTGTCCGCCATCCAGTCGGCGAGATCCTCCAGAACGCGGGGATCTGCGTTTTCGTTGATCGTGAGGCTGCAGCTGGTGTGTAGGCAGGTGAGATGCAGCATTCCCCGCCAGAGCCCGGTGCCGCTGAGCCATTGGTTGATCCGGCGATCCAGTCGCGTGAATCCCTGGCCGCTGGTGGCCAGCTCGAGCTGGTGCAGAACCTGCTGCAAGGCCATGGCAGTTGCTGAACACTGAACTTCTTAAGTTTGTGGTGCACGCTGTCGGTTGTTCCACCATCACGCTGCTGGGTTTGGTCACTGTTGCTGCTCTGCTCCCGCTGTTGGAGCCCGTTCCCGCCGCAGCTCAGCGTGTTGTGCCATGGCTGAACGAGGACTGCCCTATTGGTTATGCCGACACACGCAATGGCCTTTGCTGCATTTTTGGTCATCGTGTCGAGCAGCTGCAGCCCAGTCAGGGTCGTCATTTCTCAGCGCAATCGATCAACGTGGGTGGCTGTTACTGCCGGCGGGAATGACAAGGACTGCTTCTCCTGAGCTCACCGTGCTGTTCGACGGAGGCTGCCCGTTGTGCGTTCGTGAAGTGACCTTTCTCAGGGGACGCGATCGCCGTGGCGCTCTGGGCTTCGTCGACATCGACGCTCTGGACTACGACCCTGCTTCCCATCTGGGTATCAGCTACGAAGAGGCGATGGGGCGCATCCATGCCATCACGGCCACCGGTGACGTGGTGCGTGACGTCGCAGTGTTCCGCGAGGCCTATCGTCTGATCGGGTTGGGTTGGTTGTACTCCCCCACCCGTTGGCCCGTCGTTTCATCCCTCGTTGACTGGTTGTATGGCATCTGGGCGGCCCGTCGGCTGCAGTTCACACGCCGGCCTGATCTGCGCAGCCTCTGCGATGAGCGGCAGCGTTGTCGCCTCGAGACCCGCTCCAGTTGATACTGCGGTATGTGGATTTCGTGGCCTGCGGGAACGCCTCTTAAACTCCGTCTCACAATGCGGTGAAATACCCGTTGTTTCTGTGCAGGATCTCGACAAAACCGTTTGAACGGTACTCCGAACGACTCACCGATGGCAGTGACGACGATCGCAACGTTGCCTACGCCCGCTGGAGGAAGCGCCTGCGTTTGAACCAGTTCGATGGGGAAAGGGAAGACGCCAGTCCCGATCAGGTCGGTAAAGACTAAGCCCGCTGATCAGCGCTTGGCTCCTGGTTGGCGATATATAAGTTTGAGCGGCCACAGCGCCAGGGGGAGGGCCAGAGCCAGGGTCGTTGACATCATCAGTCGGCGCATGCTGGTTCGAACGCGACAGTTTCAGGATGGCTCGCTGAAGGGGTCTCTGCCAGTTCCGGTCCGTGGGATCTCGTTAAGGTCCTGAACAAGTGAATTGAATTGGATGCTGCCCGCATCACCGGCTTGGAGTCGTCTAGGTGAACATCTGCGGGAAACCCAGATCATCGGTTCGATTCAGAGCACGCTGTATTGGGATCAGAACACCCGCATGCCCAGTGCTGGTGCTGCCTGGCGTGGGGAACAGCTGTCACTGCTGGCGACCCAGTTGCATGCCCGGCAGAGTTCCATGAAGTACGCCGAACTCTTGCAAGCGGCGCGAGAGGAGTGGAACCAGCAGATTGAGACCGATGACCGTGGCCCGCGGGGTCGCAACCTCGATCTGTTGGAGGAGGATCTGCGCCGCCAGCAATCGCTGGATCCCGCTTTGGTAGCCGCCCTCGCGACCGCTAAAGCAAGCGGATACAACCAGTGGCAACAGGCACGGTCTGCCTCGGACTTCTCTCAGTTCGCGCCAGCTCTGCAGCGGCTGATCCATCTCCGCCAGGAACAGGCCCGTCAACTGGCCGAACACCGGTCCTGCTGGGAAACATTGGCGCAGCCCTTTGAGCCGGACCTCAGCCTCAAGCGGCTGCAGGAGGTGTTTGCCCCCCTGCGAGAAGCACTGCCGGACTTGGTGGCTGAAGCCACCTCGTCCCCCCGTTCCCGAACCGCTAGCTGGGATCTGCCGGAGACAGCCCAGCAGCAACTTTGCGACGAGCTGCTCAATAACTGGGGGCGTGATCCCTCGATCACCTGCTTGGCGCGCTCTCCCCATCCCTTTTCCATCACTCTGGGGCCTGCCGATTACCGCATCACCACCCGGGTGGTGCAAGGTCAGCCCCTGTCCTGTTTTCTGGCAACGGCCCATGAGTGGGGGCATTCCCTCTACGAACAGGGTTTGCCGGATCAGAGCCATCAATGGTTTGCCTGGCCGCTCGGTCAGGCGACATCCATGGCTGTGCACGAGAGCCAGTCGTTGTTCTGGGAGAACCGGGTGGCCCGCAGCCGTCCTTTCGCGGAAAGATGGTGGAGTCAATTCGCCGTGGTAGGCGCTCCTCTGGACGGTGCGGAGGATCTCTGGCGGGCTCTGAACCCTTTGGCGCCGGGCCTGAACCGCGTGGAGGCCGATGAGCTCAGCTACGGCCTCCACATCCTGATCCGCACCGATCTCGAGATAGCTCTGCTGGAGCAAGGGCTGGAAGTGGCGGATCTGCCTGCGGAGTGGAACCGCCGCTACGGTGAACTATTGGGCGTAACGCCGGCCAACGACGCTGAGGGCTGTCTGCAGGACGTGCATTGGAGCGAGGGCCTGTTCGGGTACTTCCCCTCTTATCTGCTGGGACATCTAATCAGTGCCCAGTTGTGTGAGGCGATGGCCTCCGACATTGGAGCCCCGGAGGACCATGTCGCCAGAGGTGATGTGACCCAACTGCTGGGATGGCTGCGGCGGCATGTGCATCCCGTGGGACGGGCCTTGAACGCGGAGGATTTGGTGCGTCAGGTCACAGGACGTCCCCTGGGTAGCACGGCTTTCCTGCAGTATTTGAGGAACAAGGTTGAGTCTTTGATATCGACCTGATGCAGGGTTGGCACGATATTGAATGTTTTTTGTATGGATTTCTTGTATATATCGTGCCCGAAAAGCACTCTCTTAGGGATTGGTCGGGCTGCCCGTATGATCCCGGCGCTGTCGTCCGCCATCCATGGCCAACCTTGATCAGGCTCCCAGCCGCAGCATGCCCAATCTGCTGCATGTGCTACCGGCCTTTGCTGATGAAGCCGAACTTCGTCTCAACACGATCGTGGAGCTCAACTCCAACACGATCAACAAGTATGAGCTGATCACGGAAACCGGTCATCTGAAGCTGGATCGTGTCGGTTATTCCTCCCTGGCCTATCCCTTCGCCTATGGCTGCATTCCCCGCACCTGGGATGAAGACGGCGACCCCCTCGACATCGAAATCGTCAACGTCACCGAGCCGTTGGTTCCAGGCTCCATCGTTGAGGCCCGGATCATCGGTGTGATGACCTTCGACGACGGTGGTGAAGTGGATGACAAGGTGATTGCCGTACTTGCCGACGACAAGCGTATGGATCACATAAAGAGCTTCGAAAATCTCGGTGAGCACTGGAAGAAGGAAACCACCTACTACTGGGAGCACTACAAGGACCTCAAGAAGCCCGGCACTTGCAGCGTGAACGGCTTCTTCGGCACCGAGAAGGCTTTGGAGATTATCAAGGGCTGCGAAGCGCGCTACATGGCCGAGATCGACCCCAAGCTGGTGGATTGATCCTCCGCTTGGTCAGAAACCCTCAGTGGATCGAGGCGGGGCCTGGCCCCGCCTTTTTCATGCCCTAGCGCTGATACATGTTCACCAATACAGCCCTTCTGGCACTTGGATGCTGGGGATGGCCGCGGTGGGCACCCCGCTGGCTGGAGATAACCATGTCTCCTGCATATGCCAGCAGTGGCAGAGCATCAAGCCCCTGCAGTTGGCTGTACTCATGACGGTTAAGGCCTTGGGCCTCGTTGAACTGACGGTTGCGTTTCCAGGAGAGTCGATCCCGATGGGTGGCCGGCACGTAGCAGTAGGGGCCGTCACCGAGGTCCCGCACGTCCGTCAGGAACACAAAGGACTTGAACTTCCGTGATCGACCGTCGCAGTGATAGCCCCGTGTGTCCTTGACGCCGCGGTTCAGGTAGAGGTTGCGGCACTTCACCCGCATCGGCATCAACGATACGGCCAGCAGCAGTCGACTGATCAGGCGTTCGTGCAGGCAGGCCGTCACAGCTCTCGCCATGGCATCACTGAGGCGTTCCGGATGAAAGATGTCCACCATGCCAGCATCGCTGCCGCTGCGGCCGTCCGGACGTCTCACACGGTGGTTGATGACGGCTTGTTCAACATCCACGAAATTCTCGTAGCCCTTGATTCGCCGCTTGTTTGGCAGGTTGAGAATGGCCTTGGATTCCAATTGTTTTGTCTGCCCTGTATCCAACTGCTCCAGCAGTTGGTTCACCTCAGCGTTGATCGCCCTAAGCGGCTGAGGGGGAACGGCCTGGCGCACCAACAGGACTCCCTGGCGTCGCAGGATCAAGGCTGCCTGCAGAAAAGCGCGTTTGCTGCGGCTCAGGGCGGTGAACTCAACACTCAGCCGATCCAGCGCTGCCTCGCGTTCAGCGCCACTCAGCAATCGAGGCAGGTGCGGGCTGCCAGCTGAGATGCGATATGCCATGGATGTCATCCAAGGAGCGTAAGAGGACCAGTCTTTTGGATGATTTTCAGCTCAACGCTGCATGGCTTGAGGTAAACGGGTCTCATGAGTCTTGGAAAGGATTGTTGCTGTTGTTGCTGGGATGGTCGGGTCCATGGTTTTCATTCGCACCTGACTACGCAGCAGCTGGCTCTGCTGGAGCCCGGCGACACCAGGATCTTGCTGGACCTGCGGCGACGAGAGATCACTGTGGTCCGAGCCGGGCAGAGCTTGGGTGCATGGCATGTCGCCATCGGCGATCCTCAGATGCCGACGCCGAAGGGGAACTTTTTCATCTTCTCGAAACAGATCAATCCCTTGTACTTCTCCATCAAGGGAGGAAAGCCCCGCAAACTGGTGGGACCATCCAGCCCTATCGGCGATCGCTACCTCGGCTTCCATCACGGTGAATTTGGAATCCACGGCACTCCATGACCCCATTGGGTGAGGACCAGAGCGGCTGTAAGCGTCGGATGCGTGAGCATGCTCCATACCCACCTCCGTGAACTCTTCGATGTCGTTGAGGTAGGGACACCTCTGCAGATTTAGGGCTGATCAGGCCTCAGGGCGGACCTCATCGAAGATCTCCTTGAGAATCTCACCGGCCCCCTTCTGCTTGAGCTTGCCGGCCAGTTCGATGCCGATGGACTCGGGCTCATTCGCCGCACCAGCGGCCTGATCGCGAATCAGGCGCTTGCCATCGAGACTGGCCACCATACCGGTGAGGAGAAGCTCCCCGTTGTTGATCTGGCTGTTGACGCCGATTGGCACCTGGCAACCGCCCTCCAGTTCCCGCAGGAAAGCTCGCTCGGCCAGGCAACGCTGGGAGGTGGTGGTGTGCTCCAGCACTTTGATCGCCTCTTTTACTTCAGGCTTGTCCTCCACGCATTCGATGCCCAGGGCACCCTGGCCTACGGCATGCAGGGAGATGTTGCCGGGGATCAGCTGGTGAATCCGATCGCCAAAGCCAAGACGGCCTAGGCCAGCGGCCGCCAGGATCAGGCAGTCGTATTCGCCTGAGTCGAGCTTCTCAAGGCGCGTGATCACGTTGCCGCGAACGTCCTTGAAGATCAGGTGGGGGTAGTGGTGACGCAGCTGGGCCAGGCGGCGCAGGGAGCTGGTTCCTACCACTGCTCCTTCGGGAAGGGTGTCGAGCTTGTGGGCCTGGTTCTTTGCATTCACTACCAGCGCGTCGGCGGGGTCTTCCCGTTCGGTGATGCAGCCAAGCATCAGCCCCTCAGGAAGGTTGGTGGGAAGGTCTTTCAGGGAGTGGACGGCGATGTCCGCACGGTCCACCAGCATCTGGGCTTCTAGTTCCTTGGTGAACAGGCCTTTGTCGCCGATCTTGGCCAGGGCGACATCCAGGATCTTGTCGCCCTGGGTGGCCATGGCCTCCACGGTGATGTTCAGGCCAGGATGAGCTTTTTCCAGTTCTGCTTTGACCCAGTTGGTCTGCACCATGGCCAGCTGGCTGCGTCGTGAGGCGATGCGCAGTTCGGTGAGAGCCATGGAGCGGGCGAATCAGCCGCCCACACTACGGACTCGAGGTCTTTCATTCCTGTGAATGTGAAGCAGCTGCGGTGGATCGACGTTGTGTGAAGACTGCGTAACATTATTCTCTATTGCCCCTTTGCGTATGCCAGGTCCAGTTGTGAACGGTGTACGTCAGACCACGGCGTCCAGTTCCTCCCCTGTCGCTGGTTCTCCGGACGAGTCCAGGCTGCCCCTGATGGCGGAAGGGACGATACGTTTGCTGCTGCTGAGCAGTGGCGATCTGCTCATGGCACGGTTGCGCACGACGACCGACAGCGATGGTCAGCCTGCTTATCAATTGATCCGCCCCCGGCGTGTGCAAGGGACCGAAGGCGACAGCGAGAGTTTCGCGTTGGCCCCCTTCCTCAGCGGACTCACGCCACAGAGCAGCGTGGTTTTGTTCAAGCATGCTGTCGCTTCGGTGCTTGAACCCGACGGCTTGCTTTTGCAGGCTTACGCCACGCAGACCTTTCAGGAATGCCCCTTGGAGGAAACGCCGGTGGAGCGGTTGAAACGCGCGTTTCAGGAGTTCACCGAAAGTTTCGAAGGGTGATCGACGGCTGTCATTAATGCGGCACTGCCCAGAAAAAAACCC
>QCSJ01000060.1 GCA_003211535.1 Synechococcus sp. AG-670-A05 | reverse complement strand
TTAACGCTTGTCAGCGAGGGATAGGGTAGTCGACTACACCAATGTCTCTTCGTAGCGCCTCAATGATCTTGCCGGTCTGGACATATTCCAGGTGCCTCCAAAGCCTTGACGCCACGCCTAGCTTTTTCAATATTGGCGATGGCGATATAAGAAGGATTGAGAGACAAAACAAAGATTTCCCGATGTTTATCGTGCGTAAATAAAATTTTTTGCGACGCCAACCAGATTTCTTGCTAATCGGACCAAAATTTTACATTACACGCTCGTCTGGACCAGGCACATAGCCGATGAGACGAACACAACGTCTCTATCGTCACCTTAAATATTCTCTAGATTGGTAAATTTAAGCTTATCAAAAGTCGAATCAAACCTTAATGCAAATTTCTCAAGTTCAGAGTCATTTTAAATATCCTTAACTAGTGCGACCATCAATTACGATGATTGGGCCTGGTTGATTGTGGCAATTAGTATTGACTAATTTGGCTCTTCAATGACTTGCTGTTTAAGAGCTCTGATAGTTTTCTCAACATCAGGTAGGTTAACGCCACCGCTGAACCTTGGCTCATCTACCCTCATGTACCAAACCTCGGAGCCGACAATATTCAACTCAAAGACTGTCAGACGATTATCGTAGACATAGTGATCTTAATTTATCGGAGATTGGCACCTGGAATGACAATAGCAGAAAAGGGACGAATATGCTCAGCAATAACTTTGCCTGCAAGTTCAGGCACCGATTCATTATCTTGATTCCAACTTATTAATGTTCATTGTCTATAGCATCACTCTTAAGAAAGAAGTTGAACGAAGGTAATTGATTGCGGTCACCAATAATTACAAGTCGTCTACAACGTGCTGCATGGGTAAAATAGATCCTCTGGCTTTATCTGAATAGCCTCATCAAAAACCAGTATTTCGAAAAGTTTAGAAGACATTGATTTTGCACTAGATACCTTCAGGTAGTCATAAATTGTTCCATCAGCGAAGTTTTGCATGAGATAAATTGCAAAAAATCGGTGACATCCGGGTCTCATGGAAAGAAAGCAGTGGTTAGGGTTCTCCAATACCCACAATAGCCAAGCCTCAAGAAAGTAGCCCGCCCATATGTGTACAGATCGCACCAGAAAAGAGCAACATGCAGTTGCACTAATCAATCAGAGCCTTGGTGCTTTCTAGAACAGACTATATCTTAAGGTTACAATTGACTTGATTCTTTTCCAATATCTAAAGGAGTTGAATCAAGAGATTTGATCGGCAGAAGATACCATTCGTTACCAGGTGAACCAGCAAAATTCGGTATGAACATTATGAAATAAACAGATAAGCTGTAAAAGTAATGTCTTTGGTACTTGAAATTAGCTTAGCACATCGATGGCACAGATTCTGTCGAGGTCAAGGTCAGAAATTGCCTTACGTAAGTTTATTAACCATTCGTTTAAACTTACTTCTATTAAGAACCATAAGCCTAAAAGTAAACATACATTCAAAATTGGTAACCAATTGAACAGAGCGCTGAGAAAACTACCGCAAGGGTTTTGGCCGGAAGGGACCCGAATCAGAATATATAGTTACTGAAACTATGTCTTTTACGCACTGCATGTATTGATAATCTGATCGTACATGCCACCTCTACCGCATACTCAAAAGACAAACAGCTGATTCGGTTCTCTCACAGGAACTTGTATAACTCTGAAAGTGTGGATTTAATTTACTTTAGAAATCAACTAAACTATGAATCGCGTAACATATCCACAGAAAAATCGATCACTACGGAAATCGATGTAGCAGGAGAGAATGATAGCAGAAGTAGATTTAATAAAATAAGTCAGTATATGATGCATCAACCTGTAAAAGACGAACCACTGAATTACCAGACCAACTAAGAAGGGTATCGATGTTATTGCCAGTAGATACTGATTTAACGTCTACTGATTCAAAACCCCTACCTTTGAGTTTAAGTACATCATCTCCAATCTGAAAATCGACAATAGTTGCGCCATTCGCACTAGCACGAAGGGCAAAAACGTCTGACCCGCTTCCGCCAGTCACACGATCAGAAGCACGGAGCTCGATAAAGTCATCACCATCGCCAGCGTTGATACTTCTGGAGACATGGCTACCAATAATTTTGTCGTCACCGCCGTATGTCTCTATTGCGGTATCACTGCTTCCTGCCTTTACTACATCATCTTCAGAAAATAGAATTTCAAGCCTGGGCTCGCATACTCCATAGTAATCACTATCACATGCAATAATATCCTTCAAATCCCAATTAATATTCTTAATAGTCAACTTTTGCCCGTTAACCTCCGCTTTTATAATCTTCACAAAACCAGAAGCATTTTGACGTATATCATAATAATCCTGCTCAGAGGGAACAACAAAGCGGCCTTTATACTTTATCTTTCCAGAAAAATTATATGGATAATAGGTAATAGATTTAGGTTTAACTTTTACATAGTCGGAATCAATACCTCCAAACAGATTCCAATCCCTCCCAAAAGTCGAACCCCAAGTCCCCCACCCCGGAACATATGTAGACACATCAGAATATTCAAAGTTGTTTGATTTCACAGACTTTGCGTATTTGAAAGATGCCATTTGAGCAAGTAATTTGGAGCAAATTATCCAGATTTTCTTAGTTTGTCAAGTATCACGCATAAGTTGCGACTTGAAATAAAACTAGCAGCGGGCTAACCCCAATTCTGTAAACACTTCACTAGAGAGGTGGAGCGATTGTGGGATATCGATGAACTGGCAGTCACTCCTCCCATTCAACGCACATCCAATCACCAAATCCACTGTGGGACGGGGGTGCCAATGTGCTCAAGGTGCCCCCATGTCTGACCACCACCCTATCGGGTAAGGCGATCCTGAACCTTGCCCTTCAGGCCCATCAAATCGCGGCAGCTGAACAGTGCTGAGGGAAAATTGCATGACACAGTTCTATCTAGTCATGGCTCGAGTAAGAATAGTTCTGAAGTGGTTAGAGCGTCAGGGTTATGAAGCGAAAGAGGCAGCGAGATTAAGCGCTTAATGTCTAAGACAGTTCAGGGTACGGTCGTCCCCTGGATTGTCCTGTCTGGAAATAAGGCTGAGATGGAGAACTCCGAAAAACCCTCTCCTTGCTTGCTGCTGCCACACCTGAGCCCACTGCTAGAGCCAGTGACAGCAGCAGTGAGTAGGAGGACCCAATCACAACAAAATGTCGATCAGCAATCATCATGTCGACATAAGTTTGAATCACAATTTGCGCTTCCCTAGTTGTACTTCTATCTGAAGAAAAAGGATCCGCAAGCAACATTGCTGGCCATATCTCACGATGTGAATCGTTGGCAAATCAGCCAAGACAATTTTTTTCCGTGGCTAAACTTAAGAATTTAACACAACTCCTGCTATTCGATAACCACTGCTATCACGTTTAGCGTCAGCCTCTTCACCATAGATATCTATCCGTGACTTAAGCATTACCAAAAACCATGATGGGTGCTTTAAAAACTGGCCTGGCTCAAGTCGCCAACAATGTCTACAAGCAGTTCGATCAGAATGTAAACTCAAGTGTGGGTGGGAATGACATTGCAGTACCTCTTGCTTGAGGTGCCACTGCTAAGCACTCCAAACAGCTTGTTGGACTTCTAGGCATTGGCAGAGAAGAGGTAATTTCAAGCTTGGTTTTGATTGCAGCCAGTAGTACAGACCTTCAAACGCCGCAGTAGGCAAGGCAAATCAACGCGATATATATTAATGATTACTTAACTAATTTAACGTTCAAATCGGCATGTAGGAGCTAAGTAATTTTCGCCAATTCACAACCGGGGCGAATTTTCCTACGTCGGATAGGCAAACCTACAAGGTGGTATGTGTCATCCCTTCAACTGTAGGTTGTTCTTTTGCCGATTTTGGTGCATATTATATGTGTTGATACTGGGTACGATCACTATGGCAATTGTGGCTGTTGTCGATTCAGGCATCCTTGTTGATCACGTCGACTTTCAAGGAAAGCTGTGGGTAAACGAAGGTGAAATCCCTGGCAATGGCGTTGACGATGACGGTAACGGTATTGTTGACGATGTCAATGGCTTCGATGCGATAACTTTTCAAGGGATCGGACAGGTCAATGATCCAAACGGTCATGGTACTCATGTAGCCGGAATCGTTTCTCAGACTTCGCCAAACGCGGAGATCATGGGAGTACGCTTTTTGGGGGCTAATGGTGGTGGTTCACTTGCAGATGCTATCAACGCTTGGAGCTACTCGTTGATAATGGGTGCTAAAGTTATTAATAATAGTTGGGGATTTAGGGGGGAACTACCTAGACAACTTCAGGAAATTATTGATATTGGGAGCGATGCATTTGGAGCGATTTTTGTAGGAGCTGCTGGTAACGAGGCATCTAACAACGATCGTGTACCTTCCTCACCAGCTAACGCCTCGGGAATGATTTCCGTTGGTGCTTCTGATAGCAATGGTAATCCTGCCGGATTTTCAAACTTCGGTGCTAATAATGTGGATCTCTTTGCTCCCGGAGTCAATATAAATGCTGCGGATGCCTTTAACCCCAATGGTCGCATTCGGCTGAGTGGAACTTCAATGGCATCACCAGTTGTTGCAGGCGCCGTTGATATCCTTACAGAAGCCAACCCCAACCTCACAACGGCTCAAGCAGAAGCGATTCTGATAAATGGCGTTGTTAAGCGCAGTAGTCTTATTAATTCATCAAGAGCTGAGGGTGTTTTATCGAATGATTTTACTGGCCCTTTTCACGAAGCCCTGACAGATGATGTCACTCCTCCTGCCCAAGGCGGGCTTGACGAGGAAACGAAAGAAGCTCTAAGTGATATATCTTTTCTATTAGAAGAATTGGCAGGCGAAATTGATGAGATCATCAATCCAAGTGGCGCGTCCTCTTCCTCGTCTTATTACTCTGGAAGTACCTCGGCTAGCAGTAGTAATTATTTCGATGGTCCATCAGCTAAAAAGAATAGAAACAAAATGATAATGGTTGTAAATTCCGATCCTGATGACATTATAACCACCCGAGCAACAAAAAATATGACTAAGTCTCTAAAAACCAAGGAATGGACTGACGATGTTGCATGGCCAGATGCTTTTGGAAATAAAGTTGCTATTCTCTCTGTTGACGAAGATTATACAAATAAAAGAATGGGAAAAGTAGCAATTAAGGACGCACGTTCTATGGATATGTTTGAATCCGTCACATTCGACAGGAATATTACGTCCCTTGCTCAAAATATGACTGGAGATGTACTCTGCTGATATTTGAGGTGAAGATATTTGATTGGTTTGATTAATTAAATAAAATTTCTACTCTCTTTTTGTTATCTTCCCATGCTTACCGGTATGGGAAGATGTTTTTATCTTCATCTCATATTGGCCAAAATTATCTACTGACGTAGGAAAATTCCAGCGACATGCTTCAGAGATTTCGTTCATAGCGTGCCTTCCTTTAAATTACCACCACGCTTAAGGCTTTCCGCCAGCGCAACATCGAATAATCCTTGCGGGTATACATTGGAACCTGTCGATCATACACACAGGCAAGAGCTAAGATATTTCTAATGTTCAGTTCTACTAGGGTATGACGGAGCAATTTGTCAGCACGATCCAGCTCTGCGAAGAAATCGGTCTAAGACTTGACACTTTGAACAAGCTTCGCACTGATGGCGTTCTAATTGAGGACGTGACTTCAACAGGGGCTATGGCAGAAGGTCGCCGATTTTTTGATAGGTAGATCCTATACGTCAAGCCTTGCGTAGTCGCACGGCTATGGCTAAATCTTAGTGCGAGCCTGGCTTGTGGTGACATCATTAGATCATCAACAGCTCCAATATGACGCGGCGAATCATCATCTACAAAGGTCATGGCTACGCTCTAAATATCCGAGTTGTAGACAATGGATCGAGTAATCACTCACAACATCGATACTTTAGTCAAACAGCTGGACATCATTCAGCGGTCCCATCTTCCAAAGGCAGCAGAACAAGCATTGAAGTCATTCGGCTTCGACCCAAGAGAGCTGCTCCAGAAGGAGATGGACAAAAAATACGGATCCGTCAGCTCTTACACCCGACGATCAACATATTTCCGCCAGCGACGCTAAGAGCTGATGATCGGCATATCAGACAAGGCAAATAGTGGCGTTGCCCCTATCGGTATCTATCACTACTGATGCAAGCAAGGGGCGGTTCCGCAGGCCCGTTACGCCAACATCACTGATGGCGCATTGGCGGCAGGTTATGGCTTCAAACAGCTTGCAACACCAGTCGCATCCAGAAGAGCAGGCAGGCAGTTTCTGAACGCGAAAGGTGCTCTCTAATCCTCGTAAGGTCCAAAGGTTGCACGACGCGCTGCGTGATCCGGACTCAAGCGCCGAAAAATACTTCTTGATATCGCCTGGCAGTCACATTCATCTACCAGCCGGTGTTTTCAGGCGGTACAAAATCAAGTCCCAAATCAGCATGGTCTTCGCTCTAGTGCGCAGGCCAACCAGGACCCCCGTGCTCGATTTCCACGGCGTGGTGCTGGCGGCAGCCGCAGAACGACTCCCTCAAATCCTGACCAGCAAACTCACTCGTCGTGGATTTGATCATGCCTTAACGATGGCTTGCAATAAAGTTGGCATTAAAGGGTTAGTACGCATGGCTTCCGAAGAAGCTTCTTAAACAGTACGCATCATGCAGGTGTTCAATTACGGAACCTTCAGGCGATTAGCGGTCATGCATCGTAGAAACAACTTTCTGCGTACTTAGACGTTCCCAATTCTGCCAAATCTAATACTGATATGGTAAGTGCATGAATGGCCAAATCGAGCGGGGCGAATACGATACCGTTACCTAACTACATAGACTGGTGAAATTGGGTAACACATTCGTGCCCCGATATATCTCCGATTTTACTTTCAACATATGTAATTCCTCTAAGCCATGCGTTCTGTACCCGGTCAATACAAAAAGAGTAGAAATGCTCATCTCGAGGCATTGGCCCGTGAAGTTGAAATTGAGACCAACAGAAGACGGCAAGAAATCATGCAATTAAGGCAAAATACCCATCATCGACCAATCAAGAGAGAGGCTCCTGACTCTCGATCTTGATTCAAAGCTGCCATGATTATCTTGGTAGTGGTTCCCCTCCTTCGTGCCAAACATTAATGCTGATGAATGGCGCTTCCGCATGCCGCCTCAACGCTTGAGTACGAGTCTTGAGGCGGTCTAGGTCGCGTGAAGAGAGCATCAGCTGTTTTTTCCTGGTGAATCTAGCGCTTTAAGAATGCGAAAAACCTAGTGACTACAATGGGTTTGGTAATGCCGTATCCCATCGGTAGTCATCTTGTTCTTCAACGTGGTGTCCGCTCCCCACGTGCTGCCTCAGCGACTCTGGTGTTTTTCCCAACATTGCGTCAGCCCGCATCTGCTCCTCCTCTTGTTCTTGTTCTTTTTCAGAAAAAAGACTTGAGACATAAGGCGGAACACTGACTTGCCCTGCCGCTGTTGGGGTTTGCCCCGCCTCAGGTAGTTGTTCAGGAGCTGAGGCGCTTGAGGCGTCAATACGACGCCACATGCGTTTGTGCTTCTTTCCGTTCTCACGTCTTTGGTGCTTGTCCCTCTCGTATCCCAAACGGCGAAGGATCTTGCCTAGTTCCAAGCTGTCCTTTTAAGACGCCGGAGGAAAGCGCGTTTGCGTAGATACGGGTGAGTAGCCCAACTCCAAACAACCGGAGAGGTAGAGGCATTGCTCAGTGGTGAAAGCTGCCTGTGTTCCCGGCTTCTCAAGCCACTCGTCAATGAAGTCCGCCCAAGGGTTCAACCTCAAACCTGAGGTTGCGCCGATTGGATTCGGCCTGCTGTGCATCCGTCAGCAGCGGTAACTCCCCTCTTGGTGTTCAAGAACAGCAGCTTTCCAGATCGCATCACGGTCTTGCCTAAGGTGGTCATGGTTAATCCTGAAGCTCTTGTTGGCGTTGTGAGGCAACTCAACAACCCACCAGCGACAAGCACCAGTTTCATCCCTAAGGAAGTTATCACGGTTGCTTGTACCAATAAAGATTTTCTGCAGTTTGTAGTTCTCCATCCTTCTGCCATAAGGCGGGCGGATCAGGTCCTGCGGCGACGAGATCAGATTCTTGAGCTGTCCTGCTTGTTCCTTCCTGGTGATGCTCTACAACTCAGCTAGGTCGCAAATCCAAGTGCTGTGGATAGCCATCTTGAAGTCCTTGTCGTTGTCATGACTGGTGTCACAAACCCAGTCATGACTGGCAAGTTTCTTGATCACAGATGACTTCCCAATGTCCTGACCACCCTTCAAAGTGAGGGCAGTTTTGAACATGCTTGCCTGCTCATACTTGCGAGCGACAGCACCGATCAGTGTTGCTCTCAGCATTGCGTCGTAGAGATCGTCCTTGGTGTCCAAGTACGTCGTTGTGATCTTGCTGAGGTCTGCCGGTTTAATGCTGTCGTCTGAGGCAATCCGATCAAGGTATTCCCGTACTGGATCAAACGAATGGAGATAGGCAGCCTTCAGCGCACCATCAATAGCGTGGTTCTTAGTTACTTTCCACCCCCTCAACAAGAGGGTGACATACAGAAGATCAATCTCCTTTTCGGAGACAGGCTTGCCATCCAGCTCAATGAGCATGGTGAGCTGGTTAAAACGCCACGCGCTCTCGTAAGCCTTGAGCATCACGAGAGTCACTTTTCCCACGCTAAAGCTGTGCTCTTCCTGCTGTTTTTTGACTCAACCCAACCCTCAGGGATTTGGTTGAGTCTAAGGACGTCGAGTTGGTATCAGACATAGGGCTGCCTCCAGCTGTGGAGTATCTGCAGCGGTGATGGCTTGTCATTGACAAACACCAGGAAGTCACCCCAACTGGTTGGTGACTGAGAGGAGTAAACCCACTCGGCACCTGGCGCTAATTGGCCAGGTGCCAAACCCAGTGGCAGTGAGAATGTGCTGCCAATAAAACAGCGCAAAATTTCCCCGTCACGGTGGATAGAGCATGCAGGGTTGTCATTTGGATCAAGTGCACACACAGGACATGTATGCAAGCGACGCCAATCACTGCGACAGCTACGACCAGTAGCAACCGTGCGATGAGTACCTGCTGCTGGTTTGGGATAGTCCCGATCTTTCTCGATGATATAAGACCAACAGCAGCAAGTGGAGGTGCTCAAACCTCTGAAATGGCCACCATGACATCAGTCACAGCAGGCATTTCTGAGTAGAGACTTCAGAGAAGCAAGTTGGACCCCTTCAGCTTCTCAACCCCAAGCAACGCTACGGCAAAATCTGCCGACTGGTCGCCATCGATGTCGATGGAAAGAGTCTCATTGGCAAACCGTACTTCGCCAGCCATTCCTGTGAACTTTCTCTTTTTGATGAACTGCAGCTCATCAGCAAGGGCTTGCAGATTGATCTTGTCCTTTTTGCCGAAATCAAGGATGTGATCGCCCTTGCCTTTTTTATCAGGAGAATCCTTGACGTTGGTGTAGATGAAACGGTCTTTGCCTTTGCCGCCGATTAATACATCGGCGCCGCGACCGCCTTGAATGCTGTCGTTTCCCTTCAGTCCGATGAGCAGATCAGCTTCTTCGAGTCCGTTCAGTTCATCATTGAGGTCTAAGCCTGTCTTGGAGAACTGGACCGTTGCCAACAGTTCGTCTGTCAGACCGAGTTTCTTGGTTTTGATCCCGAGATCCTTGAACTTGTAAAAAATCGGATCGGATTCTCCGGCAGGAAGCATCGCGAGCACCTCAACGGTGAAGATCAAGGGGCTGTTCGGGGGAATTCTGTCTCCACGTCCAGTTTCGCCATAGGCAAGATCTGAGGGGATCTTGAGCTCCACAACCTCACCGAGCTTCTGACCGTTCAGCCCCTGATCCCAGCCTTGGATTACTTGACCTGCACCGAGGGTGAAGTCGAATGGGCTACGGCCCTCCTCGGCTTCGAAAATGCTGAAGTCGAAACTTGCATCAAATTGCTCACCGTTCAGCAGCTTGCCTTGGTACCCCACCAGTAGCCGATCGCCGTCTTCCAGCTTGCGGCCCTTCGACTTGCGCAACACCGTCGTGCTGAGATTTTTGACGGAATCTTGAGACAAGGACTTTCATGCGCCTACACACACTTTGGCGAAGAATGCTGCGGCTGCTTGGTTCGTGACTGCATCACCGACCACATCGACCCTGACCAGATCGCCGTTATTGAAGAAACAAAACGGCAGGAACGGCACTGCTTGCAGATATCAGAAGCTGCTTGTGGAGCTAGCCAGTTAGCAGCACCTACATTATGTGCAGGTGCTCAAACCTCTGAAATGTCTGCTTTGACTGATGTCGTGATGGTCTCTTTTGCCTTTTAGAGCAGTTCTTAGGGCAATCCGATGCGCCAAGTGCCGATGTTGCCTTGGCGATACCAACTCTAGCGCTCAGCTTTCTTTGCATCAGAGTCCAGCCTGCGAGACACCAGAAGGTCTTTCAACAGACGCTGCGCACCAATGGCGCTGGCGTAATGACCAGACATCTCTGCTTTCAACGACACCCGCTGAAGTATTGTCGCCATGTGGCTAAACAGATGCGAAAGATCATGCGTATCAAGTAGCAACTACAGCTCTTCCAGAGCCCAATAGCAGTCGGGATTGGTAAAACTACCTACTTCAATAATCAACGCTAAGGGCTTCAAAGCGGCCGGGAATGCCTTCTCTACATGCCTTACACGACATGACTACTGGAACACATTGAAGGCCAGCACAGAGGATATGGTGCCTTATTCACTGCGACGTGGTTACGCATGGCGGGCCGTGAAATGTGGCCACTAGAACAAAGCTGTGCCGCTGCAGGACCTATGTGACCTCATGGGTCATGACAGCAGAACACATCTCAAGTACTACGGTGCTTGGACCAGCGATGAAGATAAAAAAGAATCAGTCGCTCAAACTGTTGGCAACCTTCTCTCGCCAGTTTGGACCTAGCTCTGCAACCATTCTCGGCCAAGGGGTTTCAGCAGAGCATTCGGGTGGCTATGCATGGGGTGTGAGCTAAGGGGACGGGGATGACACACCGACCCTGACGAGCTCACACCCCTTTGTCAACTGAACAACCTGGTGGGACTAAACACTTAGTCTGCGGTGCCAATCATAGGCTGATACTTTCTGGCTCTGCCCTTCCTAAAGGCTACTATCGAGTCATAGATATGCATGCTATAAGTGGTTTTATTGAATTCAGTAATCGGAACGGCACCGCGTGAATGATGAGCATTCAGCAAATCAATCATTTGCTTTGTTCTGTTGATAAATGAGACATCGCTGTGAATTCCCCCGCCAAAGTCTTCCCAATAAGCTGTATGCAGATCCTCGACCATATAAATAGAATTCATGTTCATTTTTGGATAAAAGAAATCAAAGCTTGCATTGACATGCTTCATAATATGACTACCATCATCGAGGACAACATCAGGTACACCAAACTCTTCCACAACCTGAGCAAGAAACATAGGATCAGACTGGTCTCCAATTCGAACGTGAATGCCATGCCCTTCAAATTCAATGCACGACGGGTTGATATCAATTCCGACAATTACCGAGAGTGGACCAAAATAACGCCTCCACATTTGCAAGGATCCACCGCTTCCACATCCTATTTCCAGAAATGTGATTGTTTTATTCCTGAAGGAAGAAAACATTTCTTCGTACGCTGGAAAATAATGCTCCCACTTGTGAATAATGCGACCGGTGTTGGTTTGAAAATCGTCCCAGAGCATGGCAGATGAAAACCAATTTATAGCATCTAAATATTGGAAAGGATAAGTAAAGAGTTGTGAATTTTAGGGATAAATGATCGCAAGTTGAATTCGCAGTGTCGACGCAGCAACTGTT
>QCSJ01000059.1 GCA_003211535.1 Synechococcus sp. AG-670-A05 | reverse complement strand
GTGCTCGGCTGGGACTGTGGCCCCGCCAACAGCCTGATGGATCTGGCGGTGGAGGAGTTCAGCGATGGCCAGCAGCTCTACGACCGGGACGGTGCCATGGCTGCAGCAGGGCGTTGCGACAACGCTGTGATTCAGTGCTGGCTTGAAGAGCCCTACTTCCAGCTCAGCCCACCGAAATCAACGGGGCGTGAATGCTTTGGCCGGGAGGATCTCAAGCGACGCCTGCGGGAGCTGGGGACGATCCCGGCCGCCGATGCGGTGGCGACCCTCACCGGCTTCACCGCGGCGGTAGTGGCTCAGGATCTGGCTCAGCTGCAGGCAAGAAGCAGCATCCAGCCCATGGAGCTGCTGGTGGCCGGAGGCGGCAGCCGCAACCCTGTGCTGATGAGGGAACTCCAACACCGATGCCGGGGCATTGCCGTCCGGAGTAGTGATCAGATCGGATTGGCGGCGGAGACCAGGGAAGCACTGGTCTTTGCCCTGCTGGCCTGGTGGCATCACTGCGGCCACCCCGGTAATGCTCCGGCCATCACCGGCGCGACGCGGGAGGCATGCCTCGGAGTGAGGGTTAAGCCGACCTGAGTTGGACCTGGTCAGGGACGGTGCAGGCGCAGTCGCCGGGGAGCTCCCCGCAGACGGCGGGGTTGCTGGGCTTCGAGGGCAGAGCGCAACCTCTCTTCCCTTGAGGGCAGCGGCGTCTCGGCACTCTGCTCATGCCTCTGGACCCCCTGCTGAATCAGCACCCGGGCCATATTGCTGACCGTGCGGGACTCCTGATCAGCCAAAGCCGTCAAACGGGCACAAAGGTCCTCTGGCAGGACCACCTGAATCCGCGGGGACTTGGGCTTCCCGCTTGAGGACGTCTGACGGGTGGGCACAACCGGATCTCCAGGGGGAGTCTCAGCTACCCGAAAGTGTACAGAGGTGGTCAAGGATAGTATCCATGTCTATTGTGGGGGCATCGGTCCTCCTCGGAGTGCCCCATGCCCGAATCCACAACAACCACCCCGCGCCGCGGTCGGCGCACCAGTGGCCGTCGTCGCCCACAGCGCACCCCTGAAAACAGTGATGTGCTGGTTTCCGCTGTGATCAGCACCTATCTGCTCACCCACCTGCACCACGTACTGCAGCGGGCTGAATACGGCGCTGCCCAGGAAGGCAGAAACTCCCAGGCCGCCAATTACGCTCAGCTGCGCAAGGTGCTCTGCATGGATGCCCGCAGCATGGAAGATGCCTCCGCCCTTGGCCTCCGGGATGAAGGATTGGACCAGGCAGCCTGACGATCTTCAATCGACTGAATAGCGTTCCAGCAGCCGCATCGATGACCATGGCTGGCCATGCCGCCACTCTTTACGAGCGCATCCGCAGCAATCCGGAACAGACCCAGGCCCTATTCCGACAGGCCCTGCAGGATCCCACCGGGGCGATGGCCTCCATCTGCCAGTTCGGCGCAGACCAGGGACTCCCTGTCACCCCGGATGAGGTCAGACAGCATCTGGCCAGCCTGGACGACGACGCCAGCCGTAGCTGGGTCGTCAAGGCACGCGGCGGGCTGTGAGCGACTTTGGCTCCACGATCCGCTCGCCGGGAACCTGCCCTGATGACGGCCTGCGGCGCTCGTAACCGCCGCCACCGGCCCAGCTGAAAAACAAGAGATAGCTCACGATGGCCAGACCGGCTGCCACCACGACAGCAGCCAGCTGCTCCAGCTTCAGCATGGCCTGACTCCCTGATGATCCGCCCAACAGTCTGCCGACAGGGATGATGGGGGCTCAATGCTCCCGGCTGGTGCTGCGACTCGAAAACATCAGCAAGATCTATCCGACCGGGGAGGTGCTGCGCAACGTCACCTGGGAGGTGAAACCAGGGGATCGCATCGGCCTGGTGGGCGTCAACGGTGCCGGCAAGTCAACCCAGATGCGTCTGATCGCCGGGCAGGAGGAGCCCAGCAGCGGCCAGGTGGTGCGCCAGGGCGATCCGCGAATTGCTTTTTTGCAACAGGAATTTGACGTCAATCCCGAACTCAGCGTTCGCCAGGAGCTGTTTCAGGCCTTCGGGGAAGCCGCCACGGTGCTGAATCGCCAGCGGGAGGTGGAAGAGGCGATGGCTTCGGACAGAGCAGCCGAGGATCCGGATCACCTGGATGAGCTCATCCAGGAACTCGGCAAGCTTCAGAGTCGGTTTGAAGCCCTTCACGGCTATGAGCTGGATGCACGCATAGACAAGCTGCTGCCGACGATCGGCTTCACGCCGGAAGGGGCGGAACAACTGGTCAGCGATTACTCCGGTGGCTGGCAGATGCGCATCGCCCTGGGGAAAATCCTGCTGCAGGACCCTGACCTGCTGCTCCTGGATGAACCGACCAACCACCTGGATGTGGAGACGATCCAGTGGCTGGAGGGCTACCTGGTGGAACAGAGCGCGGCCCTTGTCGTGATCAGTCACGACCGCACCTTTCTGGATCGGGTGTGCAATCAGATCGTGTCCACCGAACGCGGCATCTCCCGTAGTTACCTCGGCAACTACACCGCCCACCTCGAGCAGAAGCAACTCGAAAAGGAGGCCACCCAGGCTGCTTTCGAGCGGCAGCAGAAGGAGATCGCCACACAGCAGGCCTACATCGATCGCTTCCGCGCCAGCGCCACCCGCAGCACGCAGGCCAAAAGCCGCGAGAAACAGCTGGACAAGGTGGAGCGGGTGGAGGCTCCGATCGAATCGGTCTCAGGCCCCAGCTTTCGCTTCCCACCGGCCCCCCGCTCCGGAGCGCAGGTGGCTGTATTCGACAACCTCTCTCACAGCTATGGGGACAAGATCCTCTTCCTCGGCGCTGAACTAGAGGTGGAGCGCGGCGATCGGATTGCCTTCGTTGGCCCCAATGGGGCTGGAAAATCCACACTGCTTCGTCTGGTGATGGGCACCGAAACCCCCGACGAAGGCAGCGCTCGACTCGGGGAACACAACGTGGTGGCCCGCTATTTCGAGCAGAACCAGGCCGAAGCCCTGGACCTGAGCAAAACCGTCATCGACACGATGTTCGAAGCGGTCCCCGACTGGACCCAGACCCAGGTGCGCTCCCTGCTGGGCAATTTCTGCTTGAGCAACGACACAGTGTTCAAGGTGGTGGGCAAGCTCAGCGGTGGCGAGAAGGCTCGCCTGGCCCTAGCCCTGATGCTGGTGAGCCCCTGCAACCTGCTGGTGCTCGACGAACCCACCAACCACCTAGACATCCCCGCCAAACAGATGCTGGAGGACGCACTCCGCGCGTTCGAAGGAGCCGTGCTGGTGGTCTCCCACGACCGTTACTTCATTTCCAGAGTTGCCAATCGGATCGTGGAACTGCGGGATGGCGAGCTGGTGCTGTACCGGGGTGAATACGCCTATTACCTCGATAAAAAGCAGGAGGAAAGGGCCGAAGAACGGGAGAAACAATTGACTGCAGAGCAGAACGCCAAACGCAAGTCCAACCGTGAGAAGCAGAAAGCACGGCAGGAGCGCCGCAAAAAGACGGCCTGACCAGCATTCCCACCGAACCGGGAGAATCTTCACAGACCATTAGGCAGGACAACTCATTTCTCTTTACCCAGCCGTTGCGTGTGCATAGGCTGACATAACTGATCCCTACAGCGATTCTGATGGTCTCTCGTACAAGCCGCCATGCCAATGCTGCCTATGGAGTTGGCCCCCATGAGCAGACGTGGGATGCGGTGGAGACATACTTCGAGTGCATCACCACCTGTTCCCTCGATGACGGGGAATGCATTACCCGCTGCGTCGATCAGCTGCGGGACACCGACGACGCCTGAGCGGCAAGATCCATCGGGACCAGGGACACGCGGAGTGTTTTGTTCCCCCGTCGGATCGACATGGTCAGCTCCCGTCCAACGCCATTGCGCTCGATAGCGGCCACCACCTGAGTTGGGCTGGTCGTTGCCACATCATTGATGGCATTGATCACGTCATCCGGCTTTAGACCAGCGGCAGCGGCGGGAGCACCGGGCTGAACGGACCGTATCACCGGGCCTCGAGGGCTGGCCGCCAAGCCCACCCCGATCACGGGATGGCTGGCTCGGCCCGTGTTGACCAGCTGCTGGGCGATGTTGCGTGCGCGGTTGATCGGAATGGCAAAGCCCAGACCAGCGCCAGGACCTGAGCGGACCAGGGTGTTGATGCCGATCACCTCCCCCTCCGCATTGAGCAGAGGACCACCGGAGTTACCGGGGTTGATCGCTGCATCGGTCTGGATCAGATCCAACCTCTTCCCGGAAATGCCCAGTTGGGCCACATTCCGATTGAGGTTACTAATAATACCCATAGTAACAGTGTTTTCCAACCCAAAGGGATTGCCAACCGCAATCGCCCAATCCCCGACCTTCAACCGATCGGAATCCCCAAGGGCGGCTGTGGGCCAGGGCCCCTTACCCTCCAGCCGCACCACTGCCAGATCCGTGAGGCTGTCCTTACCGATCACTTTGGCGGCAACACGCCGCCCGTCGGTGAGCTCCACCTGAAGCGTTTCGGCTCCTTCCACGACATGGGCATTGGTCAGCAGCAGCCCCTCAGCGTCAAAGATCACACCGCTCCCCTGGCCTCGCTGCACCCGGTAACGCGGAAGCGCCGTGCCCGGAACGCCGAAGAAATGGCGGTAAAGGGGATCCATCAGCAGCCCTTTCGGCAGACCACTCATGCCTGAACTGGTCACCGTTCGCGCCGTTTCCAATGTGACCACCGCCGGGCCACTGCGCTCCACAGCCGCTGCAACGAAGGACTGGCAGGACAAATCGCCGGCAGAGGAAGGCCTGGCCTGAACGGGAGATGACGCGGGCAACCCTCCCTGCATGGTCACTGCACTAAGAACAACGCCACCGAGGAACAACGAGGCAAGGGCCGAGCGGGTCTTGGCAGGAGGGATCGACGTCACGGATGCGTTAGGTGCCTTGCTGACCGTAGAAAGCGTTAAGGGCTGCTTCAAGCCTGGACCGGTCAGATCTGTGACCAAGTGCAACCAACCCCGCCCACGGCCCGTCAGGATAAGAAGGCTGGAAGTGCCGGCTCACGATGCTCAATTCCCTCTTCCCTCTGCTTTACGGCACGCTTTTTGTGGCATTGCTCTGGCAAGCCTTCCGGGTAATGGGCAAAGGCTTCCGCGCCGCCAGTGGCCCGATTGCCGAACCCAAGGATCGAACAGGACGCGTCACCGTGCACCCTGAGCTTCTGGACAACGAAGGAAAAATCACCGATGAAGCCCTGCTGACCGTGCGATTCAGCGGCGACGACGACACTTCAAACGAAGCCGCAGGACCTGGGGCTGAATAAGTTGGTTCATTGATGCCCTTATCCGGTATCGACCAGTAAACGATCGGGGGACATCCGAGTGGATCAGAAAACACGCATCGTTGCTGCCGTGATCAAAGCGGTGAAACTGCCGCCCCGCTTCAGGCTGCGCCTGCTGAAGGAAGACCCGGTGCGGTTGGAGCTGAGCCTCACCCCCGCCTACGGCAAGGATCCTGTGACGGTGGGGTTGGTGGAATCACTCGATCTGGTGGCCCGTCGCGATCGCGAGGGGCGCATTCCCCGGGACCTACAGGGCACCTGGGACTGGACCGTGCGCCATGGCCAGGTGAGCACTGGGGGCTGGAACCCCTATTTGAAGGAGGCCCTCCAGACGATGTTCGAAACCGGTCTGCCCGCCATTGTTTTTGAAGAATTGACCGGCGAGGAATACCACCCTGTGGATGGCACCCGACACGTGCGCTGAGGCACTCAGGTGTTCGTGATGTGAAGCCGTGCGAACGACGACAGCAGAGACGCAGAAACCGAGCTAAGACGAAAAAAATCCGGCCTTTAAGGTTTTCTTCATGGGCAATCTCGCGCTGTCCATCGGCCCCTTGGTTCGTCTCCTCGCCGCCTTTGGAGCCATCAGCAGCTTGCTGCTGATGGCGGTGCTCAACCTCCTGCGTTGACGCTCAACCCTGAGCCGACGGCCTATCCGATCGATGCGCTCCTGCCGAAGCTCTGCGCCCAGTTCCAGCCAGGCAGCACGCTTCTGCTCCAGGCACCGCCGGGTACCGGAAAAACCACACGGGTCCCTCTCGCACTGATTGGCGCCCTTGGAGATCAGGCCCGCCGGGACGGCCGGATCTGGATGATTGAACCCCGCCGGCTGGCGGCTCGAGCCGCTGCGTCTCGCCTGGCCTCCTTTCTCGAAGAACCCCTGGGGGAACGAATCGGATTCGCCATGCGCGGCGAGCAGCGGCGGTCCGCACGCACCCAGGTGGAGGTCATCACCGATGGGTTGTTTCTGCGACGACTGCAGTCGGATCCCTCCATAGAGGGGGTGAGTTGTGTGCTGTTTGACGAATTTCACGAACGGCGCCGCGATGCCGACCTGGCCTTCACCCTGCTGCGGGAAGCAGCTCCCCTGCTTCGGCCGGACCTAAGCCTGATGCTTATGTCGGCCACGCTGGACATTGCCGACCTGCAGACACGGCTGCCGGAGGCCACGTTGCTGACCACTGAGGGATGGGCCCACCCGGTGGAGACCCTGCACCAACCCCCGCGTGCCGATGAACCCGTGGAGCAGCAAGTTCTCCGCGCCGTGGAAACCTATGCCCTCAATCTACCGAAAGGCAGTGGCGTGCTGGTGTTTCTCCCGGGGCTGGCGGAGATCGAGCGATGTCGGGAACGGCTGGACCATGCCAATGCACTGCGGCACTGGCAGGTGTGTCCCCTCCATGGCCAACTGCCCCTGGACTGCCAAAGCGAAGCATTGAAACGCTGCCATCGTGAACTAGACGGCAAGCTCGTTCTGGCCAGTGGCATTGCCGAAAGCTCGGTCACCATTGATGGGGTTCGGCTGGTGATCGACAGCGGCCTCAGCCGCCAGCTGCGCTTTGACCCGAACACTGGAATGGAGGGACTGGAGACCGTTCCCGCCAGCCTCGCGAGCGCGGATCAACGGCGCGGCAGGGCCGGACGCCAAGGTCCTGGCTGCTGCGTCCGGCTGTGGTCTCGGGCCGAGCAGCAGCGACGCCCCAAGTTCAGTCCACCGGAACTGCTGCTGGCGGACCCCCAGCCGGTGGTTATGGAGCTGGCGGGATGGGGCGCAGGGCTTGGGGATGCGCTTCCCTGGCTGGATCCGCCACCGCCAGCGGCCCTGCAGGAGGGGCAGGGGGAGCTCAAGAATCTCGGCATCCTCAACCAGGACGGTCGTTTGAGCGCTATCGGCCAGCATTTGACGCAACTTGGGGTCCACCCTCGGCTAGGACTGTTGATGGTGGAAGCACGGCGCCATGGCTGCAGCCGCCTTGGTTGCGACCTAGCCGCCCTTCTGAGCGACCGGGATCCGCTGTCCGCCACGGCGGTTGGCTGTGACCTGGAAGCCCGGCTGGAGGCCATGCATCAGCAGAAGCGTTGCAGCCCCCTACGGAAGCTGAGCCGTCAACTAGAGCGACAACTGGCGCGCCTGGAGATAGATCGCGTTCCGGACAGCAATGGCATCGACAGCGTCCAACTGATCCTCACCGCCTTCCCCAGCTGGCTGGCCTTGCAACGCCCAGGACAAACGGGGCGTTACCGGCTACGCCAGGGGCGTGGAGCCCTCCTTCGTCCTGGGGATCCCCTGGCCGGATCAGACGCCCTGGCGGTAGCCAGGTTGGACATGGGGCAACGGGACACCAAAATTCAACTGGCTCTACCCCTCAGCCGTGAAAGGGTGGAACGGCTGGCTCTGGAGCATGGGGAGTGGCTTGATCAGGTCGCCTGGGATGACAGCGCAGGACGAATCCGGGCTGAACGGCAGCTGAAACTGGGGGAACTGGTGCTTCGCCAGGAGGCACAACCCTCGCCATCTGCAGAGCAGTGTCGGAACCTTCTTCTGAGCCGCTTCAGGGAATCCGGTCGGCTTGAGCTGCTGCCATGGTCAGACGGTTGCGAACAGCTGAGGCGACGCCTTGCGCTGGCTCACCGCCACCTGGGGGATCCATGGCCCAACCGGGCTCGCACCGCGCTGATCGAAAATCCCAAGCTGTGGCTCGGGCCCAGCCTGGAAGGCTGCCTCAGCTGGAGAGACCTTGATGAAACAATCCTGCAGGAGGCCCTCTGGGGTGATCTGAGCTGGAATCAGCGCCAGGACCTGAATCGTTTGCTGCCCCTGCACCTGAGCATTCCCTCCGGCAGGGAGGCGCCGCTGCGCTACGAGGATGACGACGTGGTGCTCGCCGTCAAATTGCAGGAGATGTTTGGCTGCGAGGAAGGACCCACCGTTCTCGACAACCGGCTGACAGTGACGGTGGAACTGCTCTCTCCCGCCGGCCGGCCCCTGCAGAGGACCCGTGATCTCGGCGGGTTTTGGCGGGGCAGCTACAGCGATGTGCGCCGCGAGATGCGGGGCCGCTATCCCAAACATCCCTGGCCGGACAACCCCCTGGAAGCCACAGCAACCGCTTTCACCAAATACCGGAGAGATACTGGGAGGTGAACCTGTCCGAGTGTCCTCGTAAACACCAGCAACAAAAGTCCAACCTTTGTTACATTTATCCCAACCACAGTGGTTTACTCCATGTCTGACAACGCACGCTTCGGCTTCGTCAACTTCGCTGAAACCTGGAACGGCCGTCTGGCCATGATGGGTTTCGTCATCGGCCTCGGTACCGAGCTGCTCACCGGCCAGGGCATCCTGTCCCAAATCGGCCTCGGCTGATTCACAGCGATCACAGAACCCCCTTCGGCCTTGCCGGAGGGGTTTTTTGCTATCTACTGATTCGCTCCCTGATGGTCCACAGTGGACCTCTGCGTCCCCACCGCCTTGGCACCGCTTTACGTTCAGAACCGTCGTGATGGCTCCAGATTGCTGAGCAGTGCCCTGGTGATCTTCACCATTGCCGCCACCCAACTCCACCAAGCCTGGGGAGCGACCGTGGCCGTCATCAGCGCCATGGTCTGCATGTACTGGGGTTTCGCCTACAGACGTCTTGAACGCTGAACGGATTCCCACCTTTTCTGTAGCGGAGCTAACCACCGCCGTCGGCAACCTGCTGGAACGGGGTTTTGCGCCTAGATTCCTGGTGGAAGCAACCGTCTCCAGGCCCCAACTCAAAAAAGGCCACCTCTGGCTCACCCTCACCGATGGCGAAGCCAGCATCTCAGCTGTGGCGTGGGCCTCACAGCTAAGCAAGCTCCGGTATTGCCCGGGGGATGGCGACGGCGTCACCGTCGTCGGCAAACTGAATTTCTGGGCGGCACGGGCCAGTCTCAACGTTCAGGTGCTGGACATCCGCCCAAGCCTGAGCACGGTGCTGCGGCAGTTCGAGCTGGTACGGCGCCGGCTCGAAGAAGCGGGCTTGATCGACAGGGCGCGCCGACGGCCCCTGCCACGGCAAACCCAAACTCTGGCGGTGGTGACCAGTGTTCCCAGCTCGGCCCTGGCGGACATGCTCCGCACCGCCGCCGAACGCTGGCCGCTGACGCGCCTGTTGGTGGTGCCAATTCCCGTGCAGGGCACCGTGGCGATACGCATCCGAGAGGTGCTGGGCCGACTGGCCAAGGAGTCGAGTTCGCTGGGATTGGACGCCCTGGTGCTCGCTCGCGGCGGCGGCAGCCGTGAAGACCTGGGCGTCTTCGATGACGAGGATCTCTGCCGTGATCTGGCTGCCTTTCCAGTGCCGGTGGTGACGGGCCTGGGCCATGAGGATGACCTGACCGTGGCTGATCTCGTGGCGGACCATCGGGCCGCGACGCCGACCGCCGCCATTGTGGCCCTGCTGCCGGATCGGCACGTGGCGCTACGGGAGCTTCAGCATCAGCGGCAACGGCTGAGGGACTTGAAGAGCCGCTGGCTGGAACGTCAGCATCAAAGTCTGATGAAGCGTCGTCAGGCACTGGCACTGCAAGCACCGCAACGGCGACTGCAGGAACTTCGGCAGAAGCTTGATCAGCGACGGGCGTTGCTCAGGGCTCTGTCGCCGCAGCGTTGGCTGAGGCAAGGGCTTGCCCTCGTGAGCAATGCCCAGGGCATTGCGATCGACGGGGTCGCGGGAATTGAAAAAAAAGACAAACTCACCCTCAGCTTCCAAGACGGCAGCCTCAAAGCCACGGTGACCCAGGTTCGTCTCCAACCTCCTTCTTCCACGTCATGAGCCAACCCCAGAGCCTGCAAGCTCAGATCGAAACCTGGCGCCAGGATGCGGCGGAACTTAGCTACGAGGAAGCCCTTCAGGCCCTCGATCTTCTTCTGGCTGAGCTACAAAACGAAGCGGTGCCGCTGGCCCAGCTGCAACAGCGTGTTCTGCATGGGGAGGTGTACCTCGACCACTGCGAATCACTGCTGAAATCTGTGGAACATTCCGTCGACATCCTTGACCCTGACAGTTTTGAACCAACCAACGATGCGTAAAGCTCTCCCCTGGATTTACCTATCTCTGGCTGTGCTGGGTGCAGTGCTTCCCTGGAAAGAGAACCTGGAGTTCATCGCTGAAAGCGGCGGAAAATTCTTTGATCTAGCTAAGTTCGTCGCCGATGCCTCAAGCACAGCAGCAGCACGATCCCTAAGTGCCGATCTGTTGATCGGGGCCACTGCTGTGACGATCTGGATCTGCGTGGAAGGTCCACGACAGAAGATCAAAGGCTGGTGGCTGGCCATCCCCCTGAGTTTTGGCGTTGCCTTCGCCTGTGCTGCTCCGTTTTTCCTATTCCTGCGGGAACGCCAACTCCAGGCTCAGGAGTCCGATTTGACCTCCTGAGCCGTCACGTCAATCGTTACGTCACTGGCGGGAACAGCTGTATTAGAGGTGGCTGGCCCACTTGAATCCAGGGGCATGGACGTGCCACAGGCAGGACATCGCTCCACACCCTTGAAGACAGTTGTCCCGCACGCTTGACATATAACCATGCGTGACTGAAGCACCTTCCAGCCGATCCAGCCGAGCCCGGTCAACAGTAGAGGGACCGCTAACAGCACCAACGCCAATCCACCCACGAGATCAAGCAGAACCCGACCCGCTGCTGTCGGAAGAAGCAACAGCAACAGAACGGCAAACCAAAGCAACGCTGGCGGACGTTTCATTGATTAAGGAGACCAAGCCATTGACGTTTGTTCAGCCTCGCAAAGACGGCCACAATTTCAAGCGGACGTAAGGTTCGGTTGTCTTTTAGTTGACGAACGCAGTCTCATCGCTAATTCAACACTCCAACATTGGCCGAAATACAGAATCAAGCCCACCAACCACACCCAAAGCGTTAACACCAAAACACCACTAATCACACCATAGGCTTGATAGCGATTACCCAAAGAAACAATACTCAAACTGAGCACACTGTTAAGAATCGTCAAACTAAATCCGATCAGTAAAGAACCTGGGATCAGCGGCCTCAAAGGAACGCGACGACTGGGGAGAACGCGTTGAAGCAACAACGCCAGCAACGACAAAAACAAAGTGGGAACAAGGATCTGGCCGAAACGCGTCACCGGACTAGCACGCAGCAAGACTGACAATTCCGGTGCAAATTGCTGAATGGTTGCCAGTAAGTCCTCCGGCAATTGACGAAAGCCCACAACAAGCTGTTCCACCAGCAGCAAAGACGCCAACAGCAACACAATCATGAATGCCTCAAGACGGCTACGCACAAACTGCATTGCTTGAAGGGAAAAAGATTGGGACTGATCAAGGGATGGCATCCATTCTTCCCACAGACGGTCGGCCCCACGCTGAAGCGCCAAAAATGCATTGCTTGCTGTGACAAGAAGAACAACGACACCAAACAAGCCTGCCCCAAATCCTTGAGCGACCAATCCGCGCAGGGTGGTTTCAACAAGTCCAAGCGCCGCTGGCGGTAGAATGGGTGAAAGACTGGAAAAAAGATAATCAAGACTGTCTGCTTTTCCAATGACGTTGGCGACAACAGCAAATGCGATCAGCAACAACGGAAAAATGGATTGAAGCGCAAAATAGGCAAACGCCGCACTTAAATCGACACATTCATGACTCACCCATCGCCGACCCGCCCGCCAGAGGCTGATCAGAACCCATCGGAAGCGAGAGCGTCGACGCATGGCGCATTCGCCACTCATCACAACAGTAACATC
>QCSJ01000058.1 GCA_003211535.1 Synechococcus sp. AG-670-A05 | reverse complement strand
ACCGAACGTCAGAGCGGAGAAGTGTTCGGAAAGCCATCGCGGAGACGAGCGTCAATAACGTGGAATCGCTGACCTAGCGTCAGCAGCAGATTCAGTGATCGGCGGGCAGTCTGCGGCAGGTCAAATCGAATATTGCGTACAGATCGCTGTTTAAGGCGCTTAACGCCAAGAATACACAAAGTCGCATTACTTCATCAAGGGAGAACATTTTTAATTATTTTTTGTAGGGAAAGAAGAAGACTGATGAGCTCAGCCCTTGGACTTATTTATTAGTGCAAACATGAATCGCCTTGACGGACTCGGTCGTAGAGTCAAGGCATGTTGAAGTTCTTCTCTGCTTTTTTTGACATTGGAGATCTTCTTTTTCTACACATCTAAAAGCTATCAATGCAGGCCCAGCCTCTTGAAGAATTTTCCCAAAGAGTTGCTTATGATTTTGCGAGAGCATGCGACTCAAGCCCGCCTGGGCAAGACTGCTTTGGAACCGCGTACGATTATGGAAAAGAGAACAAGACGCGTTTAATCCATGCAATTCTCAAACTTGCAAAAGAATCTGACATACCTAAAAAACAGCTCATTAAGGAAATCAAAGCAGTAGCAAGTCATATGAACGCCCTGTCGTATATATATCTTGTAGCGGGTGATTTGGCGGAAAACGCATTAGAAGACTAATTCGCTAGTTAGTAGGTAAACTATATGGAACGAACTCCTGCTCTATACCAATTGGCAAAGGCTGGTGAGTAATTTCGAGACCAGCAGGGAATGGCTAAAGTCGTTCCCGTTCAGAGTTGCCTCCAGTGTAAGATCTCACGAAAAGGACATCACGACCTAAAAGATTAACGCCACACTAGGTTTCTCGATTGATCTTGAAAATAGGTGTTACCGAAATACCGAACGGAGGAGTGTTCGGGACGCTTCCACAAGGTGGATAAGGCTATCAATAGAGCAAGGATCTTGGCTTTGTTGGTAGCAATCCTCCCCGATGCCCAGTTGCTGGACTTTTTGTCGCACCCTCTGGTGCATCGACTTACAGCGAGAGCCTGAATTACATAGCTGGATATGACGCCTGCATTCGTGACTACTTCACAGGCATGCCACGGAAGGAAGGAACTCAAGAAACGATATTGAAAAAGGTCAATTCCGCGCATAGGTGCACAAGGGGCTTCATGTAGTCGCGTTCAAGGTTCCAACCCCTCTATCACAACCTGACTCCTGAGATCATCCAGAGTTCTGTCGGATTGTCGTAGGTGATGCGCATCTGGTGCCTTTGACCAATAAGCATGGGCAACTTCCAGCACGAAGCTGAGCTTGTCAGCCAACCGCTGCCAGTAGTACGTCGCGAAGAGTTGTGGCTCAGGCGAAAGTGCAATTTGTTTTTCCCTAACCCCGACATGCGGCGCATCTGCTTTGCGTCTGGTGCTGTTGGCGAATCCCTGCTCCAACCCTGGCCGGTAGATCAGTTTTCGCTTGGTTTCCCCATAGGGAAGACGTCCCTGCGCCTGTGCAGGACTGATTGTTGAGGTTGATTGACCTAAAATCGCGGCAGTTTGCTGGCAGGTGATCAGATCCGCCTCCAACACGGCTTAGTCGCTCCTATTCGGCTTAATTGCGGTTATTCAGCGGGCTGTGCCTAGACACAAGATTCGGCTGCGACATCACCGCAAGCTGCCCGATGCACAAGAACCTAACGATAATTTGAAAAAAATGCATAATATTTGAACTACTTTCAGGCAATCCGAAAGAATTCAACAGTCGGCAAACTTTTTCTTGTTCTGCTCGGCCATGCTTGGATTTGCTTCGGCCCAAGCCTTCATCGCTGGATTGGCGTTAAGGTATGCAGTCCTGCAATTGCCTTTGGGCTTCTCCTTGACTTCCTGTGCGCCCAACGCAGATTCTGCCTGGGCATCACCTTCGAGAGTGCCAGTTGACGCGAATCCTCCACTGGCTTCTGCTGCCATGATTTCTTTTGCAGTCCTAACATGACCCATTCCCAACTTGGTCACATCTGCATTTCACTTATAAATCTTTTGACTGGCTTATCATTCTTGAAATGAACATTGAAAGTCGTTTTTTTGCCATTATCATCATAGCCATTCATGACGAAATTGAAGTCATGATTTTTCGCCGAAAAATCAAGTAGTCCAATCGGGCCAAGGAGATAGTTGTTGCAACTCCAGTACCCGCAGACGTATTGCTATCGCCGCCTCCGCCCCAATCAGTGGCCCTCTGAGTTTTGATTGAGCCAAATGGTGACCTTATTTCAGAAGCACTGAGATAGACCGTGCACTTGGTTCCTCCGCACAAGACTTCATAGGTCCCAGCAATTGCCGAGGTTTAGAGACGACAGCGATACCGGCTACAATAGATATCGAAATAGTTTATTCACAGGAAAAGTCGCTTCTATTTGTTAATAATCTAGGTTGCATGTATTACCTGCCTGCACTCCCGCTCCCCGCTATTCACACCCGCGATCCGGTAGCCGTTGCCAACGAAGCTCAGCGTGGTGTAGCCACCGCGGGAGGTCACCTGCTGCCCAAGGCAGTGGAACAACGCTTGCCCGTGCTGGTTGCGCAGAAGTTGCGGAGGTCGCTGCGTTGATCAGCCCTTGGCGAGCTTTCTGTGCGCCTTGGCTGCTTTCTTGAGGATTTTTTGCGCTTCTTTCCGTGAGCAACAAATCTCAGCTTTGAGCTGAAGTTTCTCGAGCTTCCGGTGTTGCTTGGCTGGGTTCATAACTAGATCTTAACCCTAGGGAGCTGCCGGTACCACTGGCACCCCCGGGGTGTCTCGTGTCCCACTTCTTTCCGAATAGTTCCCTGGGGCTACGGGGAACCCATCACACCCTTATCTACTATTTACAAAACAAGTGAGACATAGGACAGGTGGCTGAGATCGACTGCACCGGCATGGATCCAGATGTCCCACAACTCATTAGGTGATGTGGGAACGGGGCAATCCTTCCAGTACCTCAAGCACCTCGGCCCTCCCTCAGGAGGTCCTCTGCGCTTCCGCGTGAAGCCTTGTCGCTCGAGCACCTTGACGGCCTCGTTGCGTTCGCTCTTCTTCAGATCCCTCACGTCGTAGATGGAGCCAGCACTCATCAGAGCGTGCTCAACGGTGAAGCCGTTGTGGCCCTGATCGAGCCACGTCACCAGCTGCTCCTCGTAGAGAAGGCTTATGGCGTAATCCTTGTTCCGCTAGCTGATCGCGACCTCGGTCGCGTACGTGATGAAGGGCCACTAACCAGCCCGATTCGCTTCAACAGCACCTGCCCAGACCCGATCGCGATCACTCTGGAGTGACTCAACGTCGACACGCTGCCGAAATTCGACGATCCACAAGCGAAGATCTCCACCTTCGGCGTTCAGAAGCTCACGAGAGTTGGTGGTGGCTGCGAAGACTGACCGCCTCGGACAGTCCACGGGCCGCCGAGCATATGGAGCGCGGTACCTGTCGATGGCGATCGTGAGGAAGCGCTTCATAAGGCTGGGGTCCCCCTTCCGAAGCTCCTGGTCCATCTCAGGAGACTCCATGATCCAGCTGCCCTTGACCCAATCGAGAAAGTTCTTGGACTGCAGATCCCGAAACCTGTCGGAGAATTGATCCCCACCCAGGGTTCTGAGGGAATTTGACCTATGCAACCCCTCCACACCCGTAAGGGTGAGTATCTATTGAATGTCGGAGCCTGGCTCATGGCCGCGCTGCATCGCTGCCACTAACCACTTGGCGACTATGCCCTGGTGGATCTCGTCGTCGTGCCCGAGATAAATCCGGCCAACGTCGAACGGATTGATGGGATCAAGACCTGGGAGTCCATCCAGGTATCGGACGACGGGATCGAAAAAGTTCCCCATCGCCACCTCATCGATAGCGTCGTGGCTGGTTTCCTTGGGAACTTCGAGGCCAATCGCGGCCCATTTCAGATACGAAGTCTGGATTCGGTCCACCTTGACCGGCTTCCCGTCGAAGATCACCTGTTCCCTTCGGGTGTCGAAGTACGGCCGCTGCCCCAGGCCGAGAAGGTAGGCAACGACCTGAGCCTTGCTCGGCTTGTCGAGGCCACCCTCATGCGTAGCGATGCTGGTTGTTGGAGCTCTTGGATTTCATCGACGAAACCGGTCATCCCGTCAGCAATATTGTTAATGCTATAAGAATCAACGGGAATGATTGATAAGGTCATTGGTCTACTAATTGAAAGATTTCCTCTTAATAGAGAACACAAAAGACACGCGCCGGCGTTAGCCGGCAAAGGGTTTTTGGATAGACGAGCAGGGTTGGCGGACAGCTGGTGTCTGCCAAGTTGGCTACAAGACAACTATTCAAAGCAGTAGGTTTTTGTATCTATTTCTTTTTTTTACTCCACCTGCCTGAACAAGTATTTATGTGTTAGCTGCGTAGCATTTCTCAGACATTTTACGCTCTTTTCGGCCCTTGAACATTGAACTGTATCCGTCAAATCCCCTGTGAATAAACAATTTTTTGCTTGGGGCTATTCCTGAGATTGGTGCCGTTACGCCGCAAGATACGACTCGCTTTACCTTGCAAATTAACTTCATTAAGGCCGCGTTGGTTGTTGCTTGGCTCGGCTGGTTGACCGATGACCAATTGTTTCTGAACGCCAATATTGGAAGTAATCCAAGGCATTAGGCTTGGAATTAATAATCACACTGGACTAAAGCGCTACACGCCTGGAGAATCCAAAAAAACCTGCATCTGCAAGATCTCTAATGATGTTTTAGGTTGCTACTTTTTTCAGGAAGAAATGGTAGTAGCGTCAATATTTAGGCCTGCACTTCTTGCATCGATTAGAAGCTTATCAATACAGTCTTGACTGAATACAGCCTGGCCACAGGCCAAGGTTTCCCAGCTTTCTTTAGAAAAGTGTGTTTGGAGCCAGAGCATGCCATGGACACTTGCAGGACTAACAGCAAGCATTCCCTTGTCAGAGCTCTGAGCTACTAAATCCAAACCATTTTCTGGCACTAGGTCTATTTAGCCCCAGTACCAGAGACATTGACTGTGAGGGCTGCTACCAAATATTCAGCGGGTGTAAGAAACGCCGCGGTAAGTGAGCTGAACATCGGAGAGGGCAACGTTGTGATGAGTGGCGTCGTTCATGCGCCCCTTGTAGACGTTGCGGCGGTAGGTCAGCTGCACTGGGGTTTGTTCAGCAGCCTTGTTCTGCTGGAAGTACTTGTTACCGCGATACAGAAGGGTTGTCATTGGTGTTCCTCCAAGAAATCCAGGTCCCCGTTCTATGGCCTGGCTTGTATGTGCTCCGCGGTGACGGAGCGGACTATTGGTAGCAACTGCTACGGAATCAAGTTAGGCGCCTTGAGGCCGCGCAGCAAGCTTTATGCATTACGCAATTCTGTAGCTCCAAGAGGTTCGTCTCTTTAAGCGCTGGAAAACGCACAGAATCAACCAATGGGAAGACACTCCATCTGAGGAGGGGCCTTTGGTTAAGACCTGCGTCTCAGTAGTGGTTTGGACTTACGCTTCGGTCGCTTGGGCTTCGCCATTGCCTCTATGACTTCAGCATCGATAAGCGTTGGCGCAAGCTCAGCTGCAACCGCAGGAGTTGCAGTCAGAGCTGCTTGGGAGTTGGTCTGTGAAAGATGGAAGTAGGAAAGGATGTCGAGTTGCTCGGTGTAGCCAAGCTTTCTCCCGACATCTGAATCAGGAACATGCAGACGGAAATAGCCCGTTTGGTTTGGGGAGATGGTGCTCACATTGATAGCGTTGCTTGCCCTTTCGGCACCAGCGTTAGCTGCAATCGCTCTGCCAGTTGGGTAAGAGACATGGCTTTGATGCAGCTCAGGAGTGAACTTGCAGTGTGGCTTTCAAAGCCTGTGTGGTATTTCCAGCACTCACCATTGATGGAGGTGGTGTGGACGATGAGCATCTCCCGTCGGTCGAATAGCAGGTATTGCTGGGTTGTGTTGTCGATCCGATTGGGGGAACATGTAGACAGTTAGGAAGCCAGACACGTTCGCTCTAATCGTCGAGGCATTAGCCGCACGGCCCTTGGACGCTGCACTAGCGCCTGCCATGACGATCGTTTTACGATCGTCATGGATAATCGTTTCTCTTCGTCCGAGAAGCCAGGAAAGTCTTGGGCCAGTCCTTCTAGCTGCTTCTTAAGAAGGACAGGAATAGTAGGGATTCACATCTGGGTTGATTCCCGAAATAACACCCATGTTCAAAGCCGGCATTAGTCGGCCAGTTATAATTAGCCGCTTCTGCATTACTGGCCGTTGGTTGGCGCAGCAGATGCTGTCACCTCAGCCAGACATATCAGCAGGCTTGAGTGGATTGTCAGTAGCTTTGCTGTGTCTGGTAGGAGCAATCAGCACTCCACGAAGCAGGCGTATTGCATTCAGTTTTTTACTCATCCAGCAAGATTAAGTCTGAGGGGATTTAAGCTTTAAGTAAAAATTTCACCAGATTTAAATCCTTACAGGAGTGTTTTCTAGTAGGTCAACTGGGTTAAAAGGGTCATGAATGGCGCTAGCTATTGTTTACTAGTGAAATTGATGTATTTCCTCAGAGGGAATCCAGCCGGTATCCGCTAGCGGATCACTTGAGCTTTGTTCAAGCTCATCAGTCGAAGGAAGCATGGCTAACCGCCACTCCAGTTCCTGCAAGTATTTCTTGCATTGATCAGCCCGCTGTTGATCGCCAACGTTGGTGAAATATTGGGCTCTAACGTTCTCCCACAGGATTGCGTATTCGTAGTCGGACCTGCTACGTAGGCGCGCTCGAGAGGCCATTAAGCAACAGCAAAGGTGAAAATCTAGTGAGAACAAGACAGTAGCCCCATGGTTTTTGTCACAAAAGATTTTCGTACTATCCGTACCAAGGCTTCGCTCCGTACTTCAGGGGCAAACAACCCAGATTTGAGAAGATTAACTTGCAGGAAGATGGCCTTGTTTTTTCCGTAACTACTCCAAGAGGAAGGCCGCCCTTCCCGGTGGAAAGACGGCCTAGCTCGCTCGCTTGTGCATGGTTCAACCCATCACTACTGAAGAGAGAGATGGTCGAAGCTTCTGGCTAGAGGCGCCCTGGGGCCATTGCTCTAGGGAATGGGTCGTTTTCTCCTAGGGCACCTCTGGCGGTGCAAGCGGAGCGTCGAATGGCGTGGCGGACCAGTGCGTGCCTACCAAAGGACCAACCCAGGTCATTTTTGAGACTGTTGGAGCAGGGGCCAGAAAGTCAGTCTGCTTCTCGGATCTGCTCGGTTGGACCGTCGTCTCTCATGAACGCCTCCGATCTCAATGGACTCAGTTTTGTATTGCTTGGATACAAAGTCATCGGCATTAAGGCCCATTGCCTCAGAAGCGCATTCAACCGATTGTCGTAGGGATTTGCCTTGAACTCGGTATATGAGTGCAATGGCCTGTTGTCACGCGGTAGTTCGAGGTGCAAAACGTAAGAAGTGAAGTCCAGCCAATGGCCAAGCGTCGTTTTGTAGACAACCGTCCGCTGACATACGAGCAGGGGCTTACGGCGCTGATCTTGATGGGAGTGGGGCTGACCGCAGGCGCCATTTTTGCGACCTGCTTTATGGCGCTGAACTCATCTCCGGCTGCGATGTGGCACGAGCTGTGGCTTTCGGGACAACTCAACTTCTGAATGTCTGCTCTGGGGTAGGTGGCCCAAGAAATTTATTGCAGGCTGCGAACGGCTTGTTCACGTCATTGAATCCTTGAGCGATGTTGGCTTTGCTCTCACGTGGGGTCTCCTAATCGTTCGCCATCTGCTGGAGAATCTGCAGCACCAGGTCTTTCGCGCGGGATGTGGTGATAACCCCATCCCGCAGCAAACGGCAGAGAACAGCTCCGCCTCCTGATCCAAGCCCGTAAAAAAGGATTCGGAATCCAGGTCCAGGGATTGAGCCTTAAGCGGGGACTGGAACGCTGTGATCAGCGCAACAAGGAGGATGTCGAGCGAACGCAAGGCTTTGGTACGACGGACCAATTAAAAGGTCAGGCCAGCTGCCGTTCTATTAGCCAGGCATTGAATCCACTGCCTTCCATTTCAGCGATGCAGTCCTGTTGTTTGCGGAGATGACTCTGGCGGACGCGGGTCAGGCGTTGTCCCTCCGGGCTGGAGAGGCCAGCGGCCAGGCGCTGCTGTTGCAGCAGGTCCAGTTCACTGTCGAGATGGTTTATGAGTCTCAGCAGGGAAAACCCGTGCTTAATCTGTTCCTGAGTGAGCTTGCTGACGAACCGACGCATCACATCCTCTTGAGGATCTTTTAACTCTCGCATGGTGTTTCGCTTTGGACGCAGGCCTGTCGTGTGTGAGGAGTGTCTCAAGCCCGCCAGAAGAGCCACAGGTGATCGTGTCTGGAAGATTCTGCACGCGCCCACTCCAGATCTGGTCCATAAAAATGCCCCATGCGATGCATAGGGCCGGGTTATGGGGACAGATTTATTTTGCATGTTCTCGTCAACACCAGATGTGGTGTTTAGTTGGGGGGGTGAGAACTAGGGTGATGAATAGATGAGTTAGCTCAATGTGCTAGAAGTCTCTTTTTTATTTCATCAGCTCAATGCCAGGAAGGTGCTTCTGATAATTGCTCGCCCGCATTACGAGTTTAGTTGACTCTATTGCTATCAAGGCTTTAGCGGTACGCCACTGAAGTTCATCGAGGGGGCCATCTCATCACCTTCTGCCCTTACGGCGTCCAAGGGGTGAGTCTGGATATTCATTCAATTTGGCCCGAGCTTCACACAAGTTTGTGTTCGGCTTTGTCCCTTAATAATGCCTGTAAAACCCTTTATTGATCCAGTTAAAGTGGTTAGATCGAGATCAAGTAAGGCAAGGAGGATACCGGATGACAAAGCAAGAAAGAAAAGCCTTTCAAAAGGATAACCAAATAGGGTTTTTGATGGTTGTTTGGCGTTCATTGCTGGTATTCATATCTTCAATAGCTGGTACGCAATCAATCCTCAAAAACAACCTACTGGTGGTGTAGTAGTGACTCTTCCTGAAAAGCCTAATGAGGCCTAATGCAGTATGCAAAGGGTGCTCATTGGTTTTAAACGACCTCACGTCTTCTTCTCTCTATCTTTAGTCCCGCCACTGCATGTGGATGCGCAGAATCGTGAAGGCGAGGATGGATGCCAAGAAGATACTGGCTGCGATAGGTACTCCAAGACTATGGAGGCTATAAGCGATTAATACCCATGGTAAAAATAGAACTGGCGTTAGATAGGCAATCGTTAGCCAGCTGAAAACAATCATTGTCAAGGGGTTTGCCCTTAATGCCGCGAGGAATTTCCTAAATAAGCCCCTTTTCTCCTTTTCTTGTCTAGGCATTAGCTCTTGCTCCTGCGCTTAGTATGCCTGCCTCGCTTTTGATTGGCATTAGGGAGTCAGTCCCTTGCTTGCCACAGGCTCTCAGCCTATTTTTTGTTACCACGTCGCAGCCCAGATCGATTTGCGCTCGACCAACCAAGCATCAGTATGCTCGAGTGTTTGTCAGCCTTCGGCTATTGCTGGCGAAACTGTCAGCGGAAACACTACCTGATGTCGCTTTCATTAGTGAAGGGAGGTTCCATGGCAATCTTGCTACAACAGCCTCAATGGCCCATGTATATCATTACCAATGAAGCAGGGATAGGGTGTTGAAAAAGAATAGCAATTCTTTGTACACTAGATAACATTGTTAGGTGGCCTTTGTGGAGAAACGATGACCCCAGAGCTCTCCGATGATTGGTGTGCAAGGCCATAGGAGATTCTGTGTTAAGTGTTTATGAATGACTTCATTCATGGCTAAGTGAGTCATTCCCGTTGGTTCCAGAATGCTATTAATCAAAGGCTGCGAGTAGTATTCGCTGCCAAGGCGAATGGAGCGTCTGCGGAGCGGCTTGTTGACCTCTTGAAAGTTATAGAGCATGCCTTCCGGATTTTCACTTCAGACGTAATACATTCGATTGAGTTTAAAGCGCTTACCGTTTTTATCGTGAAGGCTTCTTCTCCTTCGATTCCGTTGAGTACATTGCCTTGCCTTTTCAGCTTGCGTGCCAAATCCTTTGATGCCCGCCCGCCTGTGACCAAATCGGTGACGTAAAAAGGATCCTTTGACGTGTCGATTAGTCGGCGAAAGGCGTAACGATTTCCACGGATTAATTGGAGGTCGCCGAGTTCTTTGCTCTAGAGCCAGAAAATCCGTAATATGGAAATTTCAATGATCCCCTATTAACAAATACAGTTTATGGGCCATAATAATCGGCTTTTTATCGAATTTGCAGAGCAATCAACAATCCTGTGCATTTTTCAATGCGTGTCAAATTGACAGCTTTCGTGTGATGAACTTCTTTCCAAACAAACGTCTCAGCACGCAAACTGTGTTGCGAGTGACCCTTTGACAATTGCTATCTATTAACAATGGTTACGGAGAACACGCTTCATTCTCGCAATGCAGCTGAACTTTTGGCTTGCCGTTGAGCGTCACGACAATCACCATATGCGCTCAATGCCAGGAACAAACGTAACAAGGTTCCATCGCTGATCAGCATTGGTGTGTCTCAATATATTTAATGACCCAACCGACTATGGATCAGTAATTTGAGCGCGACTCTCTTTATATAATAAAAAAACCGCCCTTTGCTGGACGGCTTAAAACCAGCTGGGGACTGGCTTCTTAGGGCATCGGGGAGACAGGATTCGAACCTGCGGCATCTTGCTCCCAAAGCAAGCGCGCTACCAAACTGCGCCACTCCCCGGCACTTGCAAATCATAGAGCTCGACCGGGACATAGCAAAACTCAGTAGTCGCAGTTAGTCTTATACATGTAGGCTCTCGAGGTTACGGACTGGATCGAGTGGGGTCTTATCGCTAATTTGCCGCTGGCACAGCCCCCGTTGTCGCTAACTGCCAACTCCACTTAGCTATACCTGGTGCCCAGCCGCCTCCATGCCGAGCCCTGGTTCCTGGTGATGCGGGACAACATCAAGGATCGGGTAGGTGCTGCCTACCGGGTGGTGCAGCAGTCAGGTAAAGCAAGGCTGGATGTCCGCTTCGCTGACGGCATCCGCAAGTCCGGGACGCAGCCGATCCCGTGGGACCAGGAGTACAGCAGGGAGATTGAGGATGCAGCGGTAGCTATCGCTGGTCATGTTCAGAACGGCAGAACTCTGAGGGAAGCGATCATCGAAGTCGCGTCTACTCAGCTTTCCCTTCGGGTTGATGCCTCCACCGCCACGTTGGTGATGCAGGCCTGGCAGTCCTTCGGTGACGCCAAGCGAAAGGACGGCGAAATTGAAAAAAACACCTGGGACGAGGAGTACGCCAACACTGAGCGGGTGCTGGTGAAGGTGGCAGGTAGTAATGACACTAATCAGCTGCTCACCCTTTTGGGACGGCATTGGCCGCCCGGCAGCCGTTCTCGCCAGCAAGCTGTTCAGCACGTGGCTGCGATGCTGCGCTGGGCCACCGATCCGGCCACAGGACCAGCGCTAGATCCCGAACGCTGGTACGCCCCACCGAAAGGAGGCGTCAGTCGCTGGATCGGAGGGAAGAGTGCGGAGCTCCATGCGAAGACCGCCGAACCGACAGTGCCGCTGCTGGATGATGAGATCCTGTCGCTGTTGGCTGCCCTGCCGGTAAATCATCACCATCCCCGCGACCGTGAAGCTGCCCGCCGTTGGCAGTTCGCCTTTCAGCTGATGGCCTGTTACGGCCTCCGACCTGTCGAGGTCAATCACGTTGTGGCCCGGGGTGCGCATATGTGGTGCACCTGGGTGAAAAAGGCCGGCGGCGGGACAACGAAACCACGGCGGTTGTATCCGCTCCACCGGAAATGGGCTGAGGAGTGGGACCTGGTGGAACGGGTCCGGCGTGGTGATCCGTTGCCGAGGCCACCTAAGTCCAGGGGTATCGATCAGCCGATGCGTCAGTACCTGGAGCGGCGCAGCGTATGGGCCACCATGGCTCCCGCGGGTGCACGCCTAAGAGTTTCCGGCATGGATACAGCTACCGAGGTCACGTTCAGTACGGCCTCGGTGATCGCATCATGGCCGCCTCGATGGGGCACACAACAGAAGTCCACAGCAAGGCTTATGCCATGTGGATCGAGGAGCAGGGCATCGAGGATGCGATGGCTCTCGCCGAGCTTCGTTTGCTTGGCGAGTCTTGACGGGCCTTGCGGAATCTGTAGGTTTTCAACATGAGACATTTGGGCGACTCTGCGCTAGTCCGCGATACCTATTGCACAGACGTTCACGAAAGATTTTGTTGATCCCAAAAAACCTCGTGAGAAGCGTTGCCAGCTGATCCGCTCGACCCCATATTTGCGCAACGCGGTGATGGGGGCCTTCTTCCTCTCGTGGCAGCCTTGGGAGAGCGATCCGAGAGCTGACAGAACCCGTCTCCTGCGTGAGCGATCGCTGGAGACACTGTTCTGTGCCACAAACCTGAAAAGAGTTAGTGCATTTGATGCTCAGCTCTACGTCGGGACGAACTTGTGTTTGCAGATATCGAATCGCTCGGGAAGAGCAGGCTCTTCTCGCGGTCTTTGTAGTCCTTTCAAAGATTAGGTAGCTGGCTTGTGAGCCCTGCCTGAAGAGGGGGCTGCGTCGGGCGCTCCCCACGACATGATTGACGTTTGATCGTTTTGTGT
>QCSJ01000057.1 GCA_003211535.1 Synechococcus sp. AG-670-A05 | reverse complement strand
TCCAAAATGACTAAGGAAGCCCCAGCATTGGCCGATAATTCGCAATGAGAGATCCACTGAGCTGAACTGAGAGCTAATAAAGGATCAGAAGACTTTCGCCCAACCTCACTCATCACAAATAAATCAGACGCAAGAGACTTTATGTATGAAGCATACAAAGAATCATCTATATCAATTGTACCTCTGCTCAATTCAACACATTGAAGATCAAAGTTATTCACAGAGTCCACAAAATTACTAAAATCATAATGGTGAATCATGTATTCAAAAAAAGTACCTCCTAGCAATGGCATCACATTATATCGATCACATAATTGCTTCTTAAGCTTAAATTCTGGATCGATTAGTGCGCTACACCAGCCAAATTTAACAAAGTCAATGTATTGGGAGTAGGACGAAATGTAAGACTCAAATATATTATATGGTGTACCAACCTCGAGGATGTGATTAAGGGAAGGCATAAGGGTAGAATCTACAAGAAACAGGAAAATCCAATATCAAAATTATGAATCAGACTTGAGTTGATTGAATTTTGAATTGGCTTCAAGTATATTTGCTGTCAATAATGCAATACATATTATACCGACGATGCCAAACATAATGGCAAGAATTTTACCAAGCGAAGTTGTCGGTGTTACATCACCATATCCAATAGTTGTCATCGTCACGATAGAAAACCAGAAAGCTCGCACAATGGACCCAAAGTGTTCTATATCATTTGTTCTCTCCAGCAAATACACGCTAAATGCCATAATGTAAGTGACGATGGACAGCAAAACAAGTGGGAAGAAGGTATATGCCGGGCAATCACAAATAATAAAAGCAACACGCTTGATTACTGCTTGAAAACTCGAGAAATACATCGACATTAAAGCCTTGAAGATATAAGTACCTATAATGACGAAGGAATCGTTATTAAAGTAATCTGTTAACAATAAAAAAAGCAGGATAAAATCTATAAGAGCAAATCGAGAGAAGAGAATGATAAAAAAATTGGCAAATCTATAAGCAGACCTGGACCAGGAATTAGCAACTTTACCAATATAATCGGTTACAAAAAATATCTCAATAAGATTAAGGCAGAAATCTAGAAAAATATCGCCATTTTTTGTGTGGATAGATGGCTCTGTAGTTAGAGCGATCTGTGCAAATAATAGAATAATAATAAAATTGAGAAAAAGAGAATAATTACGGCCAGGTAGACGTCCTAGGTAGTCACCAAAATACCAGTCATCGGACTCACCGTAGGACATGATCAGAGTACACCCCTCTTAACAATAAAAAGCCGCAAGATGGACCAAGAGCCTATAGTTACCTTTAACGCAGCTATAATATTTAGAGCAGGAATATAAACTGTCGGAGGTATTGCTGCGAATGCAGAGTCAGGTAAAAGGAAAGAACTAAAAGTAGAAAGCGCAACAAGAATAAAGAAAACAACAGCAACTTTCTCTAGGGCAGGAGCATTAGATCCAAAGTAAAAAGCCTCTACCTGCTGAATGCGGCCTGTAATCATCAGGAGAGTTATTGATGTGGCACCTGCCACTCCAGAGGCAAAACCCCCTCCAGGCGTTAAATGACCTTTAACGGCAAGATCAATAGCAAGAAAACAGCTCAATAAAGCAGCAAAATCTAGAAGAAGACGAATAACCTGATCGTCGATACCAACGAACTGCTCTTCAGCATCTTCGTCGTGAAGAAGTATTTTCACACCTAAACCAGCTATGGTGAACACAGTGACCTCTCCAATCGTGTCAAATAATCTTGTCCCGAGGATAACTGATGTTACGACGTTAGGAATCTTGGTGTATTCAGAAAGGTACTGAACAATCTGCTCAGTATCACGAGCTATTGAATCATCTCTTGTAAATAGGATCAAGATCATAACTGCAGTAATAGCAGCAAGGTACAAAGTAGATTTCGCAGCTTCAGTCGATATTCTGAATCGACCTCTATGAACAGATTGATTTGTCATGAGAGTGCCTCCGAGAGTGTAACGGGTACAGGTAGTGTCTGATAAGCAGTTGTTTGGCTAATATCATCGAGCAAAGTTGTGACTTCAGCGTAGAATGTTGAATTGTGAAACAGCGCGTGCGGAGAACCAGAAAGCCTTGAGGAGGAAAGAAATTGAAAATTGTACTGGATAGATTCAGAAAAGTCTTCATGTTGATAAACGACATTAAGATGTAGTTCCTCGAAAATTGACTTTAGCGAGTCCTTGATTGAATCATTTGGAGGTGAATTACGATCTACAATCACAACGACAGTGTAACAAGATCGAATCGTTACAATATAAATCAAAGAAGAGAGGAGAGTACCTACCATCACCTCTGTTAGGGCGACATCAGGGGCGCCAATTAATGCATAAATGAGAGCAGCAATACTTCCAAGAAATGAGCGATAAATTAAACTATTAATCGGTGATTCTGACTGAATCAATAATAAGCCCAGAACAGGAAGCAGGAGCTCAAATGGGAAAAGTAGCAGTGTGCGAAGATATTCAGTCATGATTGACGATCAGAAACATTGCCGAGAATGTAGCTAAGTACTGTATTCCATAATGATAGTGAAATAGCTGTAACAAGAAACAATGGCCAATACTGGGGTGATCTTAAGAATAACGCAAAAATGATAAGAATAGAACCCACACTGTCAGCGACCGTTAAGGTGTGTAATTTATAAAAGATCGAATGTTGACGATTAACGATTGGCAAAGTACCCCAAAGCCAAAAGAGAAGACCAATGAGAAGAATAGTAACAGAAATAATTGAAGTCATTTAAATTTTCATCTCCAAAAGTGAAAGAATTAGCATACCTGCATCACCAACAATAAGAATAAAAGCACCGATACAACCAATCATCCAATCACCACGGAAAATACCAGCCGTAATAATAATAAAAGCTAATTTACTTCCGAAACTAGAGGCATATAAAATTCTTTCTGGGGTATCTGTTGTACGAGAAATAGCAATCACAGGGATCATACTAATTAGTAGCATTATATAGATAATTCCATATTCAATTAAGTTCAATGATAGATTTTGTATAGTGCTCATGATTTATCACCTCGCTCATGACTGCTATTTACAGAATTTTTAACAAGATGGACTCTCCATGACTCAATATCTTTGCGACGAGTAACTAACGACATAGGTGTAAATGTTATACGAAATAAATCAAGAAATTCAGCGTACTTAGATCCTTTACGAACACGACTGCTGACTGCTTCTTCGACAAACGAGTCACAGGGTTCAGGTATAAGCATCAACTGAAAGCTTTCTTTTAACATATCAATTGGTAATCGCAAAGTTAATAGTATTTCTGGAATAAGAGCATTTAACTGAAGTTTGCGAAAGTCCCCAAAAGGAATTAAGAGACAGACTAATGTACCAAAAATAATATTTTTAGCATCGAGATTTGAAGTCACTAAACACCAGCAACTAAGGCGAAAAATCAAAACCAGGGTAAGTCTCAGAAAGTTAGCCATCAGATTTTTAAATACAAAAGATTGGCTAGTAAAAGTGCTGCCACGAGAAATGGAGCTCCCACAAGATCTAGTGTTCTCGTAATTGGTTTCACAAAATCATCGGCTTGAATACCAACCACAGAGATAAAAAGAATTGCGCCGAGTATTGCAGAGGTAATTGCTGAATTGATAGATGAGGTACTGTATGTAATCTCATGGGTAAGGGAAAAACCAATCAACATTGCAATTGATAAGATTAAAATCCAGATCCTAGGAGTTGACAAAATATCAATAAAATTTTTATTCAAATTACTTAAACTTAAAAGAGTCCTGATTTTAAAATTAATAAGGAAGTGTTTCGTCCTATCGAAAATTAAACGTGCATAAACTGTGGATGTTAATAATGCGGCAGTTGTATAGATGATCTTTGCCTCGTAAGGTAAATCAGTCTTTACCCAATTCTTAGTTACAAAACCGGTTAGGAATGGAAAGCCCATAATTGACAAACTTGCAATAACAAAAACTAGGACGCGAATAAATTCCTCGATAGGCGGTTCTTGATAACGACTAGAATGTCCATGCTCAGCATGGACCGATTCATTGTTAGGATTTTGATTTAAATCATTCCGAGTTTCAGTGTGCAACGTAGAAAAAAGAAGAGCTTTGCAGATACCATGCTGCATGGCATATGTACAGGCATAGGCCGGTGATAGAATTGCAATTCCTAACTGTGATACGGAACTCCAGCCCAAAGCTCTTCCACTTTCTCGCTCGAAAACTGCGTAAATAGCAGCAATAACAGCGCTAATAACACCAATAACCACCATAGAGTCTCCTATAGGAGCAAGGGTCTGGCTCATTCGAGCGATGGGAGCTATCCCAGCACATGTCACACAACCGGACAGGATCGCAGATGATTGAGAATTTGCATAAGAATAAATATTAGGAACCCAAAGCCCACACAGGAAAACTCCTGATTTCGTAAGGAGACCAGCAACAATCAGACAAAGAGCAGTTTCAGGTGCTTTGGCTAAATCGGCAATGAGAAAGGTACCTGTGTAAGTAAAAGCTTGAACAACACCAATCAAGTAAATCAGCATTGCCAAACCACCACCGATCAAATATTGAAAAGAATTGAAGAGAGATTTATCGTCATTTCTATCTGAGATAAGCAAGAAAGCCGAGAAGCCAACAAGCTCTAACGCGATAAACATGCTAACAAGGTCAACAGTACTAAATGAGATCAATAAAGCCGTAAGAAGAACAAGACAGATTTGGTAAAAATAATGAGAAAAGCCCTTGCAAAAAAGGCCAAACGAAATCAGCAGTGTGACTGAGCTTGCAAAGACAAGAGGGAAAGTATATTGATCGATTGAAAATTGAATACCACCATTACCAATTAACGTAAAGGCATAAGAAAAACTAGTATTCAGAAAATTTACTGAAAGAACAGCATAGGAAAGCAGCGTCGCAATGCTAATCGGGAAAATTATCCTTGGCAAAAAACAACCCAAAAACCCCAAGGCGGCTGGTAAAAATATTAGAGCCGGAAAAAGAATACTTAGTTCAATCATTTTTCGAGATTTTTATATCTTAACAAAGGTGAACTACGTCCTAGACGTAGAGCAATTGCACATAAAAGTGCTTGGGTTGCGAAGCCGATTACAATTGCTGTTAAAATAATAGCTTGCGGATACGGATCAGAATATGAGCTGTAGCGGAACTCTGAAACAATCGGTGTCTGTGAACCTGCAGAAGCAGCAATCAGAACAAAAATACTGATGGTTGCCGTATCAATAACATCGAGAGAAAAAAGAGATCGTAATATTGATTTTGATGTCAAGAGGCCGAAGCAGCCGATCACGATCAGCACTACCATAGGTATTAATCGTAATTTCTCAGGAGTTAAAACCATCATTCCGATTGCTTAACCACAGGTTAGTTAGGACTCTTGGGACGTCAAGCAACTGTTGATCCTTTTCCTGCGGAGCTCCTTTACGCTGTCAGCGCTGAGAGTGTTCGATGATCGGCTGGTTACGGGGATTCATTAAGCACTGTTACCAACGAGGCAACCGCAACATTGCTTTAATCGCCTCAGGGGGAGTCGGCTACGAAGTTCAGCTCGTCCATCGCGACTGGATTGGCCTCACCAAGGGAGATGAACAGGAGCGATGGGTTCATCAGGTGGTCAGCGCTGACAATCATCAACTCTTCGGATTTGCATCCATCGCGGAACGGGATCTCTTTCGTGAAATGATCGGAGTCAACGGCGTCGGACCACAGGCTGCATTGGCCCTCCTGGATACCCTCGAGCCAAACGAGCTCCTGAGAGCTTTAATAGAGTCCGACCTCAAAGCTCTCTGTCGTGCCCAGGGTGTGGGCAAACGCACCGCGGAGCGAATGGCAGTTGAACTGCGGACAAGACTGGAGAACTGGGTCGCCCCAGGAAACGAACAATCCTCCTATGTTCACCACGGCACAGAGGAACTCATCCCCATATTAGAGACCCTAGGTTTCGAAACTCCTGAGATACGAATGGCTCTCAAACGCCTCCACGATCTTGGAGGACCATCGGATGGAGACGACGGCGAGGACTGGCTGAGGGCCTGCATCAGGCTGATGTCGGATCCAGGGACGTGACCGGGTAAAGTGGACAATTGAACTGACAGGGCTGCACCCCGCGCATGTCGCTAGATACCACCGAGAAGCAACAGCTGATCAACACCCACCAGACCCACGGCACTGATACTGGCTCAGCTGAGGTCCAGGTCGCCATGCTGAGCGAGCGGATCAACCGTCTCAGTAGTCATCTCCAGAACAACATTCACGACTTCTCTTCACGCCAGGGGCTGCTGAAGATGATTGGTCGTCGCAAGCGCTTGCTGAGTTACATGCGCAACAAGAGCGAGCAACGTTACACCGACATCATCGCCAAACTGGGCATACGCGGCTGAACGAGCGCACCATGCCTGAAGACCGTCAATCACTGCCCTTTGAACCCAAGGGTTCCAGAAAGGGTGTGTCCAGTGGCGGTGCTGATGATGCCGCCATCCGCCAGGAGGCCATTCCTCGCTATGTAGCTGACCGAATGGCCCGGCGCGTCGCCGTGTTCACAGGTCTGCCGACCGTGGCTGGCATGGGTGTGTTTGTAGGGAGCTATCTCCTGATCACCAAAGGAATCGCCGATATCGCCCCCGGCCTAACCCTCGCTGGTTCCGGTTTCTTCTTTCTGCTCGGTTTGGTGGGTCTTAGCTTCGGAGTGATGAGCTCAAGTTGGGATCCACAACCAGGATCTCTGCTGGGTCTGGAGAACCTCAAACCCAATATTCAAAAAATGCGTCAGTCAATCAAGGCTCAGAAACAGCAAAACAAATCCGACTGATCACCCCAGCACCATGGGCTCAGAAGCCCGGGCGTTGAAAGCCTTAGCTCCTAATGCCTGCAGTGCAGCATCCACATCTTTGACGCAGAACTGAGAACCAAGTCGGACAAAACGAACAGAATGACTGTCGCGGACCTCCGCGATGACGGGGACCTTAACGCCGAGTTCCTCACGATCAGGTCGGTACTGGGTCAGGCACTCCCTCAATTTGTGCTGGACGGCAATGTCACTGGCTTGCTGAGAGGAGAGCTCCACCAAGAGAACCGCTAGATCATCAATGGCGCGACAGTCATCAATGATCAGCTGAACACGATCATCGCGCCGATCGACGCCTGCCCAAATCAGAAGACGGGCCTCGGTCATTAGATGGTCCGACAGTCGTGAATAACTTTTGGGAAACACCACCGCTTCACAGCTGCCGGAGAGATCCTCCAGCTGGAGAATGGCCATCCGATCCCCCTTGCGAGTTGTGACCTGACGCAGCTCGGTGATCATCGTGACGGCACTGACCTTGGTTTTATCCGGTAGCTCCTCTAAGGCTCCTAAACCGATGGGTGCAAGAAGTCGTGCGCTGGGTGTGAGTTGCTTGAGCGGATGATCAGACAGGTAAAAGCCGAGCAACTCCTTCTCCAGCTTGAGCTTCTCGGCTGGGCCGTAATCGGCGACAGGAGCAGCTTTGGGGGCGAGGCTCAGATCAGTCCCATCATCTGAATCAACCGGCGCTGCCATCAGATCAAACAGATTGCCCTGCCCACTGTCACGATCCTTGGCCCTCGAAGAAGCCCAGTCGAGGAGAAGATCAAGATCAGCCATCAACTGGGCTCTGTTGGCGGAAGGCTCCATCGAATCCAACGCGCCGCAATGAATCAGAGATTCGAGCGCGCGACGGTTGAGCACCGAGGAGGGAATCCGATCACAGAGATCCGGCAGCGAACGGAAGGGACCGTCGCTGTCCCGTGAACGAATCAACTGACGGATGGCCCCATCACCAAGATTTCGAACAGCGGAAAGTCCAAACAGGATGCGATCGCCGTTAGGGGTGAAATCGGTGCGGGATGCATTGACGTCCGGTGGCATCACCTCGATTCCCATGGAATTGCAATTGGCGATGTACCGCTGCACCTTTTCTGCTGCACCAGCATTGACCGTGAGCAAGGCGGCCATGTAAGCCACCGGATAATGTGCCTTCAAATAGGCGGTTTGGTAAGTCACGGCGCCATAGGCCGTGGAATGGCTCTTGTTGAAACAATACTCAGCAAAGAGCACCATCTGATCAAACAATTCGTCGGCAACCTTGTCATCGACTCCGCGCTCCGATGCCCCCTTCACGAAGATACCGCGGTGCTTCTGCATCTCCGAGACCTTCTTCTTACCCATGGCCCGGCGCAGCAGGTCAGCCTGTCCGAGGGAGTAACCCGCAAGATCCTGAGCGATGCGCATGATCTGCTCCTGATAGACCATGATTCCGTAAGTTTCCGAAAGGATAGGCTCAAGAATTTTGTGAGCGAAATCGATCGCCTCCCGACCATGCTTTCGGTTGATGAATTTGGGAATCAATCCAGCGTCCAGAGGACCGGGTCTGTAAAGAGCAAGGATCGATGAGATGTCCTCCAGCGAAGAGGGTTTGAGATCGCGGACGATCTGGCGCATACCACTAGATTCCAACTGGAAAATCCCTTCAAGATCACCGCGGGCAAGCAGTGCAAATGTTTCGTCATCCTCCGGTGGAAGCTTGTCTGGATCAAGACGATTGCCACTGCTGACTTCAACCAACTCAAGGGTTTTCTCAATCATCGTGAGGTTCTTCAACCCCAGGAAATCCATCTTCAGCAATCCCATGGACTCCACGTCTTCCATGAAGTACTGCGTGATCACCTGACCGTCGTTATTGCGCTGCAACGGCACCAATTCATCCAACGGATCTGCCGCAATCACAACACCGGCAGCATGCACCCCGAAGGTTTTGTTGGTACCCTCAATACGTATGGCCATGTCCACCCAACGTTTCACCACAGGATCGGATTCGTATTTCTCGCGAAATTCCGGTGTCGGTGACTCTTCACCGATCATGGCTTTCAACTTGGCAGGTTTTCCGCGCACGACGGGAATCAATTTCGCCAACCGATCGGCGTCGCCATAGGGAATGTCCAGCACCCGGGCCACATCCTTCAGCACCGCTTTGGAAGTCATCCGGTTGAAGGTAATGATCTGCGCCACCTTGTCGTCGCCATAGCGTTCAGTGACGTAATCGATAACTTCACCACGGCGTTCAATGCAGAAATCGGTATCAATATCCGGCATTGATTTACGTTCCGGATTTAGGAAACGCTCGAACAACAACCCGTTTGTCACCGGATCAATGTTGGTAATACCAAGGGCATAAGCCACGAGGGATCCCGCCGCGGATCCACGGCCGGGGCCGACTGGAATCTTTTGTTCGCGGGCGAAACGAATGTAATCCCACACCACAAGGAAGTAGGTGGGAAAGCCCATCTGTTCCATGATCTTCAACTCATGGGCCATCCGCTCGGCATAGTCCGACGTAATTGATGCATCGGACGAAAGTTCCAGACGGTCACGCAAGCCCTGTTCGGTCACCTCACGCAGATAGGTGACTGAAGTGTGACCCTTTGGAATCGGGAAGCGTGGCATCTGATAATGCCCAAGGATGTCATATTCCTCGACTTTCTCGGCAACAGCCACCGTGTTGGCAATAGCTTGACGCACAACATCCGGCTCCAAATGATCCATGAAGAGTCGGTTCATCTCCTCTTCGGTCTTGATGTATTCCGTGCCGGTATAACGAAGCCGCTTCTCGTCGCTGATTAGTTTGCCGGTCAGCACGCAAAGCAGAGCATCGTGTGCCTCCACATCCTGCTTGCTCAGGTAATGAGCGTCATTGGTGGCCACCAACTGGATGCCCAGTTCCTGGGCGATACGCACCAATTCAACATTGACTATCCTGTCCTCAGTAGAGCCATGATCCTGAATCTCAAGATAGAAGTCTTCGCCTAAGACCTCCTGGTACCAACGGGCCACCGTGCTGGCCACATCCGGTCGGCCCCGCAGAATCGCCTGCGGTATTTCTCCACCAAGGCAGGCTGTGGAGATGATCAAACCCTCGCTGTACGTCTTGAGAAGATGCTTATCAATACAGGCGCGCGCGAAAATCCCCCGACCACGCATTCCACGCAAATGACTGATGCTTGTCAGCTTGACCAGATTGCGATAACCAACGGCATTCTTTGCCAGGACGACGAGGTGATAGCGCTTCTCTTTCTTGGGTTGAGGATCATCAATAGAACCATTGATCACGTACATCTCATTGCCAATGATCGGCTTGAGATCAGAGCCCTTGCAGAGTTTCAGCAGCTCAATCGCGCCATACATCACCCCGTGATCCGTCAGGGCAATAGCCGGCATGCCTAGTTCTTTGGCACGCCCCACCATGGCCGGTAGCTGCGATGCACCATCCAGCAGGCTGTAGTCGCTGTGGTTGTGAAGCGGAACGAAAGCCATAATCCCAGCCTAAGACCTAACGCAAGATCAAGCGTGCGATCAAAGACCTGAACACCAGATGTGGTGAATTAGGGAACCAGGTCGGCCTCAGGGCGTTGCGCGAGGACATCGGCAACCAGTTCGTACTGATGAGCCACCTGCAGCAGTCGCGATTCGTCGAGCACATTGCCGATCAGCTGCATCCCGATCGGAAGCCCCGCAGCACTGAAACCGCAGGGGACGCTGATCGCCGGCAGCCCAGCCAGGTTCACAGGGATGGTGAGCAGGTCGGCCAGATACATGGCCAGAGGATCATCGGCATGGGCACCCGCCTTGAAGGCCGTCGAGGGAGCTGTGGGCGTGAGGAGAACATCCGCATGCTGGAACGCCGCATCGAAGTCACGACGGATCAAGGTGCGCACCTGCTGAGCCTTTTTGTAGTAAGCATCCACGTAGCCAGCGGAAAGGGCATAGGTGCCGATCAAAATCCGGCGCTGCACCTCGGCTCCGAAACCTTCAGCGCGACTGCGGGAGGTCATGGTCGCCAGGCTTTCGGCGGCTTCAGCCCGGAAGCCGTACTTGACACCGTCATATCGGGCGAGATTGGCAGAGGCTTCCGATGGCGCAATCACGTAGTACGTGGCGATGCCATCGTTGAAGCGCGGGCAGCTCACATCCACCAGTTCGGCACCGAGAGCCTCCAACTGAGCCGCCGAGGCCTGAACAGAAGCCTTGACTTCAGGATCAAGCCCCTCCGCTTCGAAGCATTCACGGATGATGCCGACCTTCAACCCCTTGATGGATGCGTTCAGTCCTTCCGTGTAATCGGGAACATCCGCTTTCAAGCAAGTGGAATCGCGCGGATCAGGACCAGCGATCACCTGCAGCAGCTCCGCCGCATCCGCCACCGATCCAGCGAAGGGACCGACCTGATCAAGGGAACTGGCAAAGGCAACCAATCCCCAACGGCTGACCCTGCCGTAGGTGGGCTTCAACCCGACAACGCCGCAGAAGGACGCCGGTTGGCGGATCGAGCCGCCCGTATCCGAGCCAAGGGAGGCAACGCAGCTGCCGGAAGCCACAGCCACCGCACTACCTCCGGAACTACCACCCGGAACGTGGCCGGTGTTCCAAGGGTTTTTGGTGGCACCAAACGCCGATGTCTCGGTGGAGCCCCCCATGGCGAATTCATCGAGGTTGGTCTTGCCGATCAACACCGCTCCAGCACCCCACAGCCGAGCGGTGACGGTGGACTCATAGGGCGGCACGAACTGTTCGAGCATGCGGCTCGAGCAAGTGGTGCGGACACCGCAGGTGCAGAGGTTGTCCTTGATTGCCAGCGGCAGACCCGCCAGAGGGCCGAGGTCCTCGCCGGCGGCACGGGCCTGGTCGACACGGTCAGCGTCAGAGTGGGCCCGTTCGGCCGTCACCTGCACGAATGCATTCAGCGATGGCTCCGAACGCTCTAGACGCTGCAGATGCTGATCGACGAGCTCCCGTGAGGAGACCTCACCGGCCTGCAGTTGCTGACGCCACGCGCTGATCGTCATGAAACTGCGATCTGATGCAGGAGCGACGCTATCAGCCTCAGGATCAACCCTTGGCAGCGATGGTCAACGGTTCGCCACGACGGGTGCGCAGCAGGGTGTGACGCATGGACTGGGGCTGCTCTGAGCCGACGTCCTCCAGAAAGGTGGCGAGCTCATGTTCCAGTCCTTGGCGGGAGAGGAAAGGGCCGAACCAATAGGTGACATCGGGCCCGGTGGTCTCGACACGGGCCCACCAAGCCAAACCGAAACCATTGGCGAGGCTGCGCAGCGGCCGGATCAGAGGGCTCATGGAGCTCATGTGTTTAAGGGCATTTTGCACCGAGCAGGCCAAATAACACGGTCATCTCAGGGAGAAAGCTGGATGCTCTGATCAAACTCCCGTTCTGCATCGCGATCACGGCGTTCGAGCTCCAGTTCAATCCGCTGCTCGGGCGGCGCCGTCTCAACATGCTCCGCAGGATTGTCATCGTCACGCTGGCCAGCCATGCGCGCCCGCTGAAGCGGCGGCGACGGGGCCTGACCGTGAATGTCCTTCATCCAGTTGCGACGCGCCACCTCGTACATGCAAAGAGCTGTGGCCACGGATGCATTCAGGCTTGGTGTCACCCCCCGCAGCGGAATCCGCACCAACTGGTCGCAGTGGCGGCGCGTCAGCAGAGACAACCCCTGATCCTCCGAACCGGTAACCAGCACCAGCGGCCCACTGAGATCCGCATCGGGCAGGGTCACATCGCCCTCTCCCGCTAG
>QCSJ01000056.1 GCA_003211535.1 Synechococcus sp. AG-670-A05 | reverse complement strand
CATATGCCCTTCTTGTAATCCAGTTCATCCCATTTGGTGGGTGCCAGAGAACCAACCCGTAGAAAGGTCAGCAGGGTCATCTTCACTGCAGATTGGACGATGAAAGAACCCAACTTGCTCTTGGATTCCAGGTCCTCCAGCAACTGAGGGACTTGTGACCAGGGCAAGGTTGGGTTGTGCTGCGCGACGTGACCTGACTTGGCGTATTTGGATCCAATGGCAGGGTTTGGTTCTGCCATCCAACCCATGTCGATCGCATACCCAAACATCGACCGCATCACCATCAGGCATTTGTCCGACTGGTAGTTGGAACCCCGTGCCTGGATATTTCGCTTGAGGTCCAGAACCTTCTGCCGTCCGCCGTTGGACCACTCAAAGCGGTTCACAGGCGACTGATGTCCCAGGACGGGTAGGACCTGGTTGAACAGCATGTTGCGGTAGTCCTTCACCGTGCTGGCGCGGTTCCTGGAGTTGGTCAGGAACTCCTCTGCAACCCTCTCCAAGGTCGGCACTGCTGCCTGCTTGTCGAACTCCCTCTTGGCATCTGCCTTCACTGCCCTGGGGTCTTCCCCCTGCTTACGCAGAAGGTCCAGACGTGCCTTCTCATCCCGTGCCGTCTTCAGGGTCCATTCACCGACGCCTCTCCCATAAGGACCGATCTGATACCAGCGTTGCTGTCCCTTGGTGCCAGGTGGGAAGCGGTATTTCCACACGAAGTACTTGCCTCCTCCTGGGTAGACGTCTATGTATATGGAATCTCCTGCCGCAACGCGGTAACGTTTGTCTTTCGGGGCGAGTGCCCGCAGATCGCTGTCTGTAAAAGGCATCTCAGTAATACCCTACCAGACTATTTTTACCCTACCAGTCAAGGTTTTTACCCTACCACTTACCCTACCAGAATTAGCGAACGTACGCGGTTTTTGGCGAACTTCAACGAACTTTTATATTGATGAAACCCACTGCACTGCAATGGATTTCGGAAGTCAGCGAACGTCGCCGAACGAATTAAAAACGGAGAGGGTGGGATTCGAACCCACGAGGGTGTGACCCCTACACGATTTCGAGTCGTGCGCAATCAACCGGACTCTGCCACCTCTCCACGCGCCACACAGGCGTCAGCCAACTCTAAAGGCCTACCTTCGTTCCGCCTGCCTCCAACTAGCGGCGCTGGCTAACAAGGAACCACATCCAGGTGCCATCAACTCCTACAGACCTGTGCTGATGCCGTAGCGCACAAAGTTGCCTGGGGTCGGGGCGGCAGTTGCAGGCGGAGAGCCAGCCTGCAACTGCTGGCACCAGCGGACGTGCTCACCAGAGCAGCTCGGCCCTGATACCGGGGCCAAAAGTCATTTCTGCCGACAGCTCTGCACAGCCACCACACCATCCGCCAACTGAACACGGCCTTGCACCAGCACGGCCATCACGATCGGCGCGGGTCCGATTCGCCGCCAGAGAGCCCCATCAGGCAACAGCCACGGCAGCAGCCCGATCACCAGCCAAATCAACACCCAGGGCTGGGGATGGCCGGTGAGCAACCGCGCGGCGGGCCAGTGACTGATCCATCTCACCATTGCGATTAGTAAAGCGGCCAGCTGCGCCACGGGCCAGGCCAGCAGCTGCAGGCCCGCCGCAAGCAATACCAACGACGCCAAGGCCAAACCCATCGCTGAGAGGGTCAACGGAGCCAGCAGTGGAGTCGCCAACAAGTTGGCTACCAGGGCGAAGAAGGGAGCCGAGACGAAGTGCAGCAGTTGCGATGGCAAGGTCCAGGCCATCGCTGCCAGGGGAACAGCCAGGGCTGGGGCCTGCCAGCCCAACCGCGCCGGCAACCGCTCCGACCACCACAGCTCTTGTTCAGGGGCCGTGAGGATCAATCCTGCCGTTGCGGCCGCACTGAGCTGGAAACCGATCGAGCGGGTCCAGGCGGCATGCACCAGCAGCATCAAGCTGAGGGTGAGCAGCAAAACCCCGAAGCCGCAGCTGTGCTAGCCGAAGTCCCGGTTCATCAGGGCCGTGGCCCCCATCAGCACGGCCCGCACCACCAACGGTTGCGCTCCCGCGCAGATCAGGAAAATCGACAACGCCAACGCCGCCAGGGCAAGTCGTAAGGAACGTCCCAAAGAGCAACCCACCTCAAGTGCTGCAACCAGCAGCACCAACAAATGGAAGCCTGAGGCCGCCAGGGCATGGGACAACCCAGCCACGCGGAAAGCCAGGTGCAGATCCTCGGGAAGCTGCACCTGGAAGCTGCCCAGCATAAGCGCCGCCAGCAACCCGCCTAGCTAGGCACCAGCCGCGGCCTGGAGACGGCAAGCGATCTGGCGCCGCAGATCAGCGATGGAAGTCCAGGGCCGATCGAGCACGACAATGTCATTGGCCTGCAACTGGCTCCAGCTGCCCCGGGCCGCCAAGCGTTCTGCCGGACCCGGCAACAGAGAATGGACGCCTGCAGCGGGTCGCTGAAGCCGCCCGCGAAACGTATTCGCCAACCCTGACGCGGTAGATCCGGGCGGGGCCTGAGGTGTAGTTCCGTGCGTCCCTGACGACGCCCATTATCGACCCACTCCACTGCTACAAGAGCAGAACAGGCGTCATCAAACCGACGGGCATCCGCCAGCAGCCGACCGACCAGCGTCACGGCCGAGCGGTTCTGCTGAATCGCTCGGGATGGATCAGAAGATGCCATCAGAGGGGCACCCCAGATCAGACCCCGTAGCGCTCTGGGCAGGCAGAGGAGTAGTGCGCAGGACTGAACGGAAGGGAAACGGATCAGAGAGCGTCAAACAGCTGACGCAAGAGTTCCCCCCTTAAGCAGTGGGAATCCCAGCGCTTCCCGTTCCGCCAGCCAGGCTTCCGCAACCTTGCGGGCCAGACTGCGGATCCGGCCGATGGTGGCGGTGCGCTCGGTAACGGAAATCACACCTCGGGCTTCCAGCAGGTTGAAGGTGTGGCTGCACTTGAGCACAAAGTCCAGGGCTGGGGCCGGCAGCTTCTTCTCGATCAGGTCGGAGGCCTCGGCCTCATAGATGGCGAACAGCTGCTTCAGCCGATCTGGATCAGATCCTTCAAAGTTGAAGTGGCACTGCCCCTTTTCAAAGGGAAGCCAGATGTCGCCATAGTTGCGCTCAGAGTTCCAGCTCAGATCCCATATGCTCTCGACGTCCTGGAGGTAGATGGCCAGGCGCTCGAGGCCATAGGTTATTTCGATCGACACCGGTTTGCAGTCGATCCCGCCGCACTGCTGGAAGTAGGTGAACTGGGTCACCTCCATGCCATCAAGCCACACCTCCCAGCCCACACCCCAGGCTCCAAGGGTGGGGGATTCCCAGTTGTCCTCCACAAAACGGATGTCATGGTCTGCCGCCTTGATGCCCAGGGCTTCCAGGGAGGCGAGATATGTCTCCTGAATACCATCCGGCGACGGCTTAATCAGCACCTGGTACTGGAAATAGTGCTGCGCCCGGTTGGGGTTATCGCCGTAGCGGCCATCAGTGGGCCGGCGGCAGGGCTCGGGGTAAGCCACGGCCCAGGGCTCCGGGCCGATGGCCCGCAGCACCGTGTGGGGACTCATGGTGCCAGCCCCTTTCTCGGTGTCGTAGGGCTGCAGCAGCAGGCATCCCTGATCAGCCCAGAAGAAGTTGAGCGTACTGATGATGTCCTGGAAATGCACTTTTAACCGAAGGGGCCTGGAGGTTGATTCTGCCCAGGGAGTCAGCCCCCTTCCCATATCGACGTGGCCACCCCGTCCGTGCCAACTGGCCGAGCTGCCTCAGACGCGAGGAACGGCTGTCGAACTCAGGAATCCGCCACATCCGCTCCCGACCAGCGAACTGGCCAATGATGTTGATGCTGCGGCGGCGCACCAAAGGATCACGTCGTGGGGTGACGCTATGAACGGCGCCAAAAGTATTAAGGAACAGCACGAAGCAATTGCGCCGGTAAGAAAAGGAGTGCAACGGCGTGTGCAGGGATGGCGCCAGCTGCCGGCCGATGGCCTTGTCCAGCCGGCGGATCGGCTGATCCAGCCGATGCAGCGTGAACTCACCACCGGACGCCTGATCCAGGGCTGAACGCATGTACAGGAGGCCCGCATAGATCTCCTTGGGGTTGTCCACATGCGGCGGCTGATTGGCGGACGCCCCGCCGATGGGGTCGTTGAGCACGAATTGGCAGTCGGTGACCAGATGCGATGGTCCGCCCATCCGCCGTGGTGCTACCGAACCGGTCAGCAGTCGCTGCAAACGAGACGACCCAAGACAGCGCAGCAGCTGTGGTTCGAACAGACGCACCACTGCCTGCAAATAGTCGGCACTGGTGTGAAAGCGAAGAAAGTCTTCCCAAATGGGGGGAAGATCACTCCAGGCCAATGCTTCAGGGGTTTTCAGACGTCGGGTGGGGCTGCCGCCATCCATCTGTTGAACCCGATCCAGGATCTGCACTTCAGGAAAGCTGGCTTCCAATTCCGCGTAGATCGTCTCTGGCAGCGCCGCATCCGTGAAGACATGGGGGTAGGGGCTTTCCTTAACCCGATGGATCGACTGGAGGCAACTGAGCCGCTCCATCACCGTAGGGATGCTGTTCGTCTGAGCTTCGCAGACCTCAGCTCTTCAGGGCCAGGCAGCGGTGGAGATGGGCAATGGCGTGGTGACGATGGGGATTGCTGCCGTTCGGTCCGATCAACCCGAGCCAGAAACTGCCATCCCGCTGGAACACCAGCACCGGCTTGGCGCCGCCCTTGCCATGGGATTCCAGCAAGGACATGCAGAGTTTTTCGGCCACTTCATGACCATTGGGACGCGCACGCAGGCGCCGGAGCAGGGGATCCACCTGGGAGAACGAGACAAAACTGGCGCGGGCTGAGTCAGTGACCAGGATCAGACCATCCAGCCACTGCACCTCCTGAAGCAATTCCTCAATCGTGGGAAGCAGCGTCGGGTGCGGGAAGGCCACAGCAGACGTCTTCTTAAAGTTGTCTTTTGATTTACGACATCAGTGGCCTATGCCGCAAGCGACCTAAGACAAGCTTCACCGTTTCAGCAACAGCATCCCCATCTGACCTGCCACCAGAGTGTGATGCCTGGCCTCTGAAAACCCCGACTCCAAAGCCATAGACACCTGTGCCGCACCATCGGGGAAGCCTTTCAAGCTCTCCTCCAGGTAGGCGTACTCCTGCCTCAGGCCTGCCGCAGCGGCCACTGACACCACAAGCCGACGCAGATAAAAACGTTGGAAGCTCGCGGCGGGCCCTGGCGTCGTCAAGCGATTGAAATCGAGCACACCAGCCCGTCGTCCTGGTTTGAGCAGGCGGGCCATCTCCATCAGCCCCGCCGCTGGATCCCTAAGGTTGCGCAGGCCGTAGGCCATCACGATTCCATCAGCCGAGGCATCCGGCAGATCAGTGGCCAAAGCATCTCCTTGCTGGAACACAGCATTCAGCCAGGGCTGACGGCCTTGGCGCTGCCGCGCCAGCGCCAGGGGTGCTGCGGCAGAGTCCAGACCTAGTACGGAGCCACCAGGGCGCACGTGGCGCGCCAGTTCCAGGGCGAGATCACCAGTCCCGCAGCAGAGATCGAGCCACGTCTCTCCGGCTTTTGGCCTCAGGAAGCACTGCAATTGGCGCTTCCACTGACGATGCAACCCCAGGCTCAACAGGTCATTGAGTTGGTCGTAGCGGGAGGCGACCGAATCGAACAGCTGCTCAACCGCAGCGGGGTCTCTTGGTTTCACGGACGTATCGACAGACCTCGCTGCAACAGATCCTGCTTGATCTCCTCGACCGTAAGAACGCCGTCATGCAGAAGCGAGGCCAGCAGAGCTGCGGAGGCATGCCCTCCCCCCGGTCCCGTCTCGAGGGCCTCCGCGATGTGGTCGATGCAACCTGCCCCACCGGAGGCGATCACGGGCACCGGAACGGCATCTGCCACAGCCCGGGTGAGGGCAAGGTCGTAGCCGGCCTGGGTGCCATCGCCATCCATAGAAGTCAGCAGAATTTCGCCGGCACCGAGCTCCGCCACCTGCCGCGCCCAATCCACTGCATCCAGCCCGGTGTTCTCGCGTCCTCCCTTGACGAAGACATCCCAGCCGTGGCCATCACGCTTGCGGGCATCGATGGCTACAACAATGCACTGACAGCCGAAGCGATCAGCGCCCTCCCGCACCAACTCGGGACGGTGCACAGCTGAGGAGTTCAAACTGACCTTGTCGGCCCCTGCACGCAGCAGATCAGTGATTCCCTCCACCGTGGAAATGCCTCCACCCACAGTGAAAGGAATTGTGACCGACTCGGCAGTGCGTCGCACCATGTCGATCAGGGTGCCGCGTCCTTCATGGCTGGCGGCGATGTCAAGGAACACCAACTCGTCCGCTCCGGCTCTGCTGTAACGACAGGCCAGCTCTACGGGGTCCCCGGCATCGCGCAGACCGACAAAGTTGACGCCCTTCACCACCCGTCCACGGGCAACATCCAGGCAGGGAATCAAACGAAGAGCAACCATCGATCCGGCGCAAAAGCGACTGTTAGGGTTGCGCCACTCTCCAAGCCTTGCAGGCCATGTCCCAGGCTGCGTCGATCAACATCGGCTCCAAGATCCGTGTCACCCGTGTTCGGGATCGGATTCCAAAAAGCCTGGTGGACCTCTTAAAGGCTGATGCCAGCGGCACGGTGAAGGAATTCCGCACCGTTGATGGCAAGGGCATCGGTGTGGTGGTGGAACTGAGCGATGGCACCACCAACTGGTTTTTCGAAGACGAAATCGCAGCGGCCTGAGGACAACGTCTGTGAGCGACGCACGTCAGCTGCTGGGCATGAAAGGTGCGTCCGGCACCACCAACATCTGGAAGCTGCGGCTGCAGCTGATGAAACCGGTCACCTGGATCCCCTTGATCTGGGGCGTGATCTGCGGAGCTGCGGCCAGTGGCAACTATCACTGGAAATTGGATCATGTTCTGGCGGCATTCGCTTGCATGTTGATGAGCGGCCCGCTGCTGGCGGGCTTCACCCAGACCATCAACGATTACTACGACCGGGATATCGACGCCATCAACGAGCCCTATCGGCCGATCCCATCTGGCGCAATTCCCCTGGGCCATGTGAAACTGCAGATATGGCTGCTGCTGATCGCAGGCCTGGCGGTGTCATACGGCCTTGATGTCTGGGCGAACCACAACATTCCGGTGGTGTTCCTGCTTGCCCTGGGTGGATCGTTCGTTAGTTACATCTACTCAGCACCACCGCTGAAGCTTAAGCAGAACGGCTGGCTTGGGAATTATGCCCTTGGTGCCAGTTATATCGCCCTGCCCTGGTGGGCCGGACAGGCACTGTTCGGTCAACTGACCTTTAGTACAGCTCTGCTGACCCTGGCCTACAGCCTCGCGGGCCTGGGCATCGCTGTGGTGAATGATTTCAAAAGCGTTGAGGGTGATCGGGCACTGGGGCTTCAGTCCCTACCTGTTGTGTTCGGCATAAAAACGGCCAGTTGGATCAGTGCCGGAATGATCGACATCTTCCAGCTGGCCATGGTTGCCGTTCTCATCGCCATCGGTCAGCATTTCGCTGCGGTTCTGCTGGTGCTGTTGATCGTGCCCCAGATCACCTTCCAGGACATCTGGCTGCTGAGGGATCCTGTGGAGTTTGACGTCAAATACCAGGCCAGCGCCCAACCCTTCCTGGTGCTCGGAATGCTGGTGACCGCTCTGGCCGTGGGCCACAGTCCACTAACCCAGCTGATGTGAATCGTTCCCGTCTGCATTGGGCCCTCATCGCCGCTGCTGCAGCGGGGTTGGGCACCGTTGCCGCTCTTGGAACACGGGCGCTGACCAAGTTGATCGACACGGCCCTGCCGGATGCCCGTGGCATTGCCAACTTCAACCGTCCTGGAACGATCACCCTGCTCTCCACGAGGGGGCGCATCATCCAGAAATTGGGTCCAGCCACCCGCGACAAGCTGGAGCCGGGCTCCATGCCCCTGCTGGTGCAGCAAGCCTTCATCGCAGCGGAAGACCGCCGCTTCTTTGATCATGACGGCGTCGATGGCTGGGGAATTGCTCGGGCCGTGGTCACCAATGTCCGGCAGGGCTCGGTGCGGGAAGGAGCCAGCACCATCACCCAGCAGCTGGCCCGCACGGTTTTTCTCAGCCAGGACCGCACCATCATCAGAAAGCTCAAGGAAGCCGCCCTGGCCCTGAAGTTGGAGCGGCAATTGAGCAAGCAGCAGATCCTTGAGCAGTACCTCAACTTTGTGTACCTCGGATCGGGGGCCTATGGAGTGGCAGATGCCGCCTGGAACTATTTCTCCAAAACGCCCGATCAGCTCACGCTTCCGGAAGCCGCTCTCATAGCCGGTCTTCCCCCGGCGCCATCGGTTTACTCTCCACTGGTGAATCCAGAGCTGGCCCGGCAGCAACGCTCAATCGTGCTGGAGCGGATGCGTCTTGAGGGCTTCATCACCAGCGCTTCTGCCACAGCGGCCAGGAACTCTCCGCTCAACCTGAAACCGGCCACACCGAAATACTTCAACAGCGCAGCACCGTTCTTCACCAGCTGGGTGGCCAAGGAGCTCCCCAGAATCGTCACCCAGGAACAGCTTGAGGTGGGCGGACTTAAGGTGCGCACCAGCCTTAACCTCGACTGGCAACAAAAAGCCCAGCAGGTCATTCGTGAGCATGCCCCCTTCGACACCGAAGGAGCCCTGGTGACGATCCAACCGGGCACCGGCCTGGTGCGCGCCATGGTGGGAGGGAAGAGCTACAGAGACAGTCAGTTCAACCGCGCCACCCAGGCCCTGCGATCGCCGGGGTCAACCTTCAAGCTCTTCCCCTACGCGACAGCCATTGACCGAGGCATCAAGCCGGAGGACATCTTTATTGACAAACCCCGCTGCTGGCGGGGCTACTGCCCTAAGAATTTCGGCGCCAAATACTTCGGGCCAGTCTCCCTCTCCGACGCTCTGAAAAACTCACTCAACACCGTTGCAGTCCAACTGCAGGATAAGGTCGGCTTCGACGCGATCATCGAAACCGCCAACGGCTTCGATATCGGGACCACCCGTCCGCTCGGCAAGTACTACCCGATGGCGATCGGGGCCTACGAGCAGACGGTGCTGGACATGGCAGCGGCCTATGCCGCCATGACCAACCGGGGGGTATTCATGCAACCATCACCGTTCGAGGAGATACGCGGTCCGAAGGATGAACTGATCTGGAGCCGGCGTATTGATGGCCAACGGGGCCGTCGTGCCCTGGACAGCGAGGTGGCTGATGCCATGAACTGGATGCTTCAGAGGGTTGTGACCGGTGGCACAGGGATTGCCGCCAAACTTGAGAATCGAGCGGTGGCGGGCAAAACTGGAACCTCCGAGGGCGGCCGCGATCTCTGGTTTATCGGATCAATCCCTCAGCTCACAACGGCCGTGTGGTTTGGCTACGACAACAACAAGGAAACCAATAGCAGCAGCGGCGAGGCAGCCTGGGCCTGGAAGCAATTCATGGTGCAAATCGAAGACGAGTTTCCTCAGCAGCCGTTCCCAGCGAAACCTGTTCTGAACCGCAAATTTCAACAGCCTGGCAAGGTCAAGCCCAAGAAAACAGACAAAAAAGTCCCTTATCGCGGCTACGACTTTGAGCCGAAACCCGTCTACACGGCCCCACGCTGGGAGCCTGACCCGTCGATGGCACCGTTGCCGGTCCCGCTGCCTGACCCGGTCCCTGCATCACAGCCACGCATGGATCGGACTCCAATGCCTATCCCTGCATCCGAAGCTCAGGGTGAACCGCCGGCGCGAGTGAACCGCAGGCGCAACTGGCTCCAACCCCAGATTCAACGTCGCTGAAGTGTTGCTGCATAGAAACCATCACCACCGGTTTCAGCATCTGGCCAGCGCTGAGTCTCGTCGAGCAACTTGAGCTCAGGATGATTCTCTAGCAGCCAACGGATCTGAGCCATGTTCTCTGCTGGGTGAATCGTGCAAGTGGCGTAAACGAGGGTTCCGGTTTCAGCCAGCAGCGGTAGAAGCCCTTCCAAAAGAGCCCTCTGAAGGGGTAATAGGCCCTCAATCGCCGCAGGTGTCATTCGCCAACGGGCGTCGGGATGACGGGCCAGTGTGCCCAATCCGGAGCAGGGGGCATCGATCAAAATCCGCTGAAATCGGCCAAGCCACTGGGGTCGATCCTGCAGCAGCTGCTCGGCATCCGCCGCCAGGGCCTGAATCGAACCATGGCCGAGCCGGGCGGCATTGGCCGCCACCCGTTTCAACCGACCGGCTGAGCGGTCCACTGCCCAGATCTCAGCCTGATCACTGACCAGTTCCGCCAGATGGGTGGTCTTCCCCCCAGGGGCTGCACAGGCATCGAGGATTCGATCTCCGGGCTGCGCAGCCAGCAGAGGTGCCACCCACTGGGCCGCCCGATCTTGAACACACCAGTGGCCGTCGTCGAAGCCGGGCCAGCTGCACAGATCACCTTTGTGCCCTTCCACCTGCAACCCTTGGGGACAGCCATCTATGGGATGACTGCTGATGCCAGCACTCGCAAGGGCCGCCATGACCTCGGTCCTGGACGCCCGCAATGGATTGACCCGCAGATCAAAGCAGGGCACCTGATTACAGGCAGCTGCTACGGCGGCCGCCCCCTTCTCCCCTCGCCACTCCACCAGCAGCGGCGGCAACCAGTCCGGCAGCGAATGCTCGAGGGCGAGAGCGGCGGCCCTGTCGGAGGGTGTGTCCAACTCTTGGCCGGACTCCCGAGCCCGCAAAGCAGAGCGCAGCATGCCGTTGACAACGGGAGCCAGACGGGCCAGACCAAAAGCTTTCGCTAGATCCACTGCGGTGTTCACCGAAGCGGAGGCAGGGATGCGCTCCATCCAGATCAGTTGATATAGCCCCACATGCAGGAGCCAACGCAGTTTGGGTGGTTGCTTCGCTGCAGGAATCTTTCCCAACTGATCCAGCCAGGCATCCAGGGTGCGACGCCGGCGGATCGCTCCATAGGCCAGCTCCGTCGCCAGACCGCGATCGGCGCCAGCCAGGGGTTGCTCCCGTAGGGCCCGTTCTAGGGCGACATCGGCATAGGCCCCAGCCGCAACCGCCTGCAGCACCTCCCAGGCGAGCCTTCGTGGAGCCAGTCCTTTGGTATGCGGCTGCGTCAATCCATTTACCCCTCAGGATCCAGACATAGCGTCCGGCCGCCACAGCAGTTCCTTCAACGGCAAACGGCCCTCCTCATCCACAGGAACCCCTTCCGCCAGCAACAGCTCTCTCTGGATCCAGTCGCTGCCCTCACGGCTGAGGCTCATAGAGATACGCCCCTGAGCGTTCACCACCCGATGCCAGGGCACCTCAGACGGCAAGGGCAGGCGTCGCAAGGCCCAACCCACCTGCCGGGCGCGGCCATAGGCCCCGATTAGATCAGCGATCTGGCCGTAGGTGGCAAGGCGGCCACGGGGAATGCGCGATACCGCATCCAATACGCTCGAGTCAAAGGAGATGCGGTCGCCCATGCCCCTGCTGCCCAGACGGTTTGAACGGCTGAAATCCGTTTTGAACCATCGCATGGCAGATCTGACCGTGCTGCTCGAGCACGTGGAGAAGCCCCACAACCTTTCCGCAATCCTCCGCAGCTGCGATGCAGTGGGAGCCCTGGAGGCCCACATTGTCAGCCTGCAGGGACGTCCCCGCACCTTCAACAGCACCGCCCAGGGCAGTCAGAAATGGGTCGCACTCAACGACCATCCAGACATCGAGACCGCGATCAGCAACCTGAAAAACAAGGGATTTCGGTTCTACGGCACACACCTTGGGGTTGAAGCGAAGGATTACAGGGACTGTGACTTCAAAGGGCCAACCGCCTTTGTGCTGGGTGCAGAGAAATGGGGCCTGACCGACCGGGCACGGGACCTGATGGATGAAGCGTTATTCATCCCGATGCGGGGCATGGTGCAGTCCCTTAATGTTTCTGTCGCAACGGCCACCCTGCTGTTCGAGGCGTTGCGCCAGCGCCAGGTGGCCGGAACAGCACCATCCCAGGGTGAGGGGTTGTCAGCGGACCACTACAGACAGCTGCTCTTCGAGTGGTCCTATCCCCAGGTGGCCGCCTGGTGTCAGGAGCAGAGACGCCCCTACCCCGAACTCAATGAAGAGGGAGAACTGCTGGAAGAGCTGCCCCGAACGGTGAAGTTGCGCTGCTGATTTCCCTCTGCCCCTTGCCGCTGGGAGCACAGCTAGGCCATAACCGAAGCAACTAATTGTCAGGAATGGACGACAAAGCAATGCACGACTACGCCGTCACTTACCACTGCGGTGAGGAATGGGGCGAGGAGATGCTGCAGTCCGTCGATCTCGGCCATGCGGTGGAAGCAGCCCATGCCCTGTTCCCCAGCTCCTGCAGAATTTCCATCCGTGAGGTGAAGCCCCCTGCCAGCCGCTGAGTGATCAGAGGCTTGAACGGGATGCAAAGGGCAAACGCAGCGCTGCGATCAGGGCCATGCTTTCCAGTACCAGGTTCTGACTGACCAGCACCACCACGAAGATCAGCAGGGCTGCCAGGATCCGCTCCAGCAAGCCGATCACATCATCTGGGTTGTTGCGACCTGACATCCACAGCGCCACGGAGATAGCCAGGAACAGCAGGCTGATCCACCAGGGCATGGCATGGGAAACCGCTGTTGTCAGTCTGACGTCGGTCGGTTCTCCGCGCCGCTCACCCAGGCTTCTATGCCTTCGCCCAGGAAGGAAAGGCCCAGCACCAGGATGAACATGGCCAGGCCTGGAAACAGGGCA
>QCSJ01000055.1 GCA_003211535.1 Synechococcus sp. AG-670-A05 | reverse complement strand
GCCTCTCCGCGTTCAACAGCCGCGCCAACGTGGACGATGCGATGGCTCGCATCAAGGCCCTCTGAGCAGATCGTGCATCGATTTCCTTTAGATTCAAACCAGCCGAACAGCCTGGCCATGGCGGTGGACACACCGACCCGTTCCCCCGGTGGAGCTGCGGTGATGGAGAAGTCACCCGAACGGGTGCGCAAACAGTCACCTCGCTACAAGGTGCTGCTTCACAACGATCCGGTGAACACCATGGAATACGTGGTGAGTACCCTGCGTCAGGTGGTGCCGCAACTTAGTGAACAGGACGCCATGGCCGTGATGATGGAAGCTCACAACACCGGCGTGGGCCTCGTGATCGTGTGCGATCTCGAGCCTGCCGAGTTTTACTGCGAAACCCTAAAGGCCAAGGGTCTTACCAGCACGATCGAGCCGGAAAACTGATCATATCCATGCTCACCTTGCGGGATCAGTGCATCCAGCTCAAGCCGTCATGGCTTCCTGCTCTCCTCCTGATTCCCACGCTCTACGGCCTCGGCTGGTTAGTGACATGGCCGCTAATCCCCCTCGGCTTGCCCCCGGAACGCCATTCCCTGATCGGCACCTTGATCAGCTTCCTCCTTTTGCTTGGTCTTCTCCCCCGATGGGCCCGGCTGAGATGGATGTCCAGAAACGGTTGGACTGCCCTGGGACTGAGTGCTCGGAGATGTAAAGGCAGGAAGCCAATCTTTCCGGCACTGTTCGGCGGAATGGTTCTAGCTCTGATCCTGCTGTGCATCGTGCTGCTGCCGGTCCTGCTGGGCAGCTGGGGCTATTGGATCGGGGAAGGATCACTGGACCGAATCGTCAATGCCCTTCTGCTGAGCCTGGGAGTGGGATTGGCCGAGGAAGTGATCTTTCGGGCCTGGCTGTGGCGGGAACTCAACGAGCGGACGAGTCCTGCCGCCGCCCTGCTGATTCAGGCGTTGGTTTTCAGCCTGGTCCACACCCGCTTCAACCTCGGCATCGGCCCCATGTTGGGACTGCTGATCGGTTTATTTCTGCTGGGACTTGCCTTGGCCCTGCAACGCCGACTGGATGGTGGCTCCCTCTGGGGATGCATCGGCCTGCATGGGGGCCTGGTGGGCGGCTGGTTCCTGATTCAGAGCGGTCTGGTGCAGATGTCGCCTGATGCACCCGCCTGGTTGGTGGGCCCGGGTGGAATGTCCTCGAACCCCCTCGGAGGGTTGGTAGGGATCGGAGGGCTGCTGATGCTGTTGGCCGTTCAGCTCACCGCCGTCGCCAGAGCGGCTCTACCGGTGACGGGAGCACGCAACGCGTCCTGAAGCGACGCTGAGCCGTAATCACGTTCCAGAAGAGATAAGACAGTGCGGCCGAAATCCCCTGGGTTTTGATCAAAGGCCTCCAGGCACACGCGTCCAAAGGTGCTGCCCATCGGTTCCGGATTCCAGAGCAGCTTGCGTGCAGTCCACGGCATCATGCTCATTGGGTTGTACCCCGGTTTGATCAGACCCTGGTCAAACCCGTACTGCTCAAGATGGGTGTGGGGCTGCAATCCGATGAAGAAGATCGCAGGTTCGACGAGATCAGCACCAAAAATGTTCTCCAGCTCACGGTGGTAAGCGACGGTCTGGCGAATGGTCTCGGGCCGTTCATCGATCACGTTGAACGAGTAGTTCACCGATACGTGATCCTTGAAGCCAGAATCAGCCAGCATCCGGCAGCTCTCCAGCACGGTGCGGAGGTTGTAGCCCATGCGCATCTTGCGAACGAGTTCCTGGGAGCCGGAAGTGATCCCGATCTCGAAATAGCTCATGCCTGTCTCAACCATCAGCTGGGCCAGTTCGGGATCGAGGTTGTCAGCACGGATGTAAGCAGCCCACCGAATACCGATTAATCCTTCAGCCTTGATCGCTCGCAGCAGCTCTTTGGCGTCTTCGATGTAACGACGTGCAGGGATGAACTGTGCATCGGTGAACCAGAAGCCACGCACGCCACGGTCGTAGAGCTGGCGCATCTCCTTAACCACCTCATCCACCGGATTAAGCCGCACCTGTTTGCCCTCCACCACGGTGTAGACGCAGTAGCAGCAGTTATGGGGACAGCCGCGTTTGGTCTGCACACCCACGAAGAAGTCGCCCCCCTCGAGATACCAGTCGAGCTGAGGCCAGATGGAGGCGATGTAGGCGTAATCGCAAGCGGTCTTGGGGCGACTTTCCGGTTGTTCGTGGATCAACCCAGGCCGTGGTGACTCACCGGCCACAAAGCAACGTTCTCCCTCGAGGGACGCTCCCTTAATCAGCTTCTCCAGCAGGGGTTCACCCTCTCCAATCGAAACGATGGTTCCCTTCGGTAAAGAGCGCCCCAATTGCTCGTAAAACACGCTGACGGCACCACCCCCCAAGACAGCGCGGGCTGCAGGAAAGTGACATCGAGCTTGACGCAGGCCGGATCGAACCAGACCCTGGTTGCGAAACAACTCTCCGTAATGGGTGGTCATCAGCCGCAGACCACCCAGGGCACCGTGCAGGCGCTTTAACGGGTTGCGGGCGTAAAAGACCTCCAAGGAGTTTTGCAGGGGATTACCACCACGGCCGTCGACAGGCGCATAGATCTGGATGTCCCGCCAGGAGAACACCAGAAGCGTGGGGCGGAACTGATCCACGGTGGAGATCAGCACTCTCTTGACGTCGAGCACAGGGAGCGCCGCCAGATCGAGGATGCGTTGCGGCATCCCGGGGAAACATTTGTGGAGATGGTCCGCCAAATAGATCGGACCGATCGGAAAAATTGGATTGCAGGGCAGCCGCACCAGCAGCACCCGTTCCTGATTTGGGGACAACGCAGCCGCTGCAGAGCCTTTGAGACGTTAACAAGCGCAATGCCAAACGGCGCTCAACCATCCTTCACATTTGCTTTGTAAACGAGAGAACACACCTCTCAATCTTCCGTTACATTGGCCCGAGGCAGGGCAATCCTGCCCTTCCTTAAACCGTTCCTTCTGGAACACTTCTTTCCGTTCTCATGACTACCACCCTCCAGCAGCGCTCCGGCGCTTCCAGCTGGCAGGCCTTCTGCGAGTGGGTCACTTCCACCAACAACCGTCTGTATGTCGGTTGGTTTGGTGTGTTGATGATCCCCACCCTGCTGGCTGCCACCATCTGCTTTGTTATCGCTTTCGTCGCCGCTCCTCCGGTTGACATCGATGGCATCCGTGAGCCTGTCGCTGGCTCCCTTATCTACGGCAACAACATCATCTCCGGTGCTGTTGTTCCTTCCAGCAACGCCATTGGCCTGCACTTCTATCCCATCTGGGAAGCCGCTTCTCTCGATGAGTGGCTCTACAACGGCGGTCCTTTCCAGCTCGTCGTCTTCCACTTCCTGATCGGCATCTACGCCTACATGGGCCGTGAGTGGGAACTCTCCTACCGCCTGGGCATGCGCCCCTGGATCTGCGTCGCCTACAGCGCACCTGTCGCTGCTGCTTCTGCAGTTTTCCTGGTTTACCCCTTCGGTCAGGGCTCCTTCTCTGACGCCATGCCCCTGGGCATCTCCGGCACGTTCAATTACATGCTGGTGTTCCAGGCTGAGCACAACATTTTGATGCACCCCTTCCACATGTTGGGTGTTGCAGGTGTGTTCGGTGGCTCCTTGTTCTCCGCCATGCACGGCTCCCTGGTGACCTCCTCCCTGGTGCGTGAAACCACCGAGACCGAGTCCCAGAACTACGGCTACAAGTTCGGCCAAGAGGAAGAGACCTACAACATCGTGGCTGCCCACGGTTACTTCGGTCGCCTGATCTTCCAATACGCCTCCTTCAACAACAGCCGCAGCCTTCACTTCTTCCTGGCTGCCTGGCCCGTTGTCGGCATCTGGTTCACCGCCCTCGGCGTGTCCACCATGGCCTTCAACCTGAACGGCTTCAACTTCAACCAGTCCATCCTTGATGGCCAGGGCCGCGTCCTGAACACCTGGGCTGATGTTCTGAACCGTGCCGGCCTGGGCATGGAAGTGATGCACGAGCGCAACGCTCACAATTTCCCCCTCGACCTGGCTGCTGCTGAGTCCACACCTGTGGCTCTGCAGGCTCCTGCCATCGGTTGATCTGGAATCAACCTGTTCCATCCGGATCAGCAAAGAAGATTCAGATCAACTGAATCGGAAAGCCCCCTCTAAGAAGGGGGCTTTTTGTTGTGTTGACGCATTCAGCAATCAGTTCAAGCCAAAATGCCGCTATGAGCCATTCCATCTCCACTCGGCTGCTGCTTTTGCTGGCGCTGTGCCTACCCGCTCAGGCTGCCGGGACGCCAGCAACCTGGCCAAGCAAGGATCAGTTGCGTGCTGTGCAAATCGCAGCCTTTTACTGTTCCAGAGAAAACAGCGAAAAAAGCTGCAATCGAGCACGGTCTATGGCTGATCCACTGATGGACCACCCTCTCTTATCTGGGGTCTGCAAAGACGTGGTCTGGAGCTTGTTGGAGTTGGCCCGAGTGGCGCCGACCAACGACTACAAGCGGCGCGACGCCATTGACGAGTCTGCGCGGAAAATTACCCGAATCTGTGCCAAACCGGCCAAGCCAAGGCAAGCCAAACCGGCTGCACCGACCCAGTCCTGAACAGTCGAAAATCGAAGCTGAAACGCTGACCCTGCATCAGATTGCAAACTTCGTCACGGATCTCCTCCAGCAGAGCCTTTCTCACTTCGGGGTGGTGTTTGAACTCATCCAGAAAGGTCTGCACATCAGCAGCGGTCAAGCCGTGGCTAGTGATCTCGATCAACATTGTTGCGAAACGCGTCAAACAAAGCCTTCTGATCGTCGCTGAGGGGCTTGGAACGGTGATGGATGGGTGAAGTCCATGGTGCTTGGAGAACGCTTTGCCCCCGCACGCTGACAACCTGAAAATCGGGTTGACCACCACAGGTAACGAAAGCAACTGGTCGTGCCCAACACGATGGAAGCCGTTTTCCGTGTTTACGTTCCTGATAGAGCCCCATCCCCCGTGATGACCACCTCGGCCGCCGTGGAACCGACCCAGCACCTGGTCCGCCTCAAGACACCATTCACTGACCAGAAACCTGGCACCTCTGGACTGCGCAAGAGCAGCAGCAGGTTCGAGGAGCCCCATTATCTGGAGAGCTTCATCGAGGCGTCGTTACGCACCCTGCCGGGTGTGCAAGGAGGAACCCTGGTGCTGGGGGGAGACGGTCGCTACGGCAATCGGCACGCCATTGACGTCATCCTGCGCATGGGCGCCGCGCACGGCTTGAGCAAGGTGATCGTCACCACCGGCGGCATCCTCTCCACCCCTGCAGCCTCCAACCTGATCCGCCAGCGCCAAGCCATCGGCGGCATCATCCTCTCTGCCAGCCACAACCCCGGCGGACCGAAGGGCGACTTCGGCGTCAAGGTCAACGGTGCCAACGGTGGGCCTACCCCCGCATCGTTTACAGATGCGGTGTTCGAATGCACCAAGACCCTGGAGCAGTACACGATCGTTGAATCCCCCGCCATGCCCCTGGATGAGCCGGGTCAGCACAGCATCGGTGCCATGCAGGTGGAGGTGATCGACGGCGTCGACGATTTCGTCGCACTGATGCAGGAGCTGTTCAACTTCGATCAGATCCGCGATCTGCTTCGCAGCGACTTCCCGCTGGCCTTTGACGCCATGCACGCCGTCACCGGGCCCTACGCAACCCGCCTGTTCGAGGGGCTGCTGGGTGCACCGGCCGGGAGCGTCCGCAACGGCACACCCCTGGAGGACTTCGGCAACGGTCATCCCGACCCCAACCTCACCTACGCCCATGAGCTGGCCGAACTGCTGCTCTACGGCGACGCGTACCGCTTCGGCGCCGCGTGTGACGGTGACGGGGATCGCAACATGATCCTGGGCCAGCGCTGCTTCGTGAACCCCAGCGACAGTCTGGCCGTGATTACCGCAAATGCCACGGTCGCACCCGCCTATGCCAATGGCCTGGCCGGTGTGGCCCGCTCCATGCCTACCAGCTCAGCAGTGGATGTTGTCGCCAAAGAGCTTGGAATCGACTGCTACGAGACCCCAACGGGGTGGAAATTCTTCGGCAACCTGCTGGACGCCGGCAAGATCACCCTCTGCGGTGAGGAGAGCTTCGGCACCGGCAGCACCCACGTACGGGAGAAAGACGGCCTCTGGGCCGTGCTGTTCTGGCTGCAGATTCTGGCCAAGCGCCGCTGCAGCATCGCAGAGATCATGGCCGAGCACTGGAAGCGCTTCGGACGTCACTACTACTCCCGGCACGACTACGAAGCCGTGGCCACCGACGCCGCCGATGGCCTATTCGACCGCCTCGAGGGCATGCTGCCTGGACTCGTCGGGCAGTCGTTCGCTGGCCGCACCGTCAGTGGAGCCGACAACTTCAGCTACACCGACCCCGTGGATGGTTCGCTGACCACAGGCCAGGGGCTTCGCATCCTGCTCGACGACGGCAGCCGCGTGATGGTGCGCCTCTCGGGCACCGGCACCAAAGGTGCCACGATCCGCATCTATCTGGAGAGCTACGTCCCCAGCAGCGGGGACCTCAACCAGGACCCCCAGGCTGCCTTGGCCGTCATGATCAGCGCCATCAACGATTTAGCCGAGATTCAGCAGCGCACAGGCATGGATCGCCCCACCGTTATCACCTGAAGAATGAGTCTCTCACAAACAAAAAAGCCGCCTCTGGGGATAGCTTTTTTGATGGCTTGCAAGTTAGAGCGGACGGCGGCCCCGGTATGGGTTCTTCGGGCGATAAAGGGGGATCGGTGTCCTCCTCCTGCAACTCCCCCATGGTTTCGATGGCGAAACCACCCAGGCCCCCTGAGGTGATTACCATCAGATGGAAGAGGCGCAAGCGCCGCAAGTCAATGTCCGCCGGGCTGTTATCGATGAGAACCTTCAGGAAATAAGCCACCGCAGCCCTAAGGGCACAGCCGATGGCAACGGCCACCTGAACCCTCCTGCTACTGAAGGGCTTGGGCTGATTGAGCTAGGGCTTCTGTCCAGACATCAACCCTGCTGCGTGGCTGGGGTGGACACCTCATCCTGAGGCGTGGCATCAGCCTGACCCAGCAACGACTCATCACCACGTAGAACACCGGCACCACCAGGGTGGAGAGGAACGTGGCCACTAACAGGCCGCCAAACACCACCAGACCCAGCGATGACTTGCTCTGGGCACCGCCACCACTGGCCAGCATCAGCGGCAGGAAGCCGGTGAGAGACGAAATCGCCATCATTAGGAATGGCCGCAGGCGTGACTTGGCCGAGAATTTGGCAGCCTCAAGGGCCGACCCACCCTCACCCATCTTCTGGTTGGCCAGGTCGACGATCAGAATCGCGTTGCCACCCGCCAGACCGATCAGCATTATCAGGCCCACCTGGGCGTAGATGTTGAGCACCTGGCCTGCACAGCAAAGGAACACCAGGGCACCAAGCAGTGCGGCAGGAACCGTCAGCAGGATGATGATCGGATTGGAGGAGCTCTCTTACTGGGCCGAAAGCAGCAGAAACACCGCCAGGATGCCCAGGGCGAAGATCACGACTGCCAGGGATCCGGCCTTCACTTCTTCGCGGGAGATACCGGTCCAATAGAAACCGAGGCCTTGATAGCTGCCGGTGTTGAAGATCTCCTTCATCGCCCCGATCGCCTGACCGGAGCTGTTGCCTTCCTTCGGGGTGCCCTCGATCTTGATCGAGCGGTAAAGGTTGAAGTGGGGGATCACAATCGGTCCCACGGTCTGCTTGACCGTGAAAAATTCCGAGAGCGGCACCTGCTCTCCCTGAGAGTTGGGCACATAGATGGCAGAAAGTCTCTGCGGGGTGGCCCGACTCACTTCATCGGCCTGCACGTAAACCCGACGCACCTTGCCCTCCTGGAAGGTTGCGTTCACAGAGGCACCACCGAAGTTGACACTGAAGGCGGACATGGCGGAACCAAATTCCACTCCAAGGGATGCCATCTGCTCCCGGTCCACATCAATCTTGTACTGCCGAGCCTGAGAAGAAAACAGCGAGTACATACGGTTCAGCACCGGATCGGTGTTGCCTGTCTGCATGATCTGCTGCGCAGAGGCAAAGAAGTCATTCAGCGAGTACACACCACTGCTCTGGTCGAGCAGCTGGAACTCAAAACCACCACCGGTGCCATAACCCGGAATCGAGGGAGGCTCGACCACAAAGACCTGGCCGGCGTCGATGCCGTAGATCTCACCTCCCAGCTCAACCCGGCCCACACCCTTCAGACGAACCAAACCGCAGCATCCATGCTGTGCAGCACAATGTTTTCAAATTCCTGAACACTGAATTAGACGACCCTGCAGCTGCACCGTGAAGGTGTATTCCTGCCCCTCAGGTGCAGGGGCGCCGCCAATCTTGCCGGCAGGCACCAAACGGTTCTGACTGCGCAGCTGGTTGACCACATCGGTGGTCGAGAGATTGTTGGCGGTCAGCTTCTCGGGATCCAACCAGAGCCGGAAGGCGATCTTGCGGTTACCGAAGTAAGTGATATCTCCTACCCCCTTCACCCGCTTGACGTTATCGGTGAGGTTCTTGTCGAGATAACCACTGATCGTCTCCACCGAATATTCGGTTTTGTATGGGTTTTCGTTGACGAAGTTGAAAACGAGTAGGGTAAAAATTCAAGTCTTATTAACCGTCACACCCGACTTGCGCACTTCCTTCGGAAGCTGAGGTTCATCCAGGAAACGCGGTTCTAAACGTATACCTGGTTAATATTGCATTAGGTGCGGTTGTCTAACGACACCGAGATCGAACTCACACCATTAGAGGAACTGTTGGATGTAATGAAGTCGATGTTCTCCACCCCGTTGATCTGCTGCTAAGCACAGAGGTCACGCTTTGCTCGACAGCCTCGGGAACAGCCCCCACGTAGGTGGCATGCACCTTCACTGTAGGAGGTGCAATGTCCGGCAGGTTTTCGATCGGGAGGATCGGGATCGCAATCAAACCGACGATCACAATCAGAAGGCTGCAGATCCGTGCTCAGAACCGGCCTGGTGATGAAGTTATTGGAAGTAGGCATCGTTCAACCTCAGTTCGCCTCGGCGGGTTGCGCCTGAACAGGCATGCCGTGCTTCAGGTTAAGCAGGTTGGTGGTGGCTACCTTCTGATTGGCCTCAAGACCTTTGGTGATCGGGTACAGCTGATTTTCAAGTTCGCCGACCGTTACAGGGGTCTGCAGGGCGAACAGGGCATCGGCAGGCAATCCGCCCGCCTTGATTCCCTTCTCAAGCTTTTCGAGGTCTGCCCTTCCGGGGTTGGCCTTGAGGTCTTCAAAGCTGCCGAGACGGAACACAAAGCTCTGGCCGGAGATATGCGTCACCGCAGCGAAAGGAACCGAAAGCTCCTGTTGCGCTTTGATCAGCACGCGGGTGCGAAGGCGTTGTCCATCGCGCAATTTGCCGTCGACATTGGGGAAGACCGCCTTCACCAGCAGGCCCTGCGTCTTCTGGTTGACCCTTGGATCAATCGAATCCACCTTGCTTGAGGCAATCACGTTCCCGATGCCAGGCGCAATAAGCAACACGGGCTGCCCCAAAGCCAGACGACTGGCGAACACCGCAGGCACTTCAACGCGCGCTTCGAGCTTGTTGTTCTGCACCAGGCTGGTGAACACCTGGCCCTGTTGGATTACATCTCCCACCCTCACCTTCACATCGGCCACTGTGCCGCCAGAGGGGGAGCGCAGATTGCTGTAACTGAGCTTGGCCATCGCCGAGATGTACTGGGTGCGATAGCGATCCAGTTCCTTTTGGGAGGTGGCCCCTGCCTCGGCCAGATAGCGGTAACGCTCGTAGTTGGCCTTAGCGGTTTCAGCCTTGGCTTTTTCCTCGGCTTGATCTAGCACCACCAGCAATTCGCCGGGGCCTACTTCATCGCCCTGCTTGATCTTCAGCTCGAGGATCCGGCCACCCGACTGTGCAGCCAGTTCCACCAAGTTTCTTGCTTCCAGGGTGCTCACGGTATCGACCGCTTCGGTGAAATCCGCCATCTGGGTGGACACGGCCTGGACCTTCGGCGGAGGTGGCTGCTGAGGAGCTTCTCCCTTACAGGAACTGACGGTGACCAGAGCGGCGATGAGAAGGAGCAGTCGCTGCGAGTGGCGCACAGAGTTCGAGCCGATGGCGGGATTATGTGGTGAGAGTCATTGTGCTGCAGTTATCCCGTAAGAGGTGTTCTATTAGAACCATCGATTCCGCTCCGTTGAGCCAGGACCTTTTCGCTTATCAGGGAGAACAGCGGCGACGGCAGCAGGCCCCCCTGGCCGACCGCATGCGTCCTCGCACCCTGGAGGAATTCGAAGGACAGGAGGGGATCCTGGCCCAGGGACGTCTCCTCCGGCGCGCGATCAAGGCCGACCGTGTCGGCAACCTGATCCTGCATGGTCCGCCCGGTGTCGGCAAAACGACCCTGGCTCGAATCGTGGCGAACCACACCCGAGCTCACTTCAGCAGCCTCAATGCGGTCCTCGCAGGCGTGAAGGATCTGCGCACAGAAGTGGACGCCGCCAAGCATCGCCTCGAACGCCATGGCCTGCGCACGATCCTTTTCATCGACGAGGTGCACCGCTTCAACAGCGCGCAGCAGGACGCTCTCTTGCCCTGGGTGGAAAACGGGATGGTGACCCTGATCGGCGCCACCACGGAGAACCCTTATTTCGAAGTCAACAAAGCGCTGGTGAGCCGCTCACGCCTATTCAGGCTGCTTCCGCTGGCATCGGACGACCTGCACCAGCTGCTGCAACGGGCCCTCATTGATGAGGAACGTGGATATGGAACACGTCGGGTGACATTGACTCCAGATGCAGCGGCGCATCTGGTGGATGTGGCGGGGGGCGATGCCCGCAGCCTGCTCAATGCCCTGGAACTGGCGGTGGAGAGCTCGGAGCCGCAGCCCGATGGAGTGATCCAGATCGACCTGGCCATTGCCGAGGAATCGATCCAGCAACGGGCCGTGCTGTACGACAAGCAAGGCGATGCCCATTACGACACCATCAGCGCCTTCATCAAATCGCTGAGGGGGTCCGATGCCGATGCCGCCCTGTTCTGGCTAGCGCGGATGGTGGAGGCCGGCGAGAGTCCCCGCTTCATCTTCCGGCGGATGCTGATCGCTGCGGGGGAGGACATCGGCCTGGCCGATCCCCAGGCCATCGTCGTCGTGGAGGCCTGCGCCGCGGCCTTTGAGCGGGTCGGCCTGCCGGAAGGTCTGTATCCCCTGGCCCATGCCGCGCTCTACCTGGCCGGAACCGAAAAAAGCAACAGTGTGCTGGGTTTCTTCGATGCTCTCAAGAGCGTGCGTAAGGCGAACCGTCAAGACGTGCCCAGCCACCTGAGAGATGCCAACCGCGACGGCGCGGCCTTCGGTGATGGCGTCGGGTACCGCTACCCCCATGCCTACGCTGAGCATTGGGTGGAGCAGCAATACCTTCCCACCGCACTGCAGGGAGAGGTGTTCTGGCAACCGGGCCAGCTGGGCTGGGAAGGAGAACGCCGGGAGCGCATGGCTGAACGACGAGCCGCTCAGCTGGCGGCCGCGGCGGAGCTGGCGACGGAACAGCCGCTGTTATTGAGCAGTGGTCCCGACAGCCCGGCGATAGAACGCTGGATTCAGCGGCAGCTGGCACAGGAGGGCGAGCGTCTTCACCAGCTTCGTCAACGGCTCTGGGCCGGTGTGCCCTGGCAGCGCCAGGACCGGGTTTTGCTGCTGGGTTGCCATTCCCTGCTCTGGGCGCTGGATCCGTTGCGCCAGGCGCCGGAAGGGGGCGTCACCCTGGTGTGTCCAAGCCCCGAGGATCGCCAACGTCTGGCGGCACAGATCGACCTACTGGAACCGGAACGGCAGCCACAGCTCGTGGACGGAGTCGAAGCGCTGCCCTCCGATCAGATCTTCGACTGGATCGGAGGGCGATTGGGAACGGCGGATCTGCTGGACATGAATTGGGCAGCACTGGCGCAAACCCTGACGGGTCACGGCGCGGATAGCACCGGCCTGCGCCTGCTGATCAGCTGCGCTGAGCAGGGGCCCGCAGGGGCCCTCAGCGCTTCACACGCTGCCGCAGCGTCGCTGTCAACGCTGGTGAAGCAGGAACAGCAGTGGCTGCAACAGCTTCAGATCCAGACCCAGCCCCTCGAACAACGGGGGTGGTGCCTGGACATCCAACAATGGCAGGAGCTGCTCACCCTGCCTGGGGGTCAATCACTATCAGAGCGGTGGCTGGCTGAGGACTCGGCCTACCGCCGCATGCTCGGCCACGTTGATCCGGATTCATTGCAGTGGTTGCGAACAACCCTGGAGGGACTTGGTTCAGAGGGATTGCGATTGCCGATGCGGCATCAGCTAATTGCAGGGGAGCAAAGTCAGGCAAAAAGTTTATTGGGCAGTGAGGCCTCCTAGGACAGAGGGAAATCTCAATCCCCCACAACAACAGCTACAAATTGAGATTAGCCAATACTCCTAAAATCAAGGAGACTATTAAAAAACAGCTATATCCCTTGCAATGCAAGCAGGCAGGAACAAATACCAGGTCAAAAGAGAAGTCGCCTGTTGTTTATCAACCTTTTCAGGAGCACAAATTAACAACCCGCCACCGGCTGATGAATCTTCACCTGCCAAACGGAAGTTAACAGGAAGGTTGTTCATGATTCCAACCGATGAAAGCTTGCCACCAATTGAAGCCTTAATTATGGCTGAGCGTAGAGCGGGAATTGCAGTATCCCTCGCCCCATTAGCAGGGTAATAGAAAGAGGTCTGATCTGAAAGAAAATCAATTCCCTTTCGACTATTTAAAAAACGAGCAACTCTCTCCACATCAACACTATAAACCTTTCTCATGCCAAACTGAATTTCATCTGCCGTCCATCCAGAGTTTCTTATAATTGTCATAAGGGAGCGGTCAGCAATATGACCTGTCTTTAAAAAATTTAGGAACACAGGTGAATTACTTATCCAAGCAGCACCCCCTGTGCTCCAGCCAAAAAGATGCTTTGAACAAGCTGCAGGAGCAGCCATCAAAGCCATGAA
>QCSJ01000054.1 GCA_003211535.1 Synechococcus sp. AG-670-A05 | reverse complement strand
TCGATCACCACCACATCGCCGTTGTCAGGGTTGATGGCGAACTGGATGTTGCTTCCTCCGGTGGCCACACCGATTTCGCGGATGATCGCGATCGATTGGTCCCGCAGTCGCTGGTACTCCCGATCCGTCAGTGTCTGGGCAGGAGCCACCGTTATGGAGTCGCCAGTGTGGACGCCCATCGGATCCAGATTCTCGATGCTGCAGACAATCACGACGTTGTCCGCCCGATCGCGCATCACCTCAAGTTCAAATTCCTTCCAACCAAGCAGCGACTGTTCGATCAGGATCTGCGAGACCGGACTGGCTTCCAGCCCGCTTTTGCAGATGGCGACATATTCCTCAGGGTTGTAAGCGATCCCGCCTCCACTGCCCCCCAGAGTGAAGGCCGGTCGGATGATCCTCGGAAAGCTGCCGATAGCGGCCCCGACGGCTTCAGCTTCCTCAAGGGTTGAGGCGATGCCGGATGGGCAGACCTGCACCCCAATCCGCTCCATCGCCTGCTTGAACAACAGACGGTCCTCAGCCTTCTGAATGGCCTGAAGATCGGCTCCGATCAGCTCAACGCCACAACGCTCGAGCGTGCCGTTTTCGGCCAGGGTGACCGCAAGGTTCAGAGCGGTCTGCCCCCCCATGGTGGGCAACAATGCATCAGGATGTTCTTCTTCGATCACCCGGGTGACAACCTCCGGAGTCAGTGGCTCGATATAGGTCCGATCTGCCATCTCCGGATCGGTCATGATCGATGCCGGATTTGAATTCACGAGTATCACCCCATAACCCTCAGACCGCAGCGCCTTGCAGGCCTGGGTGCCTGAATAGTCGAATTCACAGGCTTGTCCGATGACGATCGGACCAGAGCCAAGCAGAAGGATGCGACGCAGATCGGTCCTCCGAGGCATGGGCAGTCGCTTCAGGCCAAACATTTACAGCCTCTCACGCGACTGCCACGTCACCTGGCCTCGCTACGGTTGGGCCATAAAGAATCTGGGTTGCAATGAGTGAGCTCCAGCGCCTGAAGGGGTTGCTGCCGCCGGAAATGCAGAGCTGGGTGTTTGTGGAGACTGCATCAGCAGTCGACCCACCTCTAATCACGCTGGAGGAAATCGGTCGTGATGAGGTGGAAATCCAGGTTGATCTCGATGCCTGGGATGCCATGGCGCTCGATCACCGCAACCTGCTGTTCTGGCATGAAGTCGGTCGCATCCAGAACGACACGATCCCTCGCGACGGCTGGGAGATGGCGGCCCTGGCGATCGGTCTTGGCGGCGCCATCGGTGAACTGTGGGTTCAGGATGGTCTCCTCCTGATGATGGCTCTTGGACTGTCTGGTTTTTCCGGCTATCGGCTTTATCTGAAAAACAACTCGGAAAAACGCCTGCAGGACGCCATCAGCGCCGATGAACGCGCCATCGATCTGGCCTGCAGGTTTGGTTACAGCGTGCCCAACGCTTACCGAAGCCTTGGTGGAGCTCTCAAGGAGCTGGTGGAGCAGACCCGCAAGAAGAAGCGGAGGAGCTATTACGAAGACCGTCTGGAGGCGCTACGCAAGAGTGCGAGCAAAGCAAGGGCAGAGATGGCCCAGCAGGAGGGCTCCCGCAGTTCCGTCACCAGTGAGAACGTTTATGGATAGTCAGCAACTGGCGGATCTGGCTGCAGAGGCCTGTGATGACCGAAAGGCATCGGATATCCGTTTGATCCGGGTGGACGAGGTGTCGAGTCTGGCGGACTGGATGGTGATTGCCGGCGGTCAATCGGATGTGCAAGTGCGAGCGATCGCGCGATCCGTTGAAGATCGGCTGGAAACCGAGGCAGAGCGTCTGCCGCTCCGCAAGGAAGGTGTTCAGGAAGGTCGCTGGGCGTTGCTGGATTACGGCGAGGTAATCGTCCATGTGCTGATGCCCAATGAGCGTGGTTATTACGATCTCGAGGCCTTCTGGAGCCATGGTGAGACAAGGACTTTCCTACAGTCGTTCAGTGCGAGCTGATCGGCATGGGTGAGCTCGTTCCCTGTCCTGTGCCTCCGGAGCAGAGACCGCTCGAGGAATTCGAGCAGCTCTCTCGGTCCTGGTTCTTTTCTTGGCCGACTGGAGAAGTTTCATCACTGAAGCGCAGTCTGCTTATCAGCTGGATGCTGATGCTCCCTCTCTGCACCCTGATTGCTGGTGGAAGTTTGACGTTGAAAGCCGACCCTGCTCGACTTGTTATGGCAGGGGCTGTGGCAGCCCTGGTTCTCCCTCTGCTGCTCCTCGTGCGGCAGTGGTTGGGATGGACCTACGTGATGCAAAGGCTGCTGGCTGAAAGCGTCGATTACGAAGAATCCGGCTGGTACGACGGACAGACCTGGGAAAAGCCCCTGTCGTGGCGGACTCGGGATCTTCTAGTAGCGCGTCACGAGGTGCGACCGATTCTGAGCCGGTTGGGTCGGGCCATGGCGATGGCTGCTGGACTGATGCTGGGTGGTGCAAGCCTCTGTCAGGCTCTCTGAAATCCTCCTCCGACGGAAATGATCCTTTCCTCAGGATTCAGCGGCACCTCCCGCTCCGGCACTCCGCCGCTGGAGGTCACCTTGAAACGGGGTTGCATCGCCGAATCCGTCCATCGGGTGCACGCGGTGGTCTGCGATGGCCGTGGCCGTGTGTTGATGTCGGCTGGCGAGGCCGGTCTGGAAACCTTCATCCGTTCAGCCTTAAAACCATTTCAAGCCCTGCCGTTCCTCAGCAGCGGCGCTGCGGCAGCGATGGATGCAGGTGATCGCGCTCTGGCCATCAGCTGTGCATCCCATTCGGGCAGTCACGCCCATGCCAGGGAAGCGTTCAAATTGCTCTGGAATGGCGAACTGGAGGCCAGTCATCTGCAGTGCCCTGTTCCTTCAGGGGCAGAAAGTCCGTTGCAGCACAACTGCTCTGGAAAGCATGCGGCGTTCCTTGCCACCAGTCGGAAGATGTCCTGGCCATTGGACACCTACCTCCAAAGAGATCATCCTCTTCAGGTGGAAATCAATCGTCGTGTGGCCGAGCTGCTTGGGCTTCCTGCTGCTGAGCTGGTGGCCTCCCGGGATGACTGTGGCGCTCCGACATTGCGGCTGCAGTTGGCCCAGATGGCGTTGCTCTATGCCCATCTCGGCGCCTCAAGCCACGCCGAATTGGAGCAGATCAGCCGGGCGATGCTGGCCCATCCGGAATTGGTGGCAGGCGACGGTCGGTTCGATACGGAGCTGATGCGCCGCAGCCATGGCCAGGTGCTGTCCAAAGGTGGTGCAGAGGGGATCCAGTGCCTAAGCCGCGTCGGTGAGGGGCTCGGGGTTGCCATCAAGGTGGAGGATGGCTCTCGTCGTGCCAAGCAGGCCGTCGCCCTTCACCTTTTGCGGCAGCTGGAGTGGTTGACGCCCCTTGGACTTGAAGAGCTCGAAGATCAGGTGTTGATCGTCAACCCAGGTGTCAACCTTGAAGTGCAGGGGGCCTTGAAATTTCAGCAAAGTTGAAGTCTTTCTGTGTCATGCGACACCGACCTGTATGCTTGAAAAGTGCCCCGCGGGGTAGAGCAGTCTGGTAGCTCGTCGGGCTCATAACCCGAAGGTCGGGAGTTCAAATCTCCCCCCCGCCACCAATTTTGATTGAATCTGAGATCTCCCTTGTGGGGATCTTTTTTTGTCCTCGCGCGTGTCCAGAGCAATCCAGAGCAAGCGAATCAACAGTTCCTGGGATGCCATCGTCGTTGGCTCAGGTGCCTGCGGTGGGGTGGCTGCCCTGACCCTGGCCGAGGGTGGCGCGCGGGTCCTGTTGATCGATGCAGGGCCGGATCTGACGCCGCAGGCGGCATTGGGGTCGGAGCCTGCCAATTCGATGCGACGGCTGGCGGGGCTGAGCAGTGGCAGCCATCGTCTGCAGGCCCAGCACCCCGGTTACTGGAAAGCCAATCCAAGGCTTTATGCCGATGAACGGCTCCATCCCTACAGCCATCCGCCCGACCGGCCGTTCCTCTGGACCCGTGGCCTGCAGGTGGGTGGCCGCAGCCTCACCTGGGGGGGCATCACCCTGCGCCTGTCCGATGAGGATTTCGCTGGCATCGAAGCACCGGATGGTGTGACCGCGTGGCCGATTGGTGCAGCGGATCTGGAGGGGGACTACGCCGCGCTGGAGAGGATGCTGCGGGTCCACGGCAGGCGAGACGGTCTGCCGCAGTTACCCGATGGCGACACACAGGAGCCATTGCCACTGACGGCGGCTGAGCAGCGGTTTGCGGCTGCGTTGCGCGATCAACTGGCACTGCAGGTGATTCCTTCACGGGGCTTCGGGCCACATCAACCTGAGAGGGACGGTCCGTGGCCACGCTCCAGCAGTCGCGGCAGCACCCTTCCCCAGGCCATGGCCACGGGACGGGTGCAGATGCTCTCTGGGCTACTGCTGGAGCAGCTGGTGCTGGAGAATGGCAGCGAAAGGGCGAAGGGCGCCGTTGTTGTCGATCAAGCCAATGGCAACCGACGCACCATCGGTGCTGATCTGGTGGTTCTTTGTGCCTCCACCATTCAGACATTGGCCATTTTGCTCCGCTCCCGTGAGCAGGGCCTGAAGGATCCGTCCGAACGACTGGGTACAAGGTTGATGGATCACGTCTCCACCAGCCAGTTCTTCTGCATGTCGGAGCCGTCGGAATCGCCTCAGCCGCCCCTCACCGGCGCCGGCAGCTTTTTTCTTCCCTTCGGTCGCCACCTCGAGGGAGCCAATTTCCATGGTGGTTATGGCCTCTGGGGAGGGATCGGTCGCTTTGATCCCCCAGCGTTGCTGCGGCGACGGCCCGGAACCGTGACGGGCTTTCTGATCGGTCATGGGGAAGTGATTCCGCAGGCCAGCAATCGGGTGAGCTTGAGCGGTGCAGTGGATCGCTGGGGCGTGGCTGTGCCCCACATCGACTGCAGCTGGAGCGCAAATGAAACCGACATGGTGGCTCATATGCAAAGCCAGATGCAGCGATGCATCAAAGCTGCTGGTGGTGAGGCCCTGCCCCTGAAGGATCTGTTCCGGCTGCCCCTGATTGAACCTCTGTTGCAGGGTGCTGTGGCCCTGTCCGATGGTGCCTCTCCGCCGGGGTACTACATCCATGAAGTGGGGGGTGCTGCGATGGGTGCTGATCCATCCCTTGGCGTCGTCGATCCGTTCAACCGGCTGTGGGCAGCGCCCAATGTGCTGGTGGTGGATGGTGCCTGCTGGCCCACCTCCGCCTGGCAGAGTCCGACCCTCACGATGATGGCGATCTCCCGTCGCGCCTGCCTGCAGGCTCTCAGGGGTCGCGACGGCTGAACAGATCGTTGAGGTATCGCTCGGTGACCGCGCGGTCCTCACAACCGTTCTGAAACAGGAAGTGGGCCAGAGCTGAACTCATCACGCGGTACTGATCCCAATGGGGATGCTCGCCGATGAAGTCCTTCATGCCCCGGTACAGCACCTCCGGGATCTCCGCCTCCATGCTTACGTATGCCGGCCCTGCCTCAGCTCCCTTCTCAGCAACACCCATTTCATGGCATCGCTCCAAGTGATTCCGATCCATTCAGCCTGTCAATCGCTCTTTGACATCACTAAGAAAGCCACATAGAGGCGGGTTGCGTCAAAGCCAGAGAAAAATTTTCAATCGAGGCCTGAGACAGGCTGAGACCGTAGTTTTGACGCGGCTTTGGCGGGTGCGCATGACCGTGTGATCAGAGCTCTTACCAGCGGGATCAGGCCTGTCAACCCGTTGGCGCCGATGCTGCAAAGTCCACAGCCTTCAGGTGGGTCAACACTTCGCTGCCGTAGGCTGTGGAAAATTGCGCCAAAGATGTGGAGAAAGGCGTGAAGCGAAGTTGCAGGTTCAATTGATCAGAAAAACTGATCTTCGCTTTGTCCAAGATGTCGTTTACGAGAACGGCAGCCGTCGACATACAAAACACCGCTGATCTCTTAAGGCTTCGGAGGAAAATCTTTTGCTCCCAGTGTTCTGGGTCCCATGGGGTGGTCGGCATGGGGGTAGGGGGGGTGATGGTGGTGCTCGCCAGCGTGATGGTGATGCTCATGGGGGATGAGATCACCATCCGGTTGGCAGGCACCTGTGCACTCCCGTACGCACAGCGTGCAGCTCTCCGCCAGTCCTTCCACGTGGTGGTGGTGGCTTTCCTGCGCGCGGCCCACGTCCTGTTCAAAGCCCAGCACCTGGGCCCGGTATTTGCACAAGGAGCAGTTCATGGCGGTGTCGCCCCGGAGCACCTCCTCCACCCGCTCCTTGAAGGTGTCGACCACTAGCGGGTGTTGACCGAGGTAGCCGGCCGATAAAAAGTCTACCTCGGGATGATCCGCAGCCACCCGCTCGGTGTGCTGACGGATGCGGCTCACCAGAACCCCTGAAAACAGGAAGTAAGGCACCACCACGATGCGGCGGAATCCCAGCTTCACCAGTTGTCGAAGGCCCGGTTCGACCAGTGGAAAGGTGACGCCTGAGTAGACCGTCTCTCCCCAGCCGAAGCCAAAGCCTTCCACCAGCATCCGCGTTACCTTTGCCACATTCGAATTGGCATCAGGATCCGACGAGCCGCGTCCCACCACCACCAGAAGCGTCTCCGACAGCGGCACCGGAGAAGGAGTGCTCTCAAGGCATTCGCGGACACGTGCTCCAGAAGCCGCAACCATCAGACGGTCCACCCCTAATTCGCGGCCGTAATCAATCGCTAGGCCCGTTTCGGCGGTGAAGGTGTTGAGCACAGACGGGATATCGTTCTTGGCGTGACCTGCTGCAAACAACATCGCTGGAATGGCGAGGACCCGGGTTACCCCCTGTTGACGCAGAGACTCAAGGCCAACCCGCAGGATCGGGCGGGCAAACTCCAGATAGCCATGTTCCACCGGCATCGGTGCCAGCTTTGGTCGCAGGGCTTCCACCATCTGGGCGAATTCCTCGACCGCCAGTCGGTTGCGACTGCCATGGCCGCAGATCAGGACGCCGAGTTGGTCGTTCGGGGATTCGGCCAAGGGGGCGTGCCACTGTTCGGAGTGATCTGACCCTATCGGTTGCAACGGAATGGATCAGCTCCTTCGTCCCCTGTCCAACCCCCAGGCAGCGGATGCCGGGGCGCGGGGCCTGTTGCAGCCAACCCCAGAGGATCTGTCGAGTCTTGTTGGGGGATGGAGCGGACCCCGGCCGTTGCGGGTCTGCAGTGGGGGCACCAGCTCCAGGGCTGCAGCGGCCGGTCAATGGACCCTGGATCTGCGCCGCACCATGGGCCAGGTCACCTGGAATCCTGCTGACCAGACGGTGAGCATCGGTGGTGGTTGTCGGATGGGGGAGGTGCTGGAACAGCTCTATCCCCTGGGACGCAGCGTGGCAGGAGGTCTTTCGGGCTGGCCAGGTGTCGGCTATGTGCTGACAGGGGGAATGGGGCCATTCAGCCGTGAGCTGGGTCTGGCGGTGGATCAGCTTCAGGCCGTGGCAGGGGTCTGGGGCAACGGTGAACCGTTCGTGCTACAGCGTGATCGAGATCAATTCACAGCGGAGTGGCGTGGCCTCTGCGGTGCCGCTCCCTTTCTGGCGGTTGTGCGTGAGGTGGTGCTCGCCACCCAGCCCTTGCGCCCTCTCTGGATCAGGACGTCCACGGGATCGCCCGATCAGCTGCCGGACCAGCTCATTGCAGCGGAGCGCTCCGATCCCAGCACCTCGCTTCAGTGGAGCTGGGGCGGTGACGGTAGCCTCAGGCTGTTGCAGGTGTCTGCCCATAAACATTCCGGCTGGCAGCGGATCGATGGACTGCACCAACTGCCTCCAATGACCCCGCCGTCCCCAACGTCACTCCGGCTGCATGGGGAGGTGGTGGGTCTGCTCGGACCGGCCAACTGCGAGGGCTGGCGCCGCCTGCTGCCGGACCTGCAGGCTCAGATGCAACGGTGCCCTCACGTCGGCTGCAGCCTGTCTAGCCAGCAGCTTGGGAATGCCACTGCTGCAGTGCCGATCGAGGCCACCTCATTCGTGCACCGCGATGCGACCTGGAAGCCCTGGATAACAGCGGTTTGGTCTGCTGGAGACCTGGAGGGCCGCCGGTGCAGCCTTCAGTGGTTGAACGAGCTTTGGTCCCTGCTGGAGCCGCTCTGCCCCGGAGTACATCTGGCGCAGCTCCACGACCACTTGCCTTTTCATCAGAAGGAGTTGGACCTGGCCTTCGGACCCTGGTTGCCTGGTCTGCGTCAGCTCAAGGCTCGTCGGGATCCAGACGGCACCTTGCCAGGGCTCTGATTTACGGTCCCCTCTGGCTTCAGCATCCTGTGATGGCCCCGCGTTCCAGTCCAGCTCTGGTGAATCAGTGGTTCGCCAACCCCAGCAAGGATTTGCTCTCAGGCCTGGTGGTGGCCTTCGCGATGATTCCCGAGGCGATCGCCTTCTCCGGTATCGCTGGAGTTGACCCGAAAGTCGGACTGTTCGGCGCCTTCTGTCTCTCGCTCACCATCGCCGTGGTGGGTGGTCGCACCGCGATGATCACCTCCGCCACTGGCTCAACGGCCCTTTTGATGACGGGCCTGGTCGCCACAGGAGAAGCCCGCGGTGCCGGGCTCGGGGTTCAGTTTCTGATGGTGGCGGGTCTGGTCACCGGTCTGCTGCAGATCCTCTGGGGTTACTTGCGACTGGCGCACCAGATGCGGTTTGTGCCCCAGGGAGTTCTCAGCGGCTTCGTCAATGCCCTGGCGCTTCTGATCTTCCAGGCACAGTTGCCACAGCTGGGCCTGGACCTGCACGCAGGAGGCGATGGTCATGCAGGTGGTTTGTTGCCACACGGCGGTCAGATCCCAATCGTCTGGGGTCTGGTTGCGCTGGGTCTAGTGATTATCTACGGCCTGCCGAAGCTCACTCGGCTGGTGCCATCTCAGCTGGTGGCCATCGTTGTGCTCACGGCAATCAGCATCGGTCTCAACCTTGATATCCCAAGCGTCAGCAGTCTTGGAACCTTGCCGGACGGACTTCCCACCTTTACGGTTCCCTTTGGTGCGGGCGGTGTTCCCTTCAGCCTCGATACCCTGGGTCTGGTGCTGCCGACGGCTCTCGCCATTTCCTTGGTGGGTCTAATGGAGACCTTCCTGACCCAGGACATTCTTGACGACAAAACCGACTCCACCTCCAACAAGAATGTGGAGGCCCGTGGGCAGGGCATCGCCAACATCGTGTCGTCGCTGTTCGGGGGTATGGCTGGGTGTGCCCTGGTGGGTCAATCCGTGATGAACGTCGACAACGGTGGCCGCACCCGCCTGTCCACCTTGTTTTCCGGTGTCAGCCTTCTGGCGATGATCCTGCTCGCCGGGCCCTGGTTGAAGCAGATCCCGATGGCCGCTCTGGTGGCCGTAATGATCAGTATTGCCGTCAGCACCGCCGACATCAACGGGTTGCGCAATCTGGGTCGCATCCCCAAGAGCGACACTTCGGTGATGCTGATGACATTCGCTGTCACAATGCTCACTACACCGCACAACCTGGCATTGGGGGTGTTGGCCGGTGTTGCCCTCGCTGGAATCCTTTTCAGCCGCAAGGTGGCCAAGGTGATCCAGGTGGAGGCGATAGATCTCGGCGATCAGGAGCGCCGCTATCGGGTGACCGGTCAGTTGTTCTTTGTGAGCAAGGTCTATTTCCAGCAGGGATTTGATCTGCACGATCATCCTGAGCGGATTGTGATTGATCTTTCTTCAGCCCACATCTGGGATCAGAGCGGTGTGGCGGCGCTCGATCAGGTGATCCGCAAATTCCGGATGGGTGGGTCTGAGGTGTCCGTGGTGGGCCTGAACGATGAAAGTCTGGATCTGTTTGAACGGATAGGAGGTCAAGAGTCCGCCCACGCCTGAGCAAGTTTGGCGCTCAGTTTTTCGCCCGAGAGTCACAGAGCGCAGCCAGCCAGATGGACAGATTGTCCTGCATGGCACTCAAGCGAACTTCGATTTCACCGGGGTTCACCTGGGTTTAACTCCGGGTGACGTAAGTGCCGATGCTTATCAACATTGAGTGCGTATGCCAGTCACTGGATTCTCTTGCGCGATGCTGAGCTCCATCAATAGGTACTCTAAGCAGCGCCATTTTTTTGTTGTTGAGCTGTCGATCTCCTGAGTCCCAAGCCAGCACCAGCGTGGTCTCGACCTGACCCAGGAGCATCGGCATACCCGGCATTGCTCGCATCACCGGGCCTAAACGTCCATGGAAAAAGGGGCCTTGCCGTGATGTGGCCATGAATCTGGGACAATCCCACCCGATCTGTACCAATTCTGATGATCCGATCCAGCCGTCGTCTTCTGATCGGAGCCATCGCTGCTGTGGCAAGCTTGTTCGGGGGGTGTGCATCCCTGGACGAGGTCAGCAGCTCACGGCTGGATCTTGTGAAGCAAAGGGGTGAGCTGCTCTGTGGTGTGAGCGGCAAGATTCCAGGCTTCAGCTTTCTCAGTGCAGAGGGCGCCTACACCGGTCTCGATGTCGACATCTGTCGGGCCATGGCTGCCGCCTTCCTCGGTGATGCAGACAAGGTTCAGTACCGACCGCTGACGGCACCCGAGCGGTTCACGGCTCTGCGCTCCGGTGAAATTGATCTGCTCTCCCGCAACACCACCCATACCCTCAGCCGTGATGCGGTGGGTGGCAATGGTGTCGGGTTCGCTCCCGTGGTGTTTCATGACGGCCAGGGATTGATCGTGCCCGCCGACAGCGGCGTGACGACCCTTGATGAGCTGAGCGGCAAGGCCATCTGCGTTGGTTCAGGCACCACAACAGAGCAGAACCTCAACGACGTCTTCGCGTCCAAGGGGATCCCTTACACCCCGATCAAGTACCAGGACCTCAACCAAGTGGTGGGTGGCTATCTGCAGGGGCGCTGCCAGGCCATGACCTCGGACCGCTCGCAGCTGGCCGCTGCCCGCTCCGGCTTCGACGAGCCGAACGCCCACGTGATCCTTGAAGACCGTCTCAGCAAGGAGCCTCTGGCTCCGGCGGTGGCCGGTGGTGATCAGCGTTTCGTCGATGCGACGACCTGGGTGATCTATGCCTTGATTGAGGCGGAGGAGCGCGGCATCACCCAAGCCAACCTCGATCGACAGCTGCGTGCTGCTGAAGCGGATCCAACCCAGGGGGCTCTGCGGCGATTCCTGGGGGTTGATGCCGGTCTGGGTCGCAAGCTCGGACTGCCCGATGATTTCGTCGTGCAGGCCATTCGGGCCACTGGTCATTACGGCGAGATTTACGACCGCCACCTCGGGCCGCGCAGTCCGGTTGCGATCCCCCGCGGTGCCAACCGCCTGGCCGAAGACGGTGGCTTGATGATCGCTCCTCCGTTCACCTGATGCGCCGCCATCGTCTGCTGCTGCAGCTGGTCCTGGCAGGGCTATTGCTGGCTTTGCTCGGCTTGCTGATCAACAATCTGACTGTCAATCTGTTCCGTACGGGCCTGGGCCTCGGCTTCGGTTGGCTTGCACGTCCAGCGGGCTTTGCTCTTGCGGAAACAGCGCTCCCTTACGCGCCCTCTGACACTTACCTCTGGGCGTTGACCATGGGCTGGCTGAACAGCCTCAAGGTGATCCTTGCGGGTCTGGTTCTGGCCACGCTGCTTGGTATCACGGCGGGTGCGGCGCGCAACAGCGCCAACCGTTTGCTGCGCTGCCTGGCGGGGAGCTACGTCGCCTTGATTCGACAGGTTCCGCTGCTGCTGCAGCTGCTGTTCTGGTATTTCGTGGCTTTCCTCGGCTTGCCGGAGCTGCCCGTCGGCGGCTTGATTCAACTGTCCAACCAGGGCATTCATCTGCTCGGGCTGAACCTGAGTGTGGAGTTCTGCGCTGTTCTCACGGGGTTGACGGTGTTCACCGGGGCCTCAATTGCTGAAATCGTGCGAGGTGGGATCAATGCGGTGCCCCGGGGCCAATGGGAAGCCTTCCGCAGCCTTGGCCTCGATGAGGGGCTAGGCCTGAGGAGGATTGTGCTTCCCCAGGCTCTTCCGGCCATCCTGCCGGCACTGACTAGTCAGTACCTGAATCTGGCCAAGAACAGCACCCTTGCCATTGCTGTTGGCTATGCCGACCTTTATGCCGTCAGCGACACCACGATCACCCAGACGGGTCGTGCCATCGAGGGATTTCTGTTGCTGTTGCTCAGCTTTTTGTTGCTCAATCTGCTGATCAGCGGCGGCATGGCAGCTCTCAACGGAGCGGTGCTCGGTCGGCTGCGGAGGAGTCGCTGATGACGCGCTGGGCGGATCGTCTGATCACATTGCTGCTGTTGGCCCTGCTGGGTTGGGGTGGTTGGGTCTTGTTGCACTGGCTCCTGCATGGGGCCGAGTGGTCCGTGGTGACTGCCAACCTGCCGCTCTATGCCGTGGGCAGTTACCCCGCGGATCAGCGCTGGCGACCTCTGCTCTGGATCGCTGTCTGCGCGGTGCTGGTGGTGCTGACTCTTGCGGGCCCGAGGGGGGCGAGCTGGTGCCGTGCCCTGCCCCCGCTCTGGATTGCCATGGCACCCCTGGGATTGTGGTTGGTGGCAGGAGGGCTGGGTCTACTTCCCGTTGGAACGCGTCATTGGGGCGGTCTCACCCTCACCCTGCTGCTCACCACCGGGAGCGGTCTGCTGGCGCTACCCCTCGGGGTGTTGTTAGCCCTAGGACGTGACAGCGATCTGCCGGTGCTGCGCTGGAGCAGCACGGCATATATCGAACTGATGCGGGCGGTGCCGCTGATTGCGGTGTTGTTCTTCGGGCAACTGCTGATTCCGCTGTTTCTGCCGCAGGGGTTGGAGATCAACCGCGTGCTTCGAGCTGTGCTGGCCTTTGCCCTATTCGCTGCGGCCTACATCGCTGAAGACGTCAGAGGTGGGTTGCAGTCGATTCCACCGACCCAACGGGAGGCAGCAGCGGTCCTCGGCCTGTCCCCGTTGCAGACGCTACAGCTGGTGGTGCTTCCTCAGGCGCTGCGGGTTGCCCTGCCGTCGCTCACAAATCAGGCGGTTGGACTATTGCAGAACACCAGCCTGATGGCGATTCTCGGCCTGGTGGAGCTGCTGGGAATCAGCCGCAGCCTTCTGGCGAATCCGGCCTTCATCGGCCGCTACTTGGAGGTGTATCTCTGGCTGGCTGCGGTTTACTGGCTGGCATGCACGGCGATGGCTCTGCTGGCCCGCCACCTGGAAGTCCAGCTCGATCCCGTCCGAACCAACCGATGACCGTTGCCATCCGCGCCACCGAC
>QCSJ01000053.1 GCA_003211535.1 Synechococcus sp. AG-670-A05 | reverse complement strand
CGATGTTGGATCTGTGGCCGACTACCGCGAAAACCTCTTTGATCAGCGCCCAGCGCCATCATCTTGTTCATCTGTTCAACGGCACCGATTACGTAGGAGTTTGGCTGATTCTTCAGCCTTGCGCGCAGTGCGCTCCTGTCGCCCAAGGCACTGAAATAGCAGGTCTCTCTGGCTGATGTCCTCGTCGTTGAAGCTCTCTAACCAGTCTTTGTGAGCCTCGGTCACGACACAACGAGCGTTTCGCCGAGAGACACCCCATGTTTCGGACGTAAGGGCCGTTAATTCGCTGAAACCCATTCCAGTATCTATCTTCTTGACCGCCCAGTCATGACGCTGACGCTTCTCTTTAGCGGTAGCGCGCTTTCGTGTAGTAACAAAACAACGCCGATAAACGCTTCCTCAACTTCAGCTAGAGCAGCGTCATCAAGATCTAAATCAGCGATGGTTTCGTGCACGATACGCCTTGTGATGGCAAACCACTCCTTGCGGCTCATTGAGCGAGGCCAATCATCAAGTCCGTCAAGGATTAAACCCTCAGAACAGATGCCATCGAGAATGTTGGCCATTACGTAAGCGGATTTACCGCAAGACAAGGGACGCGATGCGTTTACCTTCAAACGGTTGTTGCCAGAGCCGTTGTGTTCCTCTCTGAAGTTCCTCAGCCAACCGCTGATGACTGACGACCTGACCGCGACGATGTTTTCTCTGGCGGCGATGTCGGGACTGCTGAAGATCGGTGGCAACGTTCAAGCAACCATCAACTGGGCCGTAGCAGCGGCGATCTGGGTCATCTGCGTTGCCAAAACCGGCATCGGCAAGACGACAATCCTCAAGGAGCTGTGCGTGCTGCCAATGAAGGAGATCGCCAAGCGGGACGCCGAAGCGTTCAAGTCAGAGCTGGCTCACTACAAGGCGACGCCACCAAAAGAGCGACCACCCAATGAACCCCGGCAGTTCTTTCCCCATGTGCAGAAGTTTTCCCCTGCTGCCATGGATCGCCAGTTGCAGTTCATCGAAGAGCTCAAGCGCGGGCAGCTCATCCTGTCCAACGAGATTGAGGGACTTTTCGCAGCTATCGATGCAGATGGTCGAAGTGGCAGTGGTGAAGCCAGCATTCAGTTGCTGGACATGTTCAACAACATCGGCAGCAACATGCTGAGAGCAAGCACCGACAACCGCACTTGGCTGACCAGTCACATCGCAGTTGTGGGGTTCACTCAACCCAGCAAGCTCCACTAGCGAATCGGCGGTGAAGACGACGACGGTCGTTGGGCTCGCTTTATGAGTCTGCTGCTGTCGCGCGGGATTATGCGTTGCACCAGGGGCAAGATCGACCCTGAGGCAGAGCAGGTAACTAAGGACCACAGGGAAGTCCTCTCCGACTTTGCTGAAGCCGTTTTCAAGCTGCCGCCAAAGGTCTACAAGCTGGCCTTCGAAGCGCAGGACAGGTTCTGTGATTGGGCAGAGAATTTCCGCCTCAAGGCCGATCTAGACGCCACTGATCCTGTTCTGGCTGCCTTCTTCAACAAGGTTGGCGACCACGCGCTACGACTGATCGGGATGCTGCATCTCGCTCACGAATACGACCCTGATGCTGCGAAGGCAGGCAAGTGGAAACCAAGCGAGACGATCGCGGTAGCGGTAATTGAACTTGCGCTGGAGATCATGGATCTCATCGTCAGGGAGACCGAGACTTTCCACGCTGATGACAGCGAGCTGGTTGATCGGTTGATCGCAAAGGTCAAAGCATCACCAGCCATCGCCTGGACATGGACCGCCATCAAAGGAAGCTGCAACAAAGCCATTCGAAAGGGCGGTTCTGAGCTTTGGAAGACCGCGGTGTTTCAGATGAGGGAAAGCGGCATCGGCGAGGTAACCAACCCGAAACCGCTCGCCTTCCGCAGAAACAAGGACACTGACGGACATCGCAAGATGTCTGCCTAGAGCCCAGTCAGGCACAGCTATCGCTGTGCCACGGACACACAGACATCAATCACGGCCTCGGGATCGAAACAGAGCGTTTTCGATCCCGAGGTGTTTTTCTGTCCGCCGTTGGCAAATGAATTGCGCTGCAACGGGTCTACCCGGACATGACGGGATGTCCGCGCATATCCGCGTGTCCGCCTTACTAGTGGTCGTGTTGCAGCAGCTGAAGCTCTCCATAGAAGAGAGCCATAACGCCGACGATGGCAACGCAAAGGGTGGTGGTGAGGAGCATTTCGTTGAGCATCTTTTCCTCTCTGTCTCTGACCTTGGTCTAGGACAAATGGTCAACATTCGTAGCTCTTGTTACAAGCCTGAATGGGGTGAAAACCGGCCACCAAAGTCCAACACCCCTGTAAGTGCAACCCCAGTGACGACGTCAGCGCCAAAATGACGGCATGAAACGACTTCTTCTGCTCATTCAACGACTTAAAGGGAAGGCGGAGAAGGTCCCACTTCATACGCCAGAGGAGTTGGAGTGCTTCAAGCGAGACGCTATCGATAACCGGAGGAAGCACTACTGATGCAAGGAGCATTTGAATTGGGTCTCGTTGCAGTGCTGTTTCTAGGCCTGCAGGCTTGGTGGCTCAGCAAGGTTTTCCTAAATCGCCCTAGACAGCCCAAGCCAATTGGCAAGCCGATGCGAGCCAACACGCTTCAAGGCGAAAGGAACGCCTTGCAACGGATGTTCGATCGATCCTGATCAACGACGACGCCTTCTGTCATTTCATCTCGAGCCAAACTGACGGCATGAGCGCTGATCAAACCAGCGTCACACCCTTGCCGCGGTAGAAGGCAAAGCGCTCTCGGATCTTTTCTGCGTCGGGCTTGGGGGTGTCATAGGCCCACACCACATTGCTGATCTCTGCATCACCCACCACCACATCCCAGTACCGGGCCGTTCCTTTCCAACCGCAGACGGTGGTGAGGCTCGATTCACGGAAGTAGGCCGTGTTCATCGCCTCGCGGGGGAAATAGGGATTGCCATCCACCTTCACGATGTCGTCGCTCTCCGCAAGCACGGTGCCGTTGAAAATCGCTTGCATGGTCGCTAAATCGGGTTTTGCAGGAGCAGACCCTAAACAGAGCGGGGCGGCCGCAGCCGTCCGCTCGAATCGAGCAAAGGCAGGTCGACTTTTGAAGCTGACCGGTGCCTCTGTCAGCACAACTTCTGTTGAGACGGTCAGAGCGTTGCAGCAAATCCGTTTTGACGCAGATACCTGATGCCGCGGTATCTCAGTGAAGGGGTTGCGTCCGCTGCCTTAAAGGCTGTCTCTAGAAGCAAAACAACTGCTTCTTTTTTTGCAGCTGCCTTATTCACTGGTGCAAATGCTGAACCGTTCCAATACAACGAAGTCATCACAGCTCCTGCAGAGCCCAAGCCCCCGTTCCATGGCTTGGATCGAGCTGCGCCCCGTAAAAGCGAGGTGAACGTTTGGTAGCGGTGGCTACATGCCCTTCATATCTCTGCCTGGGGCCGATGTGCAACATCGACTAGGAAATCCAAATCAATACCGGCGGGGATGCGTCCTGTGACCTCGAAACCCCTTCTGGTCAGCGCCCAACGCCATCATTCGATTTAGTGCCGTAATGGCACCGACAGCCGCTGAAAACTGACCTGCATTTTCCGCCTTGCGGGCAATGCGCTCTAAGCGTCCAACCTGTTGGAAAAGCAGGTCCTTCTGGTTGATCTCCTCAGATCCGTAAGCAGCATCCAGCCAGTCCTTGTGGGCCGCACAGACGACATCACGGGCGTTTCTGCGACTGCACCCCCATGTTTCGGCAGTAAAGGCGGTTAATTCGCTCAGACCCATTCCAGCGTCTATCTGCCGGATCGCCCATTCATGGCGTTGTTTCTTCTCGTTGGCGGTAACGCGCTTGCGGGTCAAAGCAGGCCAGCTCCGATAAACGCCTCCTCGACTTCAGCCATAGCAGCAGGGTCCAAGTCCATGTCGGCAATGGTGCTAGCGACCAACTCATGTGTGATGCGGAACCACTCCTGTCGTGTTGCTGAACGGGGCCAGTCGTCGAGGCCATCAAGGATGAAGCCTTAAGGACAGATGCCGTCAAGGATGTTGGTCATCAGTCCGCCGCAACTTCTCTGATAAAAAGATCAGCCAAAAGTACGCCCATTCCACCCCCAGTCAGAAGCATTGACATCATCAAATCCAATATAAATACGATCCTTCGGAATGCCTAAAGACGACTTGATCAACTCGCAAAATTGATCAGACATTGCCGGAGGCGTTAAAGATCCGATTGATTTGATCTCTACATAAGCACAAGACTCTTCACTACCTGCAAAGGTCATTGGAACACCAGATTCCAAAAGAGTCATGACATACGACTCAGGCTTACCCGTAGCACGAGCAAGAGCAGCAGAAAGCTTCTTTAGAAGAGTATCCGGTGCCTGTACATCAACAATATTCGTCTTGACCTTAATGAGCGGCATCGGCTGAATAAGCAATCTATACTAATACAAATTCCAGGCGAAATTAATTGCAACTATTTAGCGCAGAGTCACTTGCCAAGATTGAACAACAATGCTTTTGCCAAGCTGATAATCCAGAGCAATCTGGAACTTGGGATCAGAGTAGTGTGCGGAAAATTTTTAGTGCCATTTGTACTTTTAAGCAAATATATCATTCAGAATTGAACGCGATCTCATGCGATCTTCGGAGAAGCAAATTTACGCTACTTGAACGATCGCATTCTACACAATCTAAAGGCACCTAGCCCGCAACATCCTGCCTATTAAAAATACACTATTTTCAAGTGTGACCTGGTGCATAGTCCTTCCCACGATTTAGGCTGAAAAATAGAAAATCACCAACCTGAAAAGATATATCCAGCAATTCTAGGCCTTGACTTGCTTTAAAGCAACCTTAAACAACCTTTATCTTGATCACAAAGACGTAAGGGTTCGCCATGAAATAAAAGTGAATTGGACCAAAGACAGCTCCTTTGTTGTGATCCGTACCACACGCACTGCCCTTCTCCTGGGCGCAGCCGCAGCACTTGTGGCTGGTATGCCCGCCTCCGCCGCTGAGCGGCTGAATGGAGCCGGGGCAACCTTCCCAGCCAAGGTCTATCAGCGTTGGTTCGCCGAATTAGCAAAGTCCGGCGGCCCCCAGGTCAATTACCAAGCAGTGGGCTCCGGCTCCGGCCGCAAAGCCTTCATCGACCAGACCGTGAACTTCGGCGCATCGGATGATCCGATGAAGACGAGGGACATGGCCAAGGTCAAGCGCGGCGTTGTCCAGATCCCCATGGTCGGCGGCACCATTGCTTTTGGCTACAACAAGCCCGGTTGCGATCTCAAGCTCACCCAAGAGCAGGCTGTTCGCGTTGCCATGGGCAAGATCCGCAACTGGAAGGAGCTGGGCTGCCAGCCTGGCACCATCACCTGGGTGCACCGTTCCGATGGATCTGGCACCACCAAGGCCTTCACCAATTCCATGAAGGCCTTCTCCAGCACCTGGACTCTTGGAACCGGTAAGTCCGTCAAGTGGCCTGCTGGGGTCGGCGCCAAGGGCAATTCCGGTGTAGCCGGTTTGATCCAGAACAGGACTGGTGCCATCGGTTATGTCAACCAGTCGTATATCAGGGGAAAAGTCAAAGCCGCTGCTCTCCAGAACTTGTCTGGCGAATTCCTGAAGCCCTCCGTGGCTGCGGGTGCCACTGCCCTAAACGGCATCACCCTGGATCAGGACCTAGCCGGCACGAACCCCAACCCTTCCGCCAAAGGTGCTTATCCCATCGCCACGCTGACCTGGGTCTTGGCGTACAAAACCGGCAATCGCAATGACGCTGCTGTGGTGAAGGAAGCCCTCAACTACATGCTCAGCGACGCTGCTCAGAATAAGGCTCCCTCCCTGGGCTTTGTTCCGTTGAAGGGTGAAATTCTCTCCAAGGCCAAGGCTGCTGTGAACAAAATAGGCAAGTAATGAGAGTCAAACTTTTTTGAGTTAATTATCTAAAAAACTTATGAAATCCAAGGAGATCTGGGGACCACACCCGCTCTCCTTTGGATCTTTTAGTTCCCATGAAAATTGGAATCAACGGATTTGGCCGGATCGGTCGTTTGGTGTTCCGGGCTCTTTGGGGAAGGCCAGGAATTGAGCTGGTGCACGTCAATGATCCGGCTGGTGATGCGGCCACGGCGGCTCACCTGCTGGAGTTCGATTCTGTCCATGGTCGCTGGGATCGAGGGATCACCAGCAGCGCTGATGGATTCAGCGTGGAGGGATCAGACCTCACATGGTCGATAGAAATAGATCCAACAGCCGTTCCCTGGGCCGAATGCGGTGTGGAGATGGTGCTCGAGGCCAGCGGCAAGATCAAAACGCCGGAAACTCTCAATCCCTACTTCGAACAGCTGGGCCTCAAACGGGTGGTAGCGGCCTGCCCGGTCAAGGGCAGTGTCGCCGGCGAGGAAGCACTCAACATCGTCTACGGCATCAATCACCAGCTCTATGAACCGGCGCGGCACAAGTTGGTGACAGCGGCCTCCTGCACCACCAATTGTCTGGCGCCGGTGGTGAAGGTAGTGCACGAGAGCTTCGGTATCGAGCACGGAATGATCACCACCATTCACGACATCACAAACACCCAGGTGCCGATCGATGCCTACAAAAGCGATCTGCGCCGGGCCCGCTCAGGACTGACCTCGCTGATCCCCACCACCACCGGCTCCGCAAAAGCGATCGCCATGATCTTCCCGGAACTCAAGGGCAAGCTCAACGGTCACGCCGTTCGCGTTCCTCTGCTGAATGGATCGCTCACCGATGCGGTGTTCGAGCTCAAGCAGAACGTCACCGTGGAGCAGGTGAACGCTGCGTTTAAGACCGCCTCAGAGGGCTCGCTAAAGGGAATTTTGGGTTACGAGGAACGCCCGCTCGTGTCCTGCGACTACACCAACGACAACCGCAGTTCGATCATCGATGCTCTCTCGACGATGGTTGTGGATGACAACCAGTTGAAGGTCTTCGCCTGGTACGACAACGAATGGGGCTATAGCTGCCGCATGGCAGACCTCACCTGCCACGTGGTTGAGCTCGAAGCATGAAGCTCTCCCACCTGCAGCAGTACGGCATCGTCACCGCCAACTACTGGGCTTTCACGCTCACCGATGGTGCGTTGCGGATGCTGGTGGTGTTCCATTTTCACCAGCTTGGCTACACCACCCTCGAGATCGCCTTTCTGTTCCTCTTCTACGAGTTCTTCGGGGTGGCGACGAACCTCTATGGCGGTTGGATCGGGGCCCGTTACGGCCTGCGGCTCACCCTCTGGGTGGGGACGTTGCTGCAGATCCTCTCGCTGTTGATGCTGATGCCCGTGGCAGCCAGCTGGCCGAAACTGTTGAGTGTGGTCTACGTGATGGCCGCTCAGGCCATCAGTGGGATCGCCAAGGACCTCAACAAGATGAGTGCCAAAAGCGCCATCAAGACGGTGGTGCTGGAAACGCCAGACGATGAACAGCAGGGCCAGAAACAACTGTTCAAATGGGTGGCAATCCTCACTGGGTCCAAGAACGCGCTTAAGGGTGTCGGCTTCTTTCTGGGCGGTGTTCTGCTGACACTGTTTGGATTCAATGCGGCTGTGGGCTGGATGGCAGCTGGCCTTGCCATGGCCTTCCTGCTGACGCTGGTGCTGCCGGGTGAGATCGGAAAGATGAAGTCCAAGCCTGCGTTCTCGTCCCTGTTCTCCAAGTCCGAGGGCATCAACAAGCTGTCGATGGCGCGCTTCTTCCTGTTCGGGGCGCGTGATGTCTGGTTCGTGGTGGCCCTGCCGGTGTACCTGGAGGCATCACTGGGCTGGAACTTCGAGCAGGTGGGTGCCTTCATGGGCACCTGGGTGATCGGTTACGGCATCGTGCAGGGTTCGGCTCCTGGCCTGCGTCGGTTGTGGGGGCAGACAGCTTCCCCTCGGGTCTCGGCCGTGCAGTTCTGGAGTGCTTTGCTCACCGCCATTCCCGCGTTGATCGGCGTCGCGCTCTGGCGTGATGCCAACATTGCGGTTGCCATCACCGCTGGTTTGGCAGCATTTGGAGTGGTGTTTGCGATGAATTCGTCGATCCACTCCTACATGGTGCTGGCCTATACCGATGCCGAGAGCGTCAGCCTGAACGTGGGCTTCTATTACATGGCCAACGCCGCAGGGCGTCTGATCGGCACACTGCTTTCTGGCGCAGTGTTCATGCTTGGCCGTACGGAGTCCGGTGGGATGCAGGCCTGCCTCTGGACCTCGTCACTTCTGGTCCTGTTGGCCGCGATAGTCAGTCAGCAACTTCCAACTCCGACCTTTAAGACTTAATAGCTGGGTAAAAAACGTTAATTCTTGGATCAAAGCTGTTCTTTATTCCTTCAGAACAAGGACTCGATCTTCAACAAAAGAGAACGTTAGGAGGCGTATTCAATCTAAATATCGTAGAGCCCGAAGTGAAGTCGTTTTACAAAAATCCTTTTAGACCTTTGCCAAGAGTTAAGCAGCATATAAATCCACCTTAACCAATCACAGCGCAACTGCCTGTAAAGTTAAAGGAAATTTGTGCAAATCCATGAGCTGCACATCACAAAACAAACAAATCGAAGATCAATCCAATCTTCGCGAATTGCTGGAAGCTGCCTACAAAAATAATTCTACTATTCATGTCAACTCAGGCAATTCAATACCTCTTCTGCCAGACAAAATTTGGTTGGTAATACGCGGCATGGTCAAATTAGGGTCTGTTACATTTAATGGTGATGAATTACTGCTTGGCCTGGCAGGCCCTGGCCAGCCGTTTGGGGAACCTATGAGCGGCATGGAAGTTTATGAAGCAATTTGCACAACTGATTGCGATCTGATCTGCATAAACTTGAAGGATATTGAAAATTCGCACGCTTTATCTAGCGCGATGGCGAGCGCTATGTATCACAGATATAGACAATCTCAAAGGCTTTTGTCTCTATTGGGCTTGAGAAAAGTTCAAGAGAGAATACAAGGTTTTCTGGAAATGCTTATTCAAGAATATGGCATTGCTTGTAATGAAGGGATTCGATTAGATCTTCGTCTGACCCATCAAGAAATCGCTAGTGCGTTAAGCACTACTCGTGTCACGGTAACTCGAGTACTGGGCCATCTTCGCAGTGAAGGATGGCTGAAATTTGACTCAAGCAGACATCTTATACTGACCAAGTCTTACAAGGCCAGGTAGTCAGACGCAGTTGTGCACTGTCCAATCTATCTTTGGAGCGTGTTGCTGTCAGCAACGTGAGGATTGACGCGTCATTCAAAACCAAGACTTGAGGGGCCTTATTACTCATTGATCTTCTCAATTCCTAAATCCCTCCACATAGGCTAGAAGCCTTGTGGTAATTCAAAGTCGATGTATTAATTTAACCGATTCATAATAGACTCTTGATTTACCCTTACCGACACATTGATACTGTGTCCATAAAGTATGAGTTGCTGGTGTGCATTACCAGTATTTTCTCTTGGTGTGAGAACTCAATGAAACTCTTCCAGAAACTGCTGGTGGCTCCAGCCACCCTTGGCCTAATAACAACTTGTGCCAATGCCGCCGAGCTGAACATCAACGGCATTTCTAATTACGCGGCTTCCGCTGACCAGGTCACCAGCGTCACCCAATTCTCCGACGTCTACCCAACTGACTGGGCCTATCAGTCTCTGGCAAACCTGATCGAGCGTTACGGCTGTGTCGCCGGTTACCCCAATGGCACTTTCAGTGGTAACCGCGCCATGACCCGCTACGAAGCGGCAGCACTACTGAACGCCTGCCTCGATCGTGTCACCGAGATGACCGATCAAATACGTCGCCTGATCTATGAATTTGAATCAGAGCTGGCTGTGATTCGCGGTCGTGTCGATGGTCTAGAAACGCGAGTGGGCGAACTGGATGCGACTCAGTTCTCCACTACCACCAAGCTCAGTGGTAAAGCAACCTTCGTCACGGGCGCCATCAATTCTGAGGCTGACAGTGATAAGGCTCTCTATGACGCACTTAGCTTCTCTTACGACTACCGCCTGGGGCTCAAGACATCTTTTACTGGTAAGGATCTGCTCTTCACCCGCCTTCGCGGGGGCAACATGAAAGATGGATCCGCTTTCTCCGGCGGACTGCGCAAGTTGGATGTTTCCGGAATGTCCGGAAACATGATGATGGTTGATCGTCTTTACTACCGCTTTCCTGTTGCAACAGGCCTGACCGCAATTGCAGGTCCGCTCGCGAGAAATACCGAAAGCTTAGGTATGAAGCCTTCTGCTTATACGGTGAAAACCCTCAATATGTTTGGTGGTCATTGGGGTACTCCAGGCGTTTACAACAAAGAAACCGGCGGTTTGGTTGGTTTGATCTGGAAGCAGAAAGTTGCGAAAGGAAAGCCCAAGTTCAGTGCAGCTGTGAACTACGTTGCCGATGCTGGAGAGGCGGAAAACAGCAATCCCGCAGAGGGAGGTATGTTCACCTCCAACTCAAGTTCAAATACAACCGCTCAGATCGGTTATGGAACTAAAAAGTGGGGTGCTGCTTTCGGCTATCGCTACGGACAGTGCAAGGCAGGTTTTGGAACTGGCTTCTTTAAGGAGCAAAGTTGCATTAAGGGCACCGATGTCTACTCCAATAACTTTGCTTTCAACGGTTTCTGGAAGCCTTCTGACGCTGGCTTGATTCCTTCAATCAGCGCTGGTTATGGATTCTCCACCCTGGAGGGTTCTGACGTTGAAACACTTGCTAGCTGGATGGTTGGCTTCCAATGGGACAAGCTGGCAAAGTCAAGCCATAAGCTTGCCGTTGGCTTCGGTGCTCCCCAGTACATTGTTTCTCAGAAGGGGGATGACCCTGATGCTGCCAAACTTGCAGTCGAAGCTTCCCTCCAGCTGAAGGTGGCTGACAAAATTTCAGTCATTCCTGCAGTCTTCTACCTTCCTGAGCAGTCTCAGGGTGTGGAAGATGCCTCCCAGTTTGGCGGTGTTGTGCAAACCGTCATCAAGTTCTGATTTATAGCCCGATTTCGATCGAGTTTTCAGACTTGTTCCTCACTGAGATCAGCCTCCCGCAAGGGGGGCTTTTTGTTGTCTGCTTTCTCAACAGACGTGTCGGCTTAGTACCTGACTGTCAGCAGGCCGAGGCCGATCTCTGCAGTGAAGGTGTTAGCCATGGCTAGCCAAGCTGAAGAGAAGAGCTGTCCCGAGTGTTGCTAGAGATATAGTTAGAACTTGACTCATTCGTTATGTCTACGCTTTGCTTAAAGCATGAATACGTCCACGTCCCTCTGCGCAGCTTCTGGCATGATTGCGCTATTGCCGCAGTGCATTGACACGGATCTTTCCGATCTCAGCAGACTATTTCAATGAGTTACCTGCGGCGCGGGCATTTAATGCCAGCAGCACTTATACAGTTATTCCCTCGCCATCCCATATCAATTTCTCCCAACAATCACCGGTGGTGTCGCTCTACCATTGAAGGAGGGAACGACTTGAGTTTGTCCATCCCATTTATCAAGAAATAACTTGTACAAAACACTGTCGTTGAGCGACTTGTTCAATGTCTCAAACTTTATTGCCTCTTGCTCAGCGATCTGAACTTCTGTCTTTGCTCGAAGGAGCTGTTGTTGGGCAATTTGTTTCTGTTCAATTGCCGCTCTGTATTCCTCCGCTATCTGCAAACCTGTGATATCAAGCCCTCTAACAGCCACATAATCAAATTTACTCAGCTCCTGCGACACACTGTCCTGCACAAGTGAAGAAATACTATTCCAGTCTGTGGCTATAGTATCAAGCTCATATTTCGAAAAGACTGATTTAAGCGATTTCAGCAACGATGGCTGGATAACCCTTGCGTAAATTGCTGAGTCGTCCATGGCAATAGTGCTGTAGATTCTAGGTGCTTCGGATTGCTTTACTGCATATTTAACAGTTGCAGTTGCTTCAATAACCTGAAGATCCTTCGTTAGAGTAGAGAATTTTTCCGGAACCACTTGGGTCCTTACACTAAAGGAGTGCGTGCTTTGTATAAATGGTATTTTGAAATTCAGACCAGGCTGTCGGGGCTCATCTGAAACCTTCCCAAGTGTTGTTACGACACCAACTTCGCCTGCGGGAACGACGAACAAGCTAGAGAGAACTGCAATGCCGCCAATAAAGATCGATGAAACACCGACGACTATCTTCCAAACTTGTTCTGGGCTTTGATAGGAGCGCATCGACACGTACCTGGCTAGATACTTACGATAGATGAATAGGGGGCACAAGCATCAATTTACATAATCAAGTAATGATATTCAAAATACGAGTGAAGGCCGACAATGCACAAACATGACTATAATTTCAGCCAGGAATGCTGTAAGTAAATCTACTTATCGCTGTAAATCGGTTGTTTTTATTACAATCAACGAATTGCACAGCTCTCTAAGTTATAAAAAATTATTTACCCATGAACTCGGCTCCTAGCTGTCCAATAAGATTTAAACTTCCAGGCATAGAGGATGCGTCGTCTTTGCAAGACCAGTCCTTAACGGCGCACGAGATTGAATGGAGAAGATGGTCTTCGTGGCAGCAGGAGAGGACCATAAGAAAGAGAATGAAAAAGATTTATTAATCATATTATTGTGTTTCCTGGGTTTATGTACTATCTCCGTGACACAGACTGAGATAATTTATTGAGACGATCAGTACGTTGCGGTGAATCCGTTTTGACGCAGATAACCTACACTGAGATTCCTGGTTGATAGTTGATGGAAGGCGACTTTGTGTGTATCAAGAGTATGTTTAGTATGAACTACAATAGTTGGCCGAATAGTGCTGCTGTGGAATAACCGCTGAGGCTGTCGTGTAGAAGTACCTTTGCACTCCTGATCTATTCGTACGCATGGACCTCCTCCGGGCTTGTGAAGCTATGAAAGACTTCATCGAGACAGCTCAGAAGCTGATCAACACCTGGGAAGAAGACCCTGACAACTACTCGAAGTTGGAAGAAGGCCTCACTGCGATGAAGGCAGAACTGGCGAAGTTCAAGGGCTGACGGGTCAGTCGGTTTTCGCGATCTGACCGAGGTGATCCAGACGCTGCCATGTCTGCCATCCACCCCATCGATTAAGGCAATCCAGCGCCTGAAGCAAATGCCCTTCAGGATTATCAAATCGTGTCTGCTGAGCAGTGCTGAGGGAGTACTGAGTGACCCAGTTCGATCTTGTCATGGCCCAAGTAGCAATTGTCCTGAGGTGGCGAGAGCACCTGAGTTATGAAGCGAGAGAGACGGGGCTCGGGTTCACTTCGTCTTAGACGAAGCAAGGATTCAAGTCCCCCTGGATCGTCATGTCAGTAATTAAGCCCATAAGGACAAATACTGCAAAACCCAGTGCAATCTAGTCATGGCATA
>QCSJ01000052.1 GCA_003211535.1 Synechococcus sp. AG-670-A05 | reverse complement strand
TGATCTCCCCCAGCGCGCGGATCGCCTCCCGCAGGTCAATGGTCCAGAAGTCCCAGGGCAGCTGCTGGGCCGCCACCTCCTGGCTGCGGTCCAGGGCCTCGGCCGCCCGGCCCGCCAGGTCCCGCTGCCGTTCGTTCAGCGCCAGCAGCACAGCCGAGGCATCAGCGGCGCCACATCGGGTCAGCAGCGCTTCCACCAGTTGATCCTCCCCTGCACCACTGATAGCCGACAGCAGCACATCGGCTTGCGCGGGGGCCGCGGCCTTCAGAAGATCCTGCTTGTTGGCCACCACGAGGCGTGGAACCGCGGGAGGAATGCGCTCCAGCAAGGCGTGATCCTCCTGGGTCCAGCCCTGCTGGGCATCGATCACCAGCAGCACCAGATCCGCAGACGCCAAAGCTTCTTCGCTGCGGGCGATGCCCATCCGTTCCACGACGTCCTGGGTTACGCGGATGCCGGCAGTATCAAGCAGGGTGATAGGCACGCCCTCGAGAACAATCTCGCTTTCCAGCAGGTCGCGGGTAGTACCAGGCAGCTCGGTCACGATCGCCCGCTCGCGGCGGCTGAGCCGGTTCAACAGGGAGCTCTTACCCACGTTGGGGTGGCCCACCAATGCCACCCGGAGGCCGCTGCGCAGGGTATCGCCGCGCTCACCGTCCTCCACAAGGCAGAGCAGCGCCTGGCGCACCTGCTGCAACGCATCCAGCAACGTCTCACCATCCAGCGGCGGCAGGTCCTCCTCGAAATCGACCCGGGCCTCCAGCTCAGTGAGCTGATCCAGAAGGCGCTCCCGCAGAGCCGTGATTCGTGCCTGAATCCCGCCATCAAGGCCAGCGATGGCCAGGTCCGCCGCCCTGCGGCTGCGGGCCGCCACCAACTGGTTGATGGCTTCAGCCCGCGTGAGATCCAAGCGACCGTTGAGCACCGCCCGTTGGCTGAATTCCCCTGGCAGGGCCCGGCGGACCCCCGGTTGCGCCAACACCCTTTCCAGCACGCGCTGCACGGCGATCACCCCGCCATGGCAGTGGATCTCCACCACGTCCTCGCCGGTGAAGCTGCGGGGACCACGCATCAACAACAGCAGCACCTCATCCAGGCGTTGGCCTGCAGCGTCATTCACGTGGCCGTACACCACCCGATGGGACCCCCACTCCTGACGACCCGGGCATTGCACCACGCGGCGCCCCGTTACTTCCGCATCAGGCCCAGAGAGACGGATCACAGCGATTCCGCCCTGGCCGGGGGCGACTGCCGTGGCCACTGCAGTAATGGTGTCGGAAGCGGTCAGGGGAAGGGCGGCGTTCCTTTACTCATACCTAGGATCCACGCTTTCATCGCTCCTGCCCCAGCCCATGCAACGGTTGCTGCAGAACAACCGTGAACGCCTGCGCCGCGGCCTCAACTGGCTCTGGGAGCAGGAAGGTACAGCAGGGCAACGGGCCCGCGGCCTGGCTGCTGGGGTGTTCTGCGGCTGCTATCCCTTTTTTGGGCTGCAGATCATCCTCAGCGTGGGCGTCGCGACCGTGGTGCGGGGCAACCACCTGCTCGCCGCCGCAGGCACCCTGGTTAGCAACCCTCTCACCTACGTACCGCTGTACTGGTTCAACTTCCTGGTCGGCAGCAGGCTCCTGGGGCCACTGGCCGGAGCCGACCTGGAAGATGTAAACCGCAGCAACCTTTGGGATCAGGGCTGGGACGTCCTGCAACGGCTCCTGTTGGGTTCGACCCTGGTCGGCGCTCTTATGGCTCTGGCGCTGGGTGTGATGGCCTACCTGCTCTTTCAACGCCGCCTTAACGTCAACTGACCCCTGTTCGGGCAATGTCAATTACGTCGGCCATGGAACGAATTTGATCCATGGTTCGGCTGAGTTGGTCTGAGCCGCGCAATTCCACTCTCAGATCGATTCTGGCCGGGCGCCCCACAGCGGTTTTCACCTGGGCATCACTGACGTTGATGGCCCCATCCGACAGCCGCATCAGGATGTCCTTGAGGATCCCAACGCGATCGATCACCTCGATCCGCAGCTGCACTGGAAAGCGTTGCAGTGACTGGTCACCATGGGTGTTCCAGCGCACCGGTAAGCGACGTTCCTTGGGAATCGTCTCAACATTGGCGCACTCCTGGCGGTGGATGGTGATGCCATGGTTGCCGAGTGCCACGGTGCCGACAATCGGTTCACCGGGCAGAGGACTGCAGCAGCCCCCCAAGCGATAGTCCAATCCTTCGAGGCCAAGGATTGCGTCCTCGCTCTGGCGATTATCTGACGTTGTCTCCCTGGGGGGGACGAGGGCCCTGGCCACCTCCTCGTTGCTTGGGGGGGTGCTGTCCTGTTCGGCAATCAGGCGGATCTCCTCGCGGAAGCGATTAAGCACCTGTTGCAGGGTCACGGCACCGAAGCCGAGCGAAGCCAGCAGGTCGTCGGTGGAGCCGACGTTGCAGCGCTGAGCAACCCTGGCCATGGCCTCACCGTTCAGGAGTGCGTCGAAACCATCCCGTCCAAGTTCGCGCGCCAGGAGCTCTTTACCCCGTTCGATCGTCTCGTCCCGGTGGCTGCGCTTGTACCAATGGCGAATGCGGTTGCGGGCCGTGGGGGTGGCGACGAAATTGAGCCAGTCCAGGCTCGGATGGGCCGTGTTGCTGGTGAGAATCTGAACGAAGTCGCCGTTCTGCAACGCCGTCGCCAGCGGGCAGAGCCGGTCGTTGATGCGGGCACCGTGGCAATGATTGCCGACCTCGGAGTGGATCCGGTAGGCGAAGTCGACCGGCGTCGCCCCCTTCCGGAGACCAACCACATCCCCCTTGGGGGTGAACACGAAGACCTCTTCATCGAAGAGGTCTTCCTTGATCGAAGAGAGGTAGTCGTTGTGATCGTCGTTGCCACCCTCCTGTTGCCAATCCACCAGCTGCCGCAGCCAGTTGAAGCGCTCGGCATCGTTGCTGCTGCTGGCTGGTGAGCCACCTTCCTTGTATTTCCAGTGAGCCGCGATACCAAATTCCGCCACCCGGTGCATGTCGATGGTGCGGATCTGCACCTCGATCGGCCGATGGCGCCCGATCACTGCGGTGTGCAGTGACTGATAGCCATTGGGCTTGGGCAGACCGATGTAGTCCTTAAAACGTCCGGGAATCGGACGGAAAGTGTCATGCACCACCGCAAGAGCGCGGTAACAGCCCTCGACACTCGGCGTAATGATCCTCAACGCCGCTACGTCATAGATCTCGTGGAACGCCTTCTGCTGCCGTTGCATCTTGCTCCAGATGCCATAGAGGTGCTTCGGACGGCCACTCACCTCACAACCCTCGAGTCCGGCTTGAGCCAACCGATCATTAAGCAGCCCAACGGTGACCCCGAGACGCTGCTCCCGTTCACTGCGCTTGGTGGAAACCTCCTCCTGGATCTCTCGGAATGCCTCCGGCTCCAGCAACTTAAAGGCCAGATCCTCCAGTTCCCACTTGAAGCGTCCGATCCCCAGGCGGTTGGCCAGGGGGGCATAGATCTCGCGGGTTTCCCTGGCGATGCGTTGGCGCTTCTCCTCCTTAAGCGCTCCCAGCGTCCGCATGTTGTGCAGCCGATCCGCCAGCTTCACCAACACCACCCGAATATCACTGGCCATAGCCAGGAACATCCGGCGCAGGTTCTCCGCCTGCGCTTCGGTGCGGTTGTTGAAGTGAATGCCGCCCAATTTGGTCACACCCTCCACTAGCTCCCGCACTTCGGAGCCGAAATGTTGCTCGATCTGGTCGGGGGTGACATCGGTATCTTCCACCACGTCATGCAGGAACCCGGCCGCGATCACACTTGCGCTGGCACCGATGTCCCTCAGCAGATCGGCAACTGCAACGGGATGAACGATGTAATGGTCACCACTGGCCCGGAACTGGCCCTCATGCAGCTGAAAACCGAAATCGAAGGCCACCACTAAAAGGGCTTCCGGATCCGTCGGGCAGCTCTGCCCCAATCCCGGTGGGACGTTGAGGATGCATTGCCGCAACCACTCCGGCAAGGGGATGCCGTATTCATCGGGATGGCGAACCGGATGACGTCTCAGCTGCGGGCCACCGCACACGACAGGAGCCGGAGCACTGACAGTCCGGGGGAAATCCTGTGGTGAGGAAGCGTCGAGCATCCGACCCAGTGGGTCAATCCATGGTATGCAGTGCTCGACCCCCCGTCCTCTCCATGTCGCGGCCTGTTCTGGAGCTCGAACAGCTGCGGCTGCGGTACCCGGGCAGTGATCGCTGGACCCTCAATGGCCTGGATCTGACCCTGAGGCCAGGAGAGACCCTGGCCCTGGTGGGGGCCTCGGGCTGTGGCAAAAGCACCGTGGCCCGTGCCGTGATGCAATTGCTGCCCCAAGGCACCGAGTGCGAGGGGACATTGCGGTTGACGAACATCGACCCGCGCAGGCTGGATCGACCCGCCCTGCGACGGCTGCGGGGCCTTGCGGCGGGGCTTGTGTTTCAGGACCAGATGACCCGACTGAATCCGTTGATGACGGTCAGTGCTCATCTGCTGGACACCCTGAAGGCCCATCGTCCGGAAAGCAACGAACGCTGGCGACAGCAACGCCGTGATGAGCTGCTAGAGAGGGTGGGCATCGGCGCACGGCGTCGAGGCGCGTTTCCCCACGAGCTGAGCGGTGGCATGCGCCAGCGCCTGGCCATCGCCCTTGCCATCGCCCTGGAGCCGCCTCTGCTCATCGCCGATGAACCCACCACCAGCCTTGATGTCGTTGTGGCAGGTCAGGTGATGGCCGAACTGAGCGGTCTTTGCGAGGAAATGGGCAGTGCCCTGCTGTTGATCAGCCACGATCTGGCCATGGCGGCACGCTGGTGCGAACGCATGGCAATGCTCGATGGCGGCCGCAAGGTGGAGGACGGTCCTAGCTATCAGCTGCTGACCCTGCCCAGCTCCGATTTGGGGAAGCGCCTGGTGGCCTCGGCCCGGGCCCGGGAAGGAGGGCAGACCCCGTCCAGACCCGATGCCAACACGGTGCTGAGCGTGGACGAGATGCGCTGCTGGCACAGCGTTGGGGGTACGCCCTGGTCCCCCATCTGGCTAAAGGCAGTGGATGGCATCAGCCTGACGCTCCGCGCCGGGGAAAGCCTCGGGGTCGTTGGAGCCTCAGGCTGCGGCAAAAGCACACTCTGCCGAGCTCTGATGGGGCTCAACACCATCCGCGGTGGCCGCGTGGACCTGTTGGGCCTTAACCTGCTGGGCCTGAAGGGGAAACCATTGCGGCAGGCACGCCGAGCCCTGCAGATGGTGTTTCAGGACCCTCTGGCCTGCCTGAATCCGGCCCTGAGCGTGGCGGAGGCTATTGCCGACCCATTCCTCATACATGGCCTGTGCAGCAAAGCTTCCGCCCGCCAGGGAGCGCGAGAACTGATGGAGCGCGTCGGATTGCATCCGGCTGAGCAGTTCCAGGGGCGGCTCCCCCGGCAACTGTCCGGCGGGCAACAGCAGCGGGTAGCCATTGCCCGTGCCCTCGCACTACAGCCGAAGGTGCTGATATGCGATGAGAGCGTTAGCATGCTCGATGCGGAGGTGCAAGCCGAGGTATTGGCGCTGCTGCGGGAACTACAGCAGGAGCTGGGGTTGGCGATGATTTTCGTGACACACGATCTCTCCGTGGCCAGCGGCTTCTGTCATCGAGTGATCGTGCTGGACAAGGGCCGGATTGTGGAGGAAGGACGGGGCGAGCGGATCTTTCAGGCTCCCCAGGCCGCCATCAGCCGCTCCCTGGTGGATGCGTGTCCCCGGTTGCCGTAACAGCCGCGAATAATTTGCCACAACTTGAAAAAAGTTTTCCAACTAATTTTCAGTCGAGGGTCTTTGGCCATGTCGTTCCCAACCTTTCTGCAGGAGTTAGGCAAGCTGATCCATGAGCGTGCCGTCATCAGCTGCATCCATCCGCGCCTTGTAGCAATGGACACTGTCAACGAGCTAGCGAACCTCAACTGTGCTTATCCAGGTCTCCGCGCTACATCGATGGCTGCAGTCCTCGATCACCTCGATGAAAACCCGGCCCAATCAATTCTGTTCATATCTGAACATCTTCAAGACGGCACTGGAATGGATCTGATCCGCCAGGTGCAGCGACGCGACTTGAATCACCGTTGCGTACTGATCTTGACGGACAACCATGATCAAACCGCTCAGGACATGCAGGATCCCGTTCTCTCCGCCGTCGTGCTCGACCAGAACATCGGTGGACCGACCTGTGTCCTGACGCAGGCTCTGGCAGCTGTGAACCGCGATGAACGCTTCGTTGATCCCGCTATTCACATCTGCGAGAGCACCACAGCAAGGGTTGAACAACTGAGTGACAGGGAGTTGCAAGTCCTGAGCCTCGTCGCTGATGGTTTAACCAATAAAGAAGTCGGTGAGCGCATGCATTTGGCCGCGACCACCGTGCGTGACCACATGCAATCGGTGATGCGCAAACTGCGGGTGAGTAGTCGAACCGGAGCAGCGGTGGCTGGACTGCGGCAGGGATTATTAGCGACCTGACATCAGGCTGCTTTGGAGCGATCACTGAGTTTGGAGAACGCAACAACCTTCGGCTGATCCACCACGATCAAGAGTCGTCTGATGCGAACTGGCATCAGCTGATTCCGCAGTAAGCGCAGCAGAGAGGAAACCCAGATGCGGCGGCAACGCAAACGGATGACCACAGTCGAACTGTCCGCAAGTTGATCTATGGAAAAGAGTTCCTGAGATTTGTCAAGCAATTCGCTTCCGCAAAACCCCCAGCAACCTCTCCATCACCTCTGGTAATGGCGCCTGCAATACCATCCGCTCCCCACTGATCGGATGATCCAAGCCCAGCTCAAAGGCATGCAGCGCCTGTCCCGGCAACTCCATCGGCAGCTTGCGACAGCGGCTGTAGGTGGGATCCCCCACCACCGGATGGTTTATGTGAGCGCAGTGCACCCGGATCTGATGGGTGCGGCCGGTGTCCAGCTTGAAGCGCAGCAACGAGTAATCACCAAGCCGTTCCACCAACGTCCAATGGGTGCAGGCATAACGGCCAGAGTCATCACTGACCACGGCGTACTTTTTGCGATCAACGGGATGGCGTCCAATAGCACCCACAATCCTTCCGCTATCACCGCCAGGCACCCCATGCACCACCGCCAGATACTCCCTTGAAGCGATCCGCTTCTGGATCTGCCCCTGCAACCGCACCAGCGCCTCCTGGGATTTGGCGATGACGATGCAACCGGTGGTGTCCTTATCCAGCCGGTGAACAATGCCCGGCCGCAGCTTGCCGCTGATCCCCGGCAGATCAGGGCAGTGGTGCAGCAGGCCGTTCACCAGCGTGCCGTCTTTGTTGCCGGGGGCCGGATGTACCGTGAGGCCGGCGGGCTTGTTAATCACGATCAGATGCTCGTCCTCGAACAGAACGTTCAACTCCATCGGTTGTGGCTTGAGGTACGGCAGCGGCTCCGGTGGCGGCATCCACAGTTGCACCTCATCCCCCTGGCGAAGGGGCGTTTTGGCTTTCCCGGTCTTGCCGTTCACCCGCACATAACCGGCATCAATGAATTTCTGGATCCGGGCCCGGCTCTGCTCGCTGCGCTGACTCACCAGCCAGCGATCCAGCCGCATGGGCAGCGGCTTGGGGTAGATCAGCGTCACCAGTTCACCCTCGCCCTCACCGAAGGAAGCGCTGAAGGTCTCCTCCGGTAGAGGAGGTAGCTTCCAGGTGGGGGTCATTCCGGTAGCTCCAGGGCAATGCTGCCAAGGGCGGCCTTGCGGAAATCATCCAGCAGACGCTGTGCCATCCGGGCCGTATCGCCGGAGGTGTGGCGCTGCGCCGCCGCCGCCAGCCAATAGGGAGGATCCGCTATCTCTCCACGAAAGGGAATGCCGTATCGGTTCTCTAAGACATCGATGGCAACGCCGGAGGCCTGCTGCGGCTGAAGAGCGATCAGCAACTGCAGAAACGCCTGCGCCACCAGCTCGCCGTCGTAGGCGGCCTGGCCGATGTCGTCGCACAGGGCCAGGTGGAGCGCCGCCTGTTGATCATCCAGCCGCGGCGGCAACACCCCGGGGGCGTCTAGCAGATCGAGGTCCTGCCCCAACCGCACCCAACGCAAGGTGCGGGTGACACCGGCCCGTCGGGCACTGGCCACCACTTTCTGCTTCACCAACCGGTTGATCAGCGCTGACTTGCCCACATTGGGGAATCCCAGCGTCAGGGCCCGGACAGGACGGGGCCGCATGCCGCGGTTGCGTCGGCGTTCATTCAGCTGATCACCAGCGCGTATCGCCCCCAGCTGCACCTGCTTCACACCAGCGCCCGCCTTGGCATCGCACCAGACCGTGCGCTGGCCCCGAGCCTTGAACCAGGCTTCCCAGGCCTCCCGAGCAGCCGAAGTCACCATATCGCGCCGGTTAATCACGAGCAGGTGCTGCTTCCCCTTCAGCCATCGGTCGAGGTAGGGGTGACCCGTTGCCAGGGGAATCCGGGCATCGCGGACTTCAATCACCAGATCCACTTTGTCGAGGTGGCGTCTGAGTTGCTGTTCAGCCTTGGCGATGTGGCCTGGATACCACTGAATGGCCGGTGTGCTCACGGCGCCACCGAGGATTTAAGGGTCACGCCGCCGATTCCCATTTCAATTGCATTCAAATCGTCCGCCATGTCGTAGAAGCTGGAGCCACTCCCGGACAAGAGATTCGGGAACGCGAAACACGGGTTAATCTCCTCCCGTTTTCTTACTGCACGACACAACCCCATGGCGAAGCGTTCCCTGGCCAGCCTTCAAGCCGGCGACCTGAGCGGCAAACGCGTTCTCGTGCGGGTTGATTTCAACGTGCCCCTGAATGACGCCGGTGTGATCACCGACGACACCCGAATCCGCGCCGCCCTGCCCACGATCAATGACCTAATCGGCAAGGGAGCCCAGGTAATCCTTTCCGCTCACTTCGGCCGCCCCAAAGGTCAGGTAAAGGACGCGATGCGTCTCACCCCCGTGGCCGCCCGCCTGAGCGAACTGCTGAGCAAGCCGGTGGTCAAGACCGACAGCTGCATAGGTGATGACGCTGAAGCCAAGGTGGGCGCCATGGCCAACGGTGATGTGGTACTCCTCGAGAACGTGCGCTTCTTCGCTCAGGAAGAGAAGAACGAAGCCGGGTTCGCCGAGAAGCTCGCCGGTCTGGCTGAGGTGTACGTGAACGACGCTTTCGGCGCCGCCCACCGTGCCCACGCTTCCACCGAAGGTGTTACCAAGTTCCTCAAGCCCGCCGTCGCAGGCTTCCTAATGGAGAAGGAACTTCAGTACCTACAGGGTGCCGTGGATGAGCCCAAGCGCCCTCTGGCCGCCATCGTCGGTGGTTCAAAGGTGAGCTCGAAGATCGGCGTGCTCGAGGCCCTGATCGACAAGTGCGACAAGGTGCTGATCGGCGGCGGCATGATCTTCACTTTCTATAAGGCCCGGGGCCTCTCGGTGGGCAAGAGCCTGGTGGAAGAGGACAAGCTGGAACTGGCCAAGGAGCTGGAAGCCAAGGCCAAGGCCAAGGGCGTTGAACTGCTGCTGCCCACCGACGTGGTGCTGGCCGACAACTTCGCCCCCGATGCCAACAGCCAGGTGGCTGATGTCACCGCCATCCCTGATGGCTGGATGGGTCTGGACATCGGTCCTGATGCGGTGAAGGTATTCCAGGCCGCTCTGGCCGACTGTCAGACCGTGATCTGGAACGGCCCCATGGGTGTGTTCGAATTCGAGAAATTCGCCACCGGGACCAACTCCATCGCCACCACCCTTGCGGAACTGAGCGGCAAGGGCTGTTGCACGATCATCGGCGGCGGCGATTCCGTGGCCGCTGTGGAGAAAGCCGGTCTGGCCGACAAGATGTCCCACATCTCCACTGGTGGCGGTGCGAGCCTGGAACTGCTGGAAGGCAAGGTGCTGCCCGGTGTGGCCGCCCTCAACGACGCCTGATAGGCCCTCAGACCTGTTGCTTCCGGCGCTTCTTTGTCTGACGCGCCGGAAGACCAATGTCTTCCCTTACCTGATTCAGATAAGTCAGGCGGTCCTTTCGAAGGGACTTCAGATCTTTCCTGCTGCTCTTGCGGCAGTCCTTCAAAGCGCTGATGGACTCAGCAGCATCCACACAGCGCTGCCTGTTTTCCATCAGGTCTAGTCGCCTGTTGTAGGTCTGCTGGGACCAGTTCTTGTGGGCTTGAACAAGAGCCTGCTTCTGGTCCTGCGAGCGTTTGGATGCTGCCTGGGCAGACCGTGATGACGTCAGCCCTGGCATGACCAACAGGGCAATCAATACGGGAGGGATAGCTGTTCGCTTCATTGGCACAGCGATTGTGTTGACCTCACTCTGAGGGGTCTTTCCAGCAGAATCTGTTTGCTTTGGTCCAAAGGGATGACCACATGTGACCTGAGCCTTGGCTTCATCGGCCTGGGGGCCCTGGGACTGCCGATGGCCGCCAATCTCTGCAAGGCAGGTTTCAGGCTCAACGTGCACACCCGAAGCCGGAACGCGGAGGCAGCTCCAGAACTGCTTGGATCGCGATCGTGTGCCAGTCCGGCCGAAACAGCCGAAACCGTTGACGTGCTCATGCTCTGCGTCAGTGATGACACAGCTGTGGGGAACGTGCTGTTCGGGCCCAATGGCGCGGCCTCGGCCCTCCGCCCCGGATCGGTGGTGGCGGATTGCTCGACGATCGCACCCGCGACGGCGATGGACTGCGCTGAACTTCTGGGACGGCAGGGGGTGAATTATCTCGATGTGCCGGTGACGGGCGGCACCGAAGGAGCCAAGGCGGGAACGCTGACGCTGTTAGTGGGCGGAGAGGCGGACGCACTTGAGCGGGTCCGTCCGCTGCTGGAGGTGATCGGCGGCACGATTCACCACTTCGGGCCCGTGGGCCGCGGCCAGCAGGTGAAGGCAGTGAATCAGGTGCTAGTGGCCGGCAGCTATGCCGCCGTGGCCGAAGCGATGGCTCTCGGAGAACGGCTCGACCTGCCCATGGATCAGGTGCTGGAGGCTCTGCGTGGCGGGGCAGCCGGCTCCTGGGCCCTGACCAATCGCGCAGCGGGGATGCTGGTGGGGTCGTACCCGCTGGGTTTCCGCCTGGCCCTGCATCACAAGGACCTTGGGATCGCTCTGGATGCAGCGGAGAGCGTGCAGCTCGAACTACCGATCAGCCGCCTGGTGCAGCAACTGGAGCATGACCTGATGCAGGGGGGACACGGCGATGAAGATGTCTCAGCCCTGCATCGGCGGTTTGGAACGAAATCGTGAGAATACATTCACGAGAGCAACTCACTATCGTGTGATTTTTCCATCTGTATCAACGACCCGCACCTGCTTGGTTGCGGTGACGACACCGTCCGGGTGAACAAGCATCACAGCCCAAGCCTGGACGCCGGATCGTTGTGGCGCCTGCACCTGTTTGAACAACCCACCACCACCGAGGGGGGCGAGCTGAACCAAGGGGCGCTGCTGCTCCAATCGCTGATCCGGGGTGAGTTCGATCAGCCCCCCTGCCGCCAACGCCTGACCCAACGGCTCATCGATGATCACATCGATGTCGTACCGGCTGCCTGTCAGCACCGCATCAGGAATCTGCACTGTGATAGGGAGCTCAGCCGTTCCGCTCCGCAGCAGTGTCTGTTCCTCCAGCACCTCCTCCTCCACCATCACGCCGGCCTCAATCCGAATAGCAAGGATCTGAGATGCCTCCAGACGGTAGTTCTGGCCATTAGCCGTTCCGCTACCGCGGACCACCACACGCAGCCGCGACCGGCCATCGGCCAGGGGATCCATGGCCTCAACACTCCAACGGTTTTCGGGAAAATCCGTCGCGAAACGGTCATAACGACGCTGAACCGTGCTGCTCAGATCAGGACCAGTCAAGTAGGTCAGATCTTCGGTATCGCCACTGTTGAGAGCCATCTCCAGGCGGCTTCCATATCCCTCAGCAGCCGAAGGAACAACGGCACCAGCAGCCGACAGCGGCAGGGGCATGACAGCAGACCAGACCATGGCTAGCAGGGCTGCTCTCACCGAAGAACGCATCGGACCAACCCCGTCAATGCAACTAAGTTAGGCGCCACGATCGGGGACGTCCGCCGCCCATGACCCGGCTTCTGATTGCCGCCAGCGGCACCGGTGGCCACCTGTTCCCCGCCTTGGCAGTGGCAGAAGCGCTTCCCGAGGTTTGGCAGGTGAGTTGGCTGGGCGTCCCGGATCGCCTCGAAACGCAGCTGGTGCCACAGCACTTTCATTTGGTGACAGTCAAGGCTGGAGGGCTCCAAGGCAGCGGACTTAACCAGCTGATGCAGCTGTTGCGGTTGCTGACCGCTGGGTTCCAAGTCGCTCAACTGATCCGAAGGGAACGAATCCAAATAGTTTTTACTACTGGTGGGTACATCGCAGCACCAGCCATCCTGGCGGCCCGATTCTGCAATGTGCCGGCAGTGCTGCATGAGGCGAATGCCGTCCCCGGCCGGGTGACCCGCTTGCTGGGGCGCTTCTGTCGTGGAGTGGCCGTTGGCCTGCCCGTAACCACCGGGCGCATTCCCGGCAGTCGGCCGTTGATGACGGGAATGCCGGTGCGAGCTGATTTTCTTGAGCCCCAACCGTTGCCGGATTGGGTACCTCAGGGCACGGGGCCGCTGCTGGTGGTGATCGGCGGCAGCCAGGGCGCCGTGGGCCTGAACCGAATGGTGCGTGCTGTGTTGCCAGAACTGCTGAAGCAGGGCTGCCGCGTGATTCACCTAACCGGCCACAACGACGCCGAGGTGGGCCAGTTACGACACTGTCTACTTGTGGAGCAACCCTTCAGCGATGAGGTTCCAGGTCTGCTGCAACATGCCGACCTGGCAGTGAGCCGTGCCGGCGCCGGCAGCCTCAGTGAACTAGCGGTTTGCGGAACCCCCTCAATCCTGGTGCCCTTCCCCCAGGCGGCCGATCAGCACCAGGAGGCCAACGCCGCCTGTGCCGCTGAGCAGGGAGGGGCTGTCATCGTCCATCAACACCCACCACAGGCAACAGTCCTGGGGCAGGCAATTCAGCATCTTCTCGGTCACCAGCTGGGCGACCCAGAGGCTGACCCTTCGCTGCTGCAAGCAATGCGACAGGGAATGGAACGGCTGGCAATCCGTGACGCCGATCAGCGATTGGTGGATCTGCTGCAGAGCCTCCTGGACTGAATTCAATCCAATGGTGTGCAGCGCAGTTCCCTAAGCATCGCGCTCACAATGCGGCGGTTGTGACGCCGCGACTGCAAACCGATCCGCAGCCAGTTTTCGCCCAGCCCTTCAAACGAGCGACAGTCCCGCACAAGAATTCGATGCCGCTGTTGCAACGCTTCGCCCAGGGGCACCAGGGAGTGCTCGGCATGAATCAACAGAAAGTTGGCCGCCGACGGCAACGGCGTCAGGCCCGGAAGCTGCGCCAACTGCCGCTGCATCCAGGCGCCCTCCCGCACGACCCAAGCCTGTGTCCGCTGACACCAACGCCGATGGCGACAGGGCGACGACAGCAAATGCTC
>QCSJ01000051.1 GCA_003211535.1 Synechococcus sp. AG-670-A05 | reverse complement strand
CGTTGACGACGTGTTGAATCTCGACCTGAGCGAGCGTCAAGTGGAATTGTTCAACAAGTACAAGGAGAACTTCACGGTCACCCCACCTGAAATCGCTCTGAACGAGGGCGACGACCGTATCAATGACGGCCAGTACCGCTGATCACACCACTAATCAGCCGTAAACCTAAAGCCGTCGGACGATCCGACGGCTTTTTTAATTGCCTGGATGGAGTCCTACCGCCCAATTGATGCCATCGATCCCGGCCCATGGGATGTGGTGGTAGTCGGCGCCGGAGCGGCAGGGTTGATGACATGCCTCGAATTACCAGCGGGGTTATCGGTGCTGTTGCTGAACCGCAACACCGGGCGACGCTCCTCCAGCCGTTGGGCTCAGGGGGGCATTGCCGCCGTGACCCGACCGGAGGATTCCTCCAGCAGCCATGCCGACGACACCATGAAAGCCGGTGCCGGACTGTGTGATGGCGATGCCGTCCGGTTTCTGGTGGATGCCGCACCCCGTTGCGTGGATCGCCTGCAGCAGCTGGGCATGGCCTTTGATCGAGACAACCATGGCCTGGCCACGACCCTGGAAGCGGCCCACAGCCATCGGCGGGTGCTGCATGTGCAGGACCGCACCGGACGCGCCCTGGTGGATGTGTTGCGCGAGCGGGTGGAACAACGGCCAGGTCTGCTGCACCGGCGAGGCGTACGGGTGACACGGCTTGAGGTGGAGGACGGGCGTTGCTGCGGTGTCCAGCTGCTGGATGGCCGCCACCTCCAACGGATCCAGGCCCGAGCGGTGGTGCTGGCCAGCGGCGGCGGCGGGCACTTGTTTGCCAACACCACGAATCCAGCACAGGCCTGCGGAGAGGGGATCGCCCTGGCTTGGCAAGCCGGTGCTTCGGTGGAAGATCTGGAATTCGTGCAGTTCCACCCCACAGCACTGCGGCTCGATGATGCCCCCTGCTTCCTCATTTCAGAGGCGGTGCGAGGGGAAGGCGGCGTGCTGGTGGATGCACGGGGCGGTAGCCCAGTGGACCACCTTAAGCAGCGGGATCTGGCCCCGAGGGATCAGGTGAGTCGCGCCCTCGTCCAACGCATGCGGGAGCAGGGCGTGGCTCAGATGTGGCTGGATTTTGCCGCTATCCCCAGCAGCAAGGCGGAAACGCGTTTTCCCACAATTCTCGATCGCTGCAGCGAGTTCGGTCTCAACCCCATGGAACGGCCGATTCCTGTGGCTCCTGCAGCGCACTACTGGATGGGCGGTGTTGCGACGGATCTGCGCGCAGCCACGGATCTTCCCGGCCTCTACGCCGTTGGCGAAGTGGCCTGCACCGGGGTCCATGGCGCCAACCGGCTGGCCAGCAACTCCCTGATGGAATGCCTGGTGTTCGCTCATCGCCTGGCGGACATTGACCTCGGACCGGCGTTGAAACCGATGGCCCCTACACAGCCGCAAAGCTTCGGGCAAGCCCTGGAGGGAGCAATCACCAGCGCGGAGCTGCTGCTGCAGATCGAGCAGCTGCGGCTGTTCTGCTGGCAGCGGGCTGGTGTGGATCGCTCCGGACGCAGGCTCAGCGCCGGCCTGGAGCAGCTGAGCAGAAAACTCGACCACCTTGACCAACAACCGCTGCTGGAATGCCTGCAAAAGAACAATCTGTTGCTGGACGACAGCAGTCGGCGCGACCTGAATCTGCTGCTCGATCTACGCCACCAACTTGTGACAAGCCACAAGTTATTAGAAGCTTGTCTGTTCAGGCGGGAAAGCAGGGGGGGGGCATTTCCGCACCGATGCCCCCTCGCCGCTGCCCCACTGGCAATGCCACTCCCGCCAGAGCAGAGCCCGGGGTCTCCACACCAGGGCTGTACGCCCTTAAACAAACCCTGATCAGCGATCAGAAAGCACGATCGCCCTCATAACCGCTCAAATCAGCCAGCACCTCAAGGGGCTTCACACCGGAATCGATTTCACCGTTGATCTCCCAGCTGGGGAAGCCCTCAAGACCTTTACTGCGGCAAAGATCCGTCTGGTTGTTGCGACCGTCGGGAGCGCACTCCACCACCTTGAGCTGCTCAGAGGCCTCCTTGCCGAACAACTCCTTCTGCTCATGGCAATGGGGGCACCACCAGGCCGAGTACATGACCGCACCGGAGGCGGTGAGATGGTCCGCCAGGGCCACCGCGGCTGTAGAACTGGCGGTAGTGACCAAAGGCGCGACGCCCTTACCGCTGACGGAGGCATCGGGGCGATCAGGATCCACCACTGAGGCCCAGATCAGCCCCCCCAGCAACACCGCCAAGGCCAGGAGGATGCCGCGGAAAATCAGCTGACCGAGGTCTTCCCAGGCACCACCGATCACCGACAGCACAAACAGTGACAGCGACAGAACGGCCGAAAGAACACAGAAGAAGCAGAAGGCCTGAATCTTGATCACCATCAGGCCCACCAGCACGCCGCTGAACACCGCCATCCCCAGGGATACAGCGAACATTCCCCACCAGGTGCGGCGGGAGAGATCGCTCTTGTTCTCCTGGAGACCAGGCAGCAGCGGCAACAGCGCCATCGCCAGAACGGCGAGGTAGGCCAGCAGCCCGACAAATGAGAGCGGAATGTCGGCCGCCAAGGTGCCCCAGGGACTGTTGAGCACCTTGTCGCAACCGTCGGCACCCATCGGGCAGCTGAGGTTGCCAAACAGCCCCCAGCGCTTAAGGGTGATCGAGCCGGTGTCGATCACACCGACGGTAGCGAGCACCGCCATCGCGATACGGGCCCACTTGGCCCCGGCATCCTGGCGGCGACGACTGACCAGACGGGTGGTGCCCATCCATTACGTATCGAGTGGCTGAATTCTGTCAGTTCTGACGAAAACGGACCTCTCCGTAGGGTGTTCAAACGCAGGCGGCGCCTCGATGACAAGCACCCCGACGAAACCTACAGTCGCGTTCGCCCACCTGGGCTGTGAAAAGAACCGGGTGGACACCGAGCACATGGTGGGGCTGCTGGCGGAAGCTGGCTATGGCGTCAGCACCGATGAACGCGATGCCGCTGTGGTGGTGGTTAACACTTGCAGCTTCATTCAGGACGCCCGCGAGGAATCGGTGCGCACCCTGGTGGAACTGGCGGAACAGGGCAAGGAACTGATCATTGCCGGCTGCCTGGCCCAGCACTTCCAGGAGGAACTCCTGGAGTCGATCCCCGAAGCCAAGGCGATCATCGGCACCGGCGACTACCAGCACATCGTTGAGGTACTGCAGCGGGTGGAAGCAGGCGAACGGGTGAACCACGTCAGCGCTGTGCCCACTTTTGTGGGGGATGAGCACCTGCCGCGGCAACGCACCACCGACCAGGCGGTGGCGTTCCTGAAGGTGGCCGAGGGCTGCGACTACCGCTGCGCCTTCTGCATCATTCCCAAGCTGCGGGGGGACCAGCGCAGCCGGCCGATCGAATCGATCGTGGCGGAGGCCCACCAACTGGCGGAGCAGGGGGTAATGGAAATGATCCTGATCAGTCAGATCACCACTAACTACGGCCTCGACCTCTACGGCAAACCGAAGCTGGCAGAATTGCTACGGGCGCTGGGGGAGGTGGAGATCCCCTGGATTCGGGTGCACTACGCCTACCCCACGGGCCTAACACCGGAGGTGCTGGCGGCCTATCGGGAGGTGCCGAACGTGGTGCCCTACCTGGACCTTCCGCTGCAGCACAGCCACCCCGAAGTACTGCGGGCGATGAACCGGCCCTGGCAGGCGAATGTGAACGAGGGCCTGCTGGACCAGATCCGCGAGCAGCTGCCCAATGCGGTATTGCGCACCACGCTGATAGTGGGCTTCCCCGGTGAAACCGAGGAGCATTTCGAGCACCTGAAACGCTTCCTAGAAACTCAGCGCTTTGACCATGTGGGGGTGTTCACCTTCTCCCCGGAGGATGGCACCGCAGCCGCCGACCTGCAGGATCGGGTGGATCCAGAGATTGCCCAGGCCCGCAAGGACGCGCTGATGGCGCTGCAGCAACCCATTTCTGAAGAACGCAACCAGCGCTGGGTGGGCCGCACTGTGGACGTGCTGATCGAGCAGCACAACCCCCAGACCGGGCAGATGATCGGACGCTGCGCCCGCTTTGCACCGGAGGTGGACGGCGAGGTGCTGATACAACCGTGTGACGATCGCCAACAGGCTGTCCCGGGAACGATGGTGCCGGTGCAGATCACCGGGGCCGACATATACGACCTCAGCGGCCGGATCGTTGGCGCCCGCGCCATGGTGGCGGCAGCTCGTGCCAACGCTTGACCCTTTTCAACCTGCGCCGGGAGCAGCAGCGCAGCCTCTTCCTGGTGGTGTCAGGCGTCAGCACCGCCGGATCCTTTGCTGGGATCACCGCCAAGGGCTGGATCCTGCTGCACGGCAGCGCCGATCCTTTTGTGCTGGCCCTGAACTTTGCGGCGCTGTCGCTGCCCAGCCTGGTGTTCAGCGGTCCCGCCGGGGTGCGAACCGATCAAATCGGCTGCGAGCGGGTGCTGGTGCAGGCCCAGTGGAGTCTGCTGGCCGCCGCTGCCCTTGGGGCGTTGGCTATCCCACTGCTGCAGGGGACCGCCCAGGTGCTGCTGCTGCTGGGCAGCACGCTGCTGGTGGGCATCGCCGGAGCCTTCGAGCTGACGGCGCGCAACAAATATTGCTCCTTGTTAGTGGACGACCCTCAAGACCTGGCGGGCTACCTAGCCAGCTTCTCGGTGGTGTTCAACGTGGGGAAACTGGTTGGGCCACCGGTCGGTGGCTTGCTGGTGGCCCTGGCTGGCCCGGCCTGGGCCCTGGGCATCGATGCCGCCAGTTATTTGCTGCCAATCGCCAGCGTGATGCTGCTTCTCAGCCCCTACCGCGACGCGGAACAGCGCAGCAACCCAGGACAATCGGCAACTCTGATGGACGCTTGGAACCAATGCGGCAGCACCCTGCAGGGTGTGCTTCAACTCACCGCAGTGCTCTGCGTGGTGAATTTCTTCCATCCGGGATTGGCGCCTTTGATCGCCGATCAGGTGCTGGGGCCTGATCCAAGAGATCTGGGGCTGTTCACTAGTGTGCTAGCTGCTGGAAGCATTACCGGCGGAATAGTGCTGCAACGCAACAGCGCTCGATTCAGCCAGAGACCCTTTCTGTCGCTGGGTTGGTTCGGATTGGTCACTGCTGTCGCCCAACTTGGCATGGCCCGCAGTCCGGGGGTGGCGTTCAGTTTGTTGATGACCTTTCTGATCGGGGCCGGTACCGCCGGGCTGTTGAGCAGCTGCAACCTGATCTGCCAGATCGGCTCTCCCCAGGTAATGCGCGGTCGGATGGCTGGCTTAAGCCAGATTGCCTTCCTGGGCGGAGGTGGCCTGAGCGGACTGGTGGCGGCAATGCTGGTTGTCGCTACTAGCCTGTCCACCACCTTTGCGTTGACCGGCGGCATCGGGGCCGTTCTGGCGCTGCTGTGGATCCGCCGGCGGGGTCGGGAACGACTGGAACCGCTCAGATCAGCTTGATGCCTTTCAGCAACTTGGTGAGCACAAAGGCGGTCACTAGACCGGAACCGACCAGTCCGAGATAGATGCCGACGCCCATGTGCGAGTCAAGAGGTGACCACCATTAGATCAGACCTGGAGCTCCGCTCGGGCAGAAGCACTTAGGGTTTGTCAACAGCTGACATCTGGGATTCAGATGTTTGGCACCGGGCCGACCGGATCACACTCCAAAGACGTCGAGCCCATGCACGCCTTATTTATTTACCCCGAGTTCCCTAAAACCTTCTGGAGCTACGAAAAGATCCTCGAGCTGGTGAACCGCAAGGTGCTTTTGCCGCCGCTAGGGATGGTGACAGTGGCAGCTCTGCTCCCCCACGAGTGGGAGATAAAGCTGGTGGACCGCAACGTCAGGGAGGTAAAGGCAGAAGAATGGGCATGGGCTGAGCTGGTGATCATCTCCGGGATGATCGTGCAGAAGGACGACATGGCGGTGCAGATCGCCCGGGCCAAGCAGCGGAATCTGCCCGTGGCCGTAGGCGGACCGTTTGCCAGCTCAACCCCGGATGCACCGGAGCTGGACCTGGCTGATTTCAAAATCCTCGATGAAGGGGAAATCACCCTGCCGATGTTCATCGAGGCTCTGGAACGGGGTGAGACCGGTGGTCGCTACAGCGCTGAGGGGGACAAGCCGGATGTGACGGCAACGCCGATCCCTCGCTTTGATCTGCTGCAGCTGGATGCCTACGACTCGATGAGCGTGCAGTTCTCTCGCGGCTGCCCGTTCAACTGCGAGTTTTGCGACATTATCGTTCTGTATGGCCGCAAACCACGCACAAAGACTCCCGAGCAGCTGGTGGCCGAGCTCCAGTCCCTCTATGACCTGGGCTGGCGCCGCTCCGTCTTTCTAGTGGATGACAACTTCATTGGCAACAAGCGCAATGCCAAGCTGCTGCTACCGGAGATCCGCAAATTCCAGGAAGAGCGGGGTTATCCCTTCAGTTTTTCAACGGAAGCCTCCGTTGACCTCGCTGATGACGAGGAGATGATGCGGATGATGCATGACGCTCGCTTCGAGAAAGTGTTCCTTGGCATCGAAACTCCGGATGAGGCGAGCCTAGAAACGGCCCGCAAGGTGCAGAACACCCGTAACCCACTGGATGCAGCGGTGGATCGAATCACCGCCAACGGCATCGGCGTGATGGCGGGCTTCATTATCGGCTTCGATGGTGAAAGGGATGGTGCGGGCCAGCGGATCGTGGAGTTCGTCACCCGCACCGGTATCCCCGCCGCAATGATGGGGATGCTGCAGGCCCTGCCGAAAACAGCGCTATGGGCGCGTCTAGAAGAGGAAGGTCGCCTGATTCAGGGAGAAGATGCCGCCAAGGGCGTGAACCAGACCAACCTGCTGAATTTCAAGCCGACCCGACCGATCCGCGATATCGCTAATGAATACGTGGATGCCTTCTGCGCCCTGTACGAACCCAATGCCTACATGGATCGGGTTTACAGCTACTACCTGAAAATGGCAGCACCCCGTTGGAAGGCCGCCCCCAAAGCACCTTCCTGGGTGGACATCCGCGCTTTGGCAATCGTGGTATGGCGGCAGGGGATCAAGCGAAATACCCGCGGCCGCTTCTGGCGTTACATGATCGGCATGGCCCGCAACAACCCAGCCGTGCTGGAGCAGTTCCTAGTGATGCTGGCCCACAACGAGCACTTCATTGAATACCGCAGCATCGTGCAGCGAGAAATCCGCGAACAAGTGGAAGCTCTGCCGCCGGAGGAACCCACCGCGCAGAAGGAATTGCTGCCGGCCTGAAGTTCAGTCCTGCACGTAGGTTTTACCAGAGCGCAGGCACTGCTCCGCCTTTTGCAACTCCCGCCCAAGATATAGGGCATGGTCCAACCGGCTCACAGTGTGTGGGCCATCACCTTCGGTGAGCTGGATGCCCACGTGCTTGGCACTATTACCGCGATAAATCCTTGTGGGTTGCCTGGGGCCATTGCCGCCTTTGCAGCTCAGCACTTCTCCAGTGTCTGAATCGCGAGCCAGACCCTTCTCATCAATAGTGTTGCCGTAGTGCTCCACCACCAACTCACCGGCACCGGCATCCACCTTGATTAGGAAGTAGCCACTGGGATCTAGGGAAATGAAACGCTGCGATAGGCGCGCGTCCTGAGCATCAATCGATGCTGCCAGCGGAGCTGGCGCTTCTGAGGTTTTGACCATTCCTTGAACTTACAAAGCCAGGGTTGGCTGATCCGCTTTGAATGGCAGTTCAGCATTGATCGCCTGGATCTCCTCCTCCATCAGGGCATTCACCTTGGGCAACCAGGCCCGGATCAATCCATCCATCCGGGGGTGATACCAGCGGTGCAGGCTGACGTGGGGCCGGGCCACAAACCCGCGCCGGCGCTTGTGACTGCCACCAGCCCCTGGGTCAAAGCTGTCTATCCCGCGCTGCAAGGCCCATTCGATCGGAGCGTAATAGCAGACCTCGAAGTGAAGGCAGTCGATCACCTCCTCGCTGCCCCAGTAACGACCCCACAACTGGTTGCCGTCCTGCACGCACATCGACATCGCCACCGGATCGCGAGGATCACCGCGATGAGCTGAGAACAGCACCACCTGATCCCGGTGCACATCAGCCAGGGCTTCAAAGAAGCCTTCCTCGAGATACTTGCTGCCCCACGGTCCCCAGCGGGCGCAGTGCTGCTCATAGAAGCGGTGCATTCTCTTCAGCAGTGCCAGGTCCAGCTGCTCTCCCGTGAGTGGCGTCACCGTGAGCCCCGCCTTGGCCACCGCCTTGCGCTCCCGCTTGATGTTGCGGCGCTGGTTGGCGTTGAAGCCTTGCAAGTAATTATCAAAGCTACGGTCATCCCCACGGCTCCACAGGCTCTGCTGGTTGAGCCAGGCGGCACAACCAGCGGCCTCCGCCACAGGACGCCACAGAGGATCCACGTAGAGGAAATTACAGCTCAGAATGCTGTTCTGCTCGCAGAACAGATCGATCACCCGCAGCATTTCGGCAGTGAGGGCCGCTTCGTCTTCGCCGGCACGGATGTGGAAGCGATAGCCCAACACCGGACTCACCGGACTCATACCCAGCAGCTTCGGGTAATAACGCAACCCCAAATCACCCGCTAATCGGGCAAAGGTCTGGTCAAATACAAACTCGCCGTAGCTGTGCCCCTTCAGGTACAACGGGGCAACAGCGATCGGGGTGTCGTCCCGCCAGATGCCCAGATGCAGCGGCTGCCAGCCCTGATCAGGAATGATGCTGCCGGAGCGTTCCAGGGCCTCCAGCCAGCTCCAGCGATAAAAGGGAATAGCGTCATTACCCACCAGAGCGCGCCACTGGTGCTCGGGGATCTCAGCAATCGAGCGGTGCCAGCGGGCTCTGAGTGACGACATTGGTTGTCTGCCGCAGGGCGTTACGGCAGACCTTAACCAGAGTCGTTCAACCGCAGATCATGCCAAGGGATCAGCTGCGATGAAGATGACCGCCTGATCGAAGTCAATCTGGAGATCCTCGGCGGCAATACCTCTCACCACAGCTTTCACATCGTCGTTTTTGACGATCCAAGCGTTCTTGCCCCGCTGCTCAATTCGTGTTGAGCGACAACCGCAAAACGTGATCTTGTCGGCGCCTTCCAGATCCATGATCTTCATGTAGCCCTTGCCACCATCGAGGGTTTGAAAGGTGTCGGCGCCCCCCCCCCTCCCCAGACCTTGTATTTGCCGTCATCCGTGCGGATCAGATCGTCTCCACCGAAGCCGTAGATCCGCTTCTTTTTCTTCATTCCTGTGAGTTCATCAGGGCCATCCGTACCGCGCAGCTTTCTTTTTTTGCCCAAGGATCCATGCTGCTGATAGGTGGGCCCAAGTTAGGGATGAAGTTCAGAGTTGCGCTCCCTCAACTGAGGGATATTCAGCGCAGTCGCTGGTAGCGCAGCAGCCACTCCCCATCCCCTAAGGGCTCTGGCTCCATCGCTCTCCAGGAATCCGCAGCCGTCACGGCTGCAGGCAGGGTTGCCAGCCCACACGGCAGCCAGGTGTTGCCACCCCCCAACAGGCGGGGCACCTGAGTCAGTTGCAGTTCATCGACGGCATCGTGCTGCAGCAAATCCCCCACGAGGGCAGCCCCCCCCAGTAGCACCAACCGCTCCACACCCTGAGCCGCCAACCCCTCAAGCTGGTCGCTCCAGTTCTGAACCAGCGGCAGCCAGCGATCAAATCCCTCGGAAGGAGGTTTCGGAGCCAGCAACCAGCGCTGCAGCGGCTGCTGGAAAAAGCGCCAATGCTGAGGAAACGCGGATTGATGGCTCACTACCACTGCTACCGGTTGCTCAGGTAGCCCCTGCTGTCGGCGTTCTTCCAGCAGTTGAGGCCCGCATATCAAACAGGTGCACTGATGGGCCCGCAACGTGCCAGCACCGATCAGACAGGCATCCGCCCAGACCAGGGCCTGCTCCAAGGCACGCCGGTCACCTTCTCCACCAAGCTGAGCCGCACCTCCCCCAGATGGGGCCAAGCGGCCATCGAGGCTGATGGCCAACACCAGCCGAACCGTGGGGCGTTGTGGCTTCAAACAATCAATTAGACGGCCGCCACAGCATCAAGCGCGGCTGGTGACATCTCAAGCTGCGGTGCTTCGGCGTAGACCTCGGCCGCATTGTTCGGACTCTCTTGCAGCCGCACTTTGTGCAAGCTGGCTCCTATGGCCTTGATCGGGCTGGATAGCCGGTCAGCGATATGCAGGGCGATGTTCTCAGCCGTGGGCACGCACTCCGCGAAGAAGGGCACATCATTGTTGAGAAACGTGTGATCAAATGGCTCCAGCACTAAATCATCCACTAGGCGCTGCAGGGCAGAGAGGTCGCAGACCATGCCGGAACGGGGATCAATCTCACCCCGAACGGTCACGTCCACTAAGTAGTTGTGACCATGGCCGTGGGGGCGGGCACATTTGCCGTAGATCACCTCATTTTCTTCCTGGCTCAGCTCCGGGCGAGCCAATCGGTGAGCAGCAGCGAAATGGGAGCGAATGGTGAGGAAGGCGTCCATGGGATGTCCGAGGTAGTCGGCCCAGAGGCCTGGTTGTTCGTAAAGGCGCAGCGCCGTGATCGGCAGATGCGCGGTAAGGCGCTGCCAGATCACCCGCACCAGGGCCTCAGTGGTGGGGAGGCAACCTTCAGGGGTCGAAACGTCAAATTCCGGCCAGGCCTCATTGAGGAAGCGGAAATCGAGCTGCCCAGTCACTTCGTTGTGGATGGCGTGCTTCACCTCCGAGAGGTTGAGCACCATGCCGTCAGCGTCAAGACCGCCGGCCATGGAAACGATCAGCTCGTAGTTGTGACCATGGCCAGGAGCTAAGGCGCAGGGTCCGAAGCGTGCGGCATTGTCGTCAGTAGACAGCTCGGGCAGCCAGTAGCGATGGCTGGCACTAAAACAGGCCCTCCTGGTGATGACACAACCACGACCTTGGCCGTGTCGTGGTGGTGACTTCGTTTCAGTCATGTGACGTTCCGGCCGCAAGGCATCCTAATGAGCTATCGCCGTTTCCGAGTCATGGCGGATTCCACTCCCACCCTCAAGCAGCGCTTAAGTGGGCGCAGCCTGTATCTAGTGGGAATGATGGGCAGCGGTAAGACCAGCACGGGCCGCCCCCTCGCCAAACGTCTGGGTTACGGCTTTGTCGATGCCGATGCTGTGATTGAGCAGTCCGCCGGCTGCAGCATCCCGGAAATTTTTGAACGGGACTGTGAAGCAGGGTTCCGCCAGATTGAAAGCCAGGTGCTGAACGCGATCAGCCAGCGCCACTCCCTGGTGGTGGCCACCGGAGGCGGTGTGGTGACCCAGCCGGAGAACTGGGGCTTGCTGCACAGCGGCATCGTGATCTGGCTCGATGTGGTCCCCGACCAGTTGCTTCAGCGACTGCAGGCGGACAGCACCGTGCGGCCGCTGCTGCAAACCGACGATCCCGAGACCGCTCTCAACGTGTTGTTGAACGAGCGCCGTCCCCTCTATTCCGAAGCCGATCTCACGGTGGTGATCAACGACGAAACCCCAGAGGCCGTCGCTGACGGGATCCTGCAACTTCTGCCCAGCCTGCTGAAGGATCCAACCCAACGCCGAACCGACTGAATTTCAGACGTTGGGCGGCTCCAACCGCACCGCGAACCACTGCAGGGTCACCCCTGGCCTGATTTCCAGATCACAGGCCGTATCGATCAACCGCTGAGCCGCTGCTTCCACACCGGGTTGATCCGCCAGATCAGCCGGCAACTGATCGAGGCTGCGCAACCAACCGCTCAGCCATGTCAATGTGTCGGCAGCGCTGAGCAGCTGCTCCGGCTTGCCGGGCTCCAGCACCACATAGTCATCAAGGGCACGGATCAGGGGATCAGACATGGAACGGCGGTTGTGGATGCTGCTGATCAGCCTCACTATCCTGCTCAGCGCCGGACCCGCCTGGGCCCAGGGCTGCCTTGAGCAGCGGATAAACATTTGGCCGAACTGGAGCCTTCCAGCACCGTTGCCGCGGCCCTCCAATCATGACGACCTGATCTATCCCGACTGGTTTGCCGGGCTCTGGCAAGTGGAGAGCATGGATCTCGATGCCCCAGACGATCTACCCCTGCTGCATCAAGCCCGGTTCCAGCGCGACCGGCGCGGCCGCCTGATCGGAGATCGCAGCTTCAACGCCACGGCGATCGGTCGTGCCCTGCTCGGCGATCAGCTGCTGAGGGTGGAGGAGGACCCCGACTCCGCCAACCGTCAGATCGCCCGACTCAGAGGGGATCTCTATTTAGAAACCACGGTGACTGGCCGCCTCCAGGAGAGTCCAACCGCCGACAGCTTCCTGGCCGATGAGTTGGTGCTGCAGATCCTGCATGCCCCCGGCCCTCCGCGTCTGAGCCGGATCGAAACCCTGAGCCGCTACAGCCGCTGCGGCGAGGACATCTGCGCCGAGCAGTGGCAAGGACGCTATGCCTCACCTGGGGAGAGCCTGCGGGATCAGGCCATTGCCCAGCACCACTACCAATTGCGCTTCACACCTCTTCCAGGGTCCGCTCCATCAATTTGAGTTCGATCTGGTCGCGCCACAGGAACAACGGCTGCAGCTTGGGGTGATCACTCAACCCAGGCACCCCCTTGCCGGCGAGGGCCGACCCCGCAGAGGAGGGGAAACAAAGCAACGACAGTTGAGCAGCAACGGCGAGATCCGCCAGCGTCATGCTGTCCCCCACCAACCAGGGGCTTGCCTGGACGGATGCAGCAAGCTGCTCCAGGCTCGCCAGTAAATCAGCACGCTCTCCCTGGTTCACCAGTTCGGTCACGTTGTTGACCCAGCCGCCGGGGATCGCCCCCATCACCGACCGCACGGGGTCCGGCAGGTCGTCAGGCAGTAGAGCAACACGAAGCTCGGGATCCAGCGCCGCGGCCTGCACCAGCGCCGTGCGACCGGCCAAGGCAAGGGTCGTATCGGCCCAGTCCTCTAGCAGATGCATCTGAGCCGCCTGGCGGGGGTCCTTTGGAATCAGAGCAGGATCGGCCTCTCGCTGGTCCAGATAACGAGCGATGGTGGAGGAATCGGCCAGGACTTGATCGCCATCCACCAGCACCGGCACCTGCCGCTGTCCGGATAGGCGGAACACCGCCACCTGACCAATGCCGGGGGTCACCTCTACCGTGCGATAGCTGAGTCCCTTGGCCTGCAAAACCATGCGCACCTTCAGGCAGAAGGCGGAATGGCGGAATTGATGGAGCTCCAGCATGGCCAATAGATCCATGGGCCCGGCAGAGTAGCCAGCAGATTCCAACAACCGCCAGCCCATGCGGGAGTTCTTCCTCAACGTCACCCGCTATCCCCGTTACCTGGTGGCCTTCACCCTCGGTGTGATGAATTCCGTTGCTGAGCCCCTGGCCCAGCGACGCAGCAACCCCGTCACCGCTGTGGCCTTGATCGGTGCGCTGGTCAGCGGTTTCATCAGCCTGAGCCTGGTGCTGCGTGCCATGGTGACGTCAGCACCGATGGCGTGATGGCACAGGGGCGACGAGTCGAGCGGGTCGCAGCCCTGATCCGCAAGGAAGTCAGTGAGCTGATGATCAACGGCATCCGCGATGAGCGGGTGCACCAGGGCATGGTGAGCATCACCGAGGTGGAAGTGTCCGGCGATCTGCAGCACTGCAAGATCTTCGTAAGCATT